>JBATEB010000399.1:0-8215 GCA_049663805.1 Burkholderiales bacterium | reverse complement strand
CGGCAGCGCGGTCACGGGCAGCCCGTGCGCGGCGGCGGTGGGCGCGGCCGTCTGCACGGTCCGCCGCAGCGTGCTTGTGAATACCGCGGCAAGCGGCACATCGGCGAGCACGCGCGCCAGCCGATGGCTCTGCCGCGACCCCACCTCGGACAAGGCGGGGTCCTGCTGCCCGCACAGCCGCCGTTCGCGGTTCGATTCGCTCTGGCCGTGCCGCGCAAGATAGATCCGTTCCACTGCCACAGGCTTTCCGCGCCGGTTGGGACTACCTGAACGGCCAGGGCATCTCCACGACCTGCTGGAGCAGGCCGCGCGGAAAATCGAGCACGAAGATGTAGGACATCGCGGCTAGAAAGAGGACCGCCGAAGCCGTGAGGATCGCGTTGCGTCCGACCGGCGCCCGGGCCTTGAAATGCAGGAACGCCGCGAAGAAGACGGCAAGGCCGATCACGAAGCCGGCGAGCGCGCTCACCGCGAGCAGGCCGGCGAGCCATGCGAAGTAATGACCCATCGATGCCATGCCGGGCTTTGCCTCGGCCTCGGTATCGAAGATGACCGCGTTTGCGCCCGGCCCCCTGAAAATGATCGCCACGACGAGAAGCGCGCCCGCGAGCGCCGTGATCGCAATGGCGAGCGGGAAGGCCTGCGTCAGGAACGACCATCTCAGCAGATCCCAGACAGCATAGGAGAACGCCGCGACCATGAAGAGCGCGAACAGGAGCTGCGGCCGGGCATCGCGCACCCGGCCGCTCTCGCCGCCTTCGTCGATCGCGGAACGGCCGAAGCGGGCACCGGCCCACATCGAGGCGACGGTGATCGCCGCGATGATCAGCACGCCCGGCCGCGCGAGCCATGCCCAGCCGTGGAACTGGATCGCCTGGTAGAGATAGTTCTCGGCGCCCGGGGCGAGCACGAAGCCGATGATGAGCGGGGGGCGCGGCCAGCCGAAGCGGCGCATGTAGAGCCCGAGCACGCCGACGGCAAGCAGCGCCAGGATGTCGCCCCAGTCGCTCGTCGCCTGGTACGCCGCGAAAAAGATGATCATCAGCATGAAGGGCGCGACGTAGGCGTACGGCAGCGTGGTCAGGCGCGCAACGAACGGGGAAGCGGCGAAGCACAGCCCGGCGCCGATGACGTTGGCGATCGCCAGCGTCCAGATGATCGTGTAGACGAGGTCGAGCCGGGTTTCGATCAGCGTGATTCCGGGCTGGATGCCGAGGAGCACCAGGCCGCCGAGGAAGATCGCCGTGCTGCCCGACCCCGGAATGCCGAAGAGCAGCGTCGGCACGAGGGCGCCACCGGCCACGGCGTTGTTCGCCGATTCGGGCGCGAGCACCCCGCGCACGTCGCCGCGGCCGAACTGCGACTTGTCCTTGGCGATCTGGACCGCGTGGCCGTAGGCCATCCAGTCGGCCACCGCGCCGCCCAGGCCGGGCATCGCCCCGATGAGGCAGCCGATCCCCGAGCAGCGCATCACGATACCCCATTCCCTGAGGGTGTCGCGAATGCCCAAAACCCATCCGCGGCCGAGGGTGGCGACTTCGGCGATCGCCGTGTTGCGGCGCAAGAGATCGATGATTTCGGGAATCGCAAAAATGCCGAGCGCGACGACGACGAGCGGAATCCCGTCCACGAGATATTCGACGCCCAGCGCGAGGCGCCATTCGCCGGTCGCCGGCGCCGCGCCTACCATGCCCATGAGGAGCCCCAGCCCGCACGAGAGCAGCCCCTTGATGAAGCTCGATCCGGACAGCACGCCCACCATGCCCAGGCCGAGCACCGTGAGCATGAACAGCTCCGCCGACGAGAACGCGAGAATGACCGGGCGCGCGACCAGGATGAAGGCGGTGAGCACCAGCGCGCCGAAGACCCCGCCGACCATCGAGCTGAAGAAGGCCGCCGAAAGCGCCCGCGCCGCCTCGCCGCGCTTGGCCATCGGGAATCCGTCCAGGATCGTCGCCTGGGAAGCGGCGCTGCCCGGAATGCCCATCAGGATGGAAGTGAAGGTGTCACCGGTCGGAACGACCGCGAGCAGGCCGATCAGCAGCGCGAGCGCCGAAATCGTGTCCATGCCGTAGATGAACGGCAGGAGGATCGACATGCCGGCGATGCCGCCGAGGCCCGGCAGGATGCCGACGATCAGGCCGACGGCGACGCCGAGCAGCATGTACAACAGATGCGTACCGCTCAGGACATTGACGAGCGCCGAGCCGATGACGTCGAGCAAAGGAGGCTATTTCTTGTCGAACTTCACCTCGAAGCGGCGCGCGAGCCACTCCTTCACCCATGCCCTCGCCGCGGGATCGATGTTGAGCGCGATCTTCATCGCCTGCTGGGCGGCCGGACCGACCGCCTGCTCGTAGTCGCCGAGCTCGTCGCCCGCCTTCTGCTTGAACGCCGGCATCTTCACGACCCTGTCGAGCGCCTGCACATAGGTGTCGACGATGTCCTTCGGCGTGCCTTTGGGCAGGAAGATCGGCTTTTGCGCCGCGAAGCCCGCCACGACGAATGCCTTGAAGGCCTCGAAGGCCGTGCCCGACGGCTTCTTGCCGTACGCCATTTCATAGGCCTCGGCAAAGTGGGGCAGATCCGGGAAGGTCGGGTCGCGCACGAACTCGCCTTTGTCGTTCAGGACACCCCACGAGAACAGCGGCACCGCCTTGCCGGCCTTGACCAGCGGCACGACGTTGCGAATATAGGCGGACGAGGTCTGGTAATCGATCAGCGACTCGCCGCGTTCGTAGGCGAGACGGGCCGGGCCGCGGGCCAGGCCGAACACCGGATCCACATCGAGACCCAGGATCTCGAAGGCGAGCACCGGAACGAGGTCGAGCGAGGTGGCCCCCTGGCTGCCGTATTTCATCTTCTTGCCGCGCAGCTTGCCGATGTCGCGCGCGTCCCTGGCGCCGAGCGACGGGTTCACGTAGGCGACGCCGCCGGTGGGCGATACCAGGATCGGGATCAGGTCCTTGAGCTCGTAGCGCACGCGCGGGTCGTCGAGGAGATAGGGCATCTGGGTGCTTCCCGAGGCGCCGAGGATGGACAGGCCATCGGGCCTCGCGCGCTGGACGAACTGGTTCGTGCCGGTGATCGAGCCGCCGCCCGGCACGTTCTTCACCACCACCGTCGGCTTGCCCGGCAGGTGCTCGGCCAGAAAGGGCGCGAAGAAGCGCGCCCAGACGTCCGATCCCCCGGCGGTCGGGAACGGAACGACGAATTCGATGGTTTTGCCCTTGAAATCGGCGGCCTCCACCCCGCCCGGCAGCAGCGCCACGAGCAGCGCCAAGCCCGCCGCGATGACCCTCGGGCTGCCCAATCCTCGATTGCCCATGATGGCTCCTCCCGTCTTGCAAGCACTCAGTATAAAGAAAACTCGAGCGATGTGGGCCGTCAACGCGGATAAACGATAAGAAGAAACGCCAGGAAGATCAACTCGACGCCAGCCCCCGCGCAACGCGCGGGGTTCACGCCAGCCCGCTCGCGCGCGCCTGTTCCAGCGCCATCACCGCCCAGTCCTTGCCCCCGTCACCGTGAGCGACCGCGCCGACCAGGCGATCGCGCCAGACATTGCCGCTCGGCAGCGGCACCCCGACCGCTTCGCCCGCGGCAAGCGCGAGATTCGCATCCTTCAAGCCCAGCAAGGCCATCTGGCCGACGCGATCGTAGGTCTCCTCCACGATGATCTTGCCGTAGGCTTTGTACGCGGAGCAGGCGAACAGGCCGTCGGTCATGACCTCGTTCAACACCTGCGGCGCGACGCCGTACTTCCGGACCAGGGAGAAACCCTCTCCCATCGCTTCGATCGCGCAGCCGAGCACGAAATTGTTGGCGATCTTGATCGCGGTCGCGGCCTCCGGCTCGGCGCCGACCTCGATGCTGCGCCGGGCGATCGCCGCGAACAAAGGCGCGCAGCGCCGCAGGGCCCCGGCCGGGCCCGCGATCACCATGCCGGCCTGGCCGGAGGCCACCATCTCGGGCCGGCCGAGCATGGGAGCGGCAACGAGAACCTGGCCGCGCGCGGAATGCGCCGCCTTGAGCCTGCGAATGGCGCCGATGCCGTGCGTGCCCGAGCAGATATGCACGCCACCTTGCGGGAGCGAATCGAGCAATCCGCCTTTCTGCCCCGTGACATCTTCGAGCGCCGCGTCGTCGGCGAGCATGGTAAACACCGCCTCGCCGTACTGCGCCGCCTGTGCGAGCGAAGCCATCGCTTGCGCGCCGGCCTCGACCAGCGGACCGATCTTGGCGGGAGTGCGATTGAAGAGAGCGACATCGTGTTTCGCCTCGATGAGGCGGCGGGCCATCGCCTGGCCCATCCGTCCGGTGCCGATGAATCCAAGCTTCATGGTGTTTCCTTCAGGAAGCGAGCTGGCCGCGAACCCATTCGATCTCGCGCGTGACGTAATCGACGATGTCGCCGGTCTTCAGATGCTCGGGCAGCACGTCCCAGGTATAGGTTTCGATCTCGAGCTGCCGCGAGAGCGGGTTCGCCTTGTGGAACCTGAGCGCGTCCTCGATGGCGAAGCGCGTCGTGCCCAACTCTCCCAGATTGTCGAGGAAGACCGGAACGTGAAAGTGGGTGCGCCATTCGCGCGGCCCGGGGTCGTTCTTCCAGGCCCGGAAGGCGTCCTCCAGATTGAGGAAGCGCGTGAGCTTGCCGTCCTTCTTCTGTACCGTCTGAGTGAGATAGATCGTCTTGGCGTAACGCGCGAGCGTGTCGACGATTTTCTGCGTGACCTCCGGAACGCGCATCGCCGCGGCTTCCTGCAGCTTGAAGATCGGGATTCCCGCATCGACGAGTTTTTGCAGGGACTCGGAAATGTCCTCGTAGACGACCGCCTGATGGCAGATGTCGAACACCACCCCGACATGCCGCCGCAGCGCGATGTGCGCTTCCGAGATCGGAAGGCCGGCGAGCTTCGCGAGCACCGTCGCGCTCGCGCCTGAATAGAGGTACTTCGTAAAGTAGGCGACCGCCTCGTCGGTGGTCTCGAGAAAGCAAAAGGGTTCCGGCTCGAGCGCGAGCGTCACCGTGCGACCGGTGCGGGCTTCCAGGGCGACCAGGTGGGCCGCCACGCGCAGCACGTGCTGCGTATAGCTCGCCACCACGTCGGGGCCCGTCACGCGCGGCTTGAAGCCGAGGGGCGCGCTCTGGATCGAGGGCGACACACCTTCGGGCACGACGTCGGCGAGCACGTCGGCGACATTCATGGTGTAGCGGGTGCGCTCCTCGCTGCGCCAGTCGGGCTCGTACACCTGCTCTTTGACGACCTGGTTCTTGAACGGCCCGTAGGGGAAGGCGTTTACGGTGTAGAGATACAGCTCGTTGTCGGCGAGGAATTGCTTGAGCTTGTCGCGCTCGGCGCGACTGTTGACCAGGGTTTCCGCCGATCTCGCCGACAGCCGCAGCGACACGCCGAACGGCACGTTCGGGGCGACGCGCTTCTTGACCTTGGGCACGTAGGTGGCGAGGCTCGTCCACATTTCCTCCCAGGTATCGCCGGGGTGGACGAGAGTCGAATAGGTCAGGTGGCCGAGACCGTTGCCGAGATCCATGTGATGCTCGCCTTTGATACGACTGAGTTCAGAGAACGTTTTCCACTTTGCCGGAACCAGCCGAGCGGATGATCGCTTCGGTGGCCGAGGCGCCGTGAACGATCTGGTCGGACGTAATGGGAAAGGGCGGGCCGCCCCCGGCCGCGCGCGCGAACGCCTCGAAACAGGCGCGGGTGACGTCCAGCTTTTCGGCCTGCCACACTTCCAGCGGACCCTTGAGCGGCTGGAGCTTGCAGGCGCCGAAGAGCTGCGTCCGCCGCTCCTCGGACGAGGCGCCCGCGACGTGCGTGACGCCTTCGAGCCGCAGCCAACCCTTGGAGCCGAAAACCTGGAAGCTGAAACCGGGGCCCGAGGTGGTGATCGTGCTGAGATAGGCCGACATGCCGGCTTTCATCCGGAACAGCATCGAGGTGGTGTCGTCGATCTCGCCCTGCACGACGCGCGCGAAGCTCTGGCAATAGACGCGATCGTACTCGCCGCACAGGTCGATGAAGGCATCGACCGCATGCACCCCGAGCGACGCCAGGCCCCCGACCGGCGCCTCCTTGTTCGTGCCGCGCCACGCCGCCGGCTTGTAGTACAGCGCGTTGGGATGCGCCATATTGCATTCGATGTGCTGGATGACGCCCAGGTCGCCCGCGCGAATCCGCTCGCGCAGTTTCGCCATTTCGGGATGGAAGCGGCGGTTGTAGCCGACGCCGAGCGTACGCCTGGCCTTGATCAGGGCTTCCACCGCCGTTTCGGCCTCTTTCTTGGAGTACGAGAACGGTTTTTCGCAGAAAACGTGCTTGCCGGCCGCCGCCGCCGCGAGGATCTGCCTGACGTGTCCGGAAGGCGGCGTCGCCAGCACGACCGCATCGATCGACCGATCGCGGAGCACCGCCTCGTAACTGTCGAGCAGGCGAAGCTTATGCTGTTTGGCGAAAGCTTCGACTTCCGGCGACACCGTCCGTGTCGTCATGGAGACGAAGCGCATGAGGTCGCTCCCGTCGGCGAGCGACTCCACCAGCGTCTTGCCCCACCAGCCCAATCCCACGATGGCCGCGTTGATCATCTTTTCATCCCCGAAATGCCGCTCACCCGTGCATCGCCACGACGACACAGCAGATTGCCCAGAAGAGGCAATACTCGTATCCGCCGATGTTCCAGAGCCACTTCCCGCCGGTCACGCGATAGACGCCTGCAGCGGCGACGCCAAGATGAATCGCCGCGATCCAGCCGACGTACGTCGTGTAGACGCCGAGAATCAAGCCGATCGCGAGCACGATCTCGATGACGCACGCGGTGTACAGCCAGAACTTCGGCGGCTTGAACTTGGCCGCGACGAAAAAACCGAGCGCCTCGGGCACGAAGAACTTGGCGTAGATGTGCGGAACGAAGAACGCCCCGCAGATGATGCGCAGGATGTTGAACTCGTTCAACAGATTGAATTTGTCGGCGAACGACATGTCTTCTCCCCTTCAAGATCGGAGCGGCTTGCCCTTCAGCCACGCCGCGCCGAGCGCATACAGCGCTTCGGCCTCCGGCCCGTCGAGGCCCGGCATGTCCTCCTTCACCTTGTAGCCGACCTTGGTCTGCAGATAGGCGAGGTGGCGGTAGCCGACCGGGAAGCGCGCGAGGAGCGCCGGGTCGAGCTCGAGCTTCGCGGCGGGATCGACCGGATCGAGCCTGTCCTTCTCGTAGAAGAGCCGGCGCAGCACCAGGCCCCAGCGGTCTTTGCGCTTTTCGAGGAAATCGTAAAACCTGCCGGTGCAGAGCACGTCGCACACCACGTCCTCGACCGGCGCGCGCTGCGAGATCGTCATCTTGGTCTGGGCGATTGCGCGCTTGCCTTTGATATCGATCGAGGACCCGCCGAGCATGTGATGGATGCGAACGCCGCGCGCGTAACCCTCCTTGTTCACCCGGATGAATTCCTCGTAGGAACCCTGGAACCAGGTGGCCCACATCTGCCCCTCCGGGTGCCAGACCGTGCGGAACCGGTCCCACATCATGGCATCGCGCCACACCGCCCAGTTCTCGACCAGCTCGCGGATGGCGAGGCGCTCTTCCATGTCTTTTTTCATATGCGCCCGCTCACTTGGTCGGCACGACCAGCGAATAACGCTCGTCCGCGGCGAGGCACTGCGCTTCCGGCAGCCCCAGTTCGCGCCGCACGATGTTGGTCCCCTGCACCAGCGACGCCATCTTGTAGAAGGCATGCCGCCGGCTCATGCCTTCGCGCCCCATGCCGCAGTCCGAGCTGATGACCAGGCGCTCGGCGGGGATGTGCTTGAGCGCCCGGCGGATGTGATCGGCGATCTCCTCCGGCCGCTCGACCTGGAGGGTGTGGTGATCGATGACGCCGATGGCGATCTTCTTGTCGGCGATGGTCTTGCCGAAGGCCTCGAGATCCATGCCGCCGGCGCTGCACGACTCGAAGGTGATGACGTCGGCGTCGACCTTGTTGAACAGCTCGAGCGCCGGCTTGTAGCTCTGCACGGCCGCGAACATGCGCTGCTGCGAGGGATTGCCCCAGCAGCTGTGGCACCACACCTCGGTCTTCGCCCGCAAGCCCTTGACCGTGCGGTTGAAGACTTCGACGCTGAACTGCGGGTTGATCACCGCGTCGACGATGTTGCGCACGGCGAGCAGGTGGATCTGGGGCTCCTCGAACTGGATC
>JBATEB010000398.1:0-5400 GCA_049663805.1 Burkholderiales bacterium | reverse complement strand
GGCGCGCGACGACCGCCGTGGCGCGCGCCCTGAGCGGCGCGCCGGACAGACCTCCCTGCTCGGCGCTCGCCCGCAGGTGCTCGACACCTTCGCGCGACACGGTGGTATTGGTCGCGATCACCGCGTCGATGCCGCGCGAGATGACGCGGTCGGCGATCATTTCGAGCGCGCCTTCGTCGGCGTCGGGGGCGATCTTCACCGCCAGCGGAACGCGCTTGCCGTGGCGAGCCGCCAGCGCGTCGCGTTCCGCGGCGAGCGCGGCGATGAGGGTATCGAAGCTGTCCGGCGCTTGCAGCGCCCGAAGGTCGCGGGTGTTGGGCGAGGAGACGTTGGCGGTGACGAAGCTCGCGTGCGCATGGACCTTGCGCAGGCAGGCGACGTAATCGTCGGCGGCGCGCTCGTTGGGCGTATCGAAATTTCGCCCGATGTTGACCCCGAGCACGCCGCGGTAGCCGCAGCCGCGGAGGTTTTCCACGAGCGAGTCGACGCCGCGATTGTTGAAGCCGAGACGATTGATGAGCGCCTCGGCTTCGCGCAGGCGAAACAGGCGCGGCCTGGGATTGCCCGGTTGCGGGCGCGGCGTCACCGCGCCGATTTCCAGGAAACCGAAACCCAGGGCGGCGAGTCCGTCGATGTGCTCGCCGTTCTTGTCGAGGCCCGCCGCCAGGCCCACGGGATTGGGAAAGTCCAGTCCCATGGCGCGCACCGGCAGGCGCGGCAGCGCCGGGGCGAAACGCGCGGCGAGACCGAGGCGCTGCAGAGCGTCCAGGGAGCAAAGGCTCAGGCGGTGCGCCGTTTCCGGATCGAGTGAGAAGAGCAGCGGCCGGACGGCGCGATACAGCATGGCGCCCATTCTAACGCCGTGGCATTCTCCCACGCTTCGATGCAAAGGAGCCTTGAAGCGCCGGATCGTCTTGAGTATTCTGATATTCTTGACGCGTCACTCCGGCCGGGCATGACCTCATGCCACTCTACGCCTATACCGCGCTCGCCGAGAACGGTTCCTGTCTCAAGGGCGAAAGCGTTGCCGCGTCCGAGGAGGCGCTGCGCGCGGAGCTGTCCGATCGCGGCCTGGCTCTTCAGCGGGCGCGGCCGAAGCGCAGCGGCCTCGGCGTGCGCCCGCGCCGGGTGCCGCCCGAGGAGTTTGCGCTTTTCAACCAGGAATTCATGGCGCTGGTGCGCGCCGGATTGACCGTTCCGGACGCCCTTGCCCTCGCCTCGGACCGGCCCGACAGCCGGGCGCTGGGGCGTATCCTCGAGCGCGTGCATGGGGACGTGCGAAACGGCGTCCCTTTCTCCGATGCCTGCGCGCGGCATCCCGAGGCGTTCGACCGGTTGTACCTTGCCGCATTGCGAACCGGGGAAAAGACGGGCGATCTCACCCGCGTGCTCTCCCGGTATCAGGAGTATCTCCGCCACCGCGTGGCGCTGCGCAGGAAGATCGGGCAAGCGCTGGCGTACCCGATATTCCTGCTGGTCGCCCTGGTTGTCATTCTCGCGGTGCTGTTTGCGTTCGTGATGCCGCGATTCGTCGCCATGTACGCCGACCTCGGCGCGGCGCTGCCGCTTCCGACGCGCGTGCTGCTGTCGGTCGTCGATTACTTCTACGTTGCCGGACCCGCGCTCGCCGTCATCGGAGCAACGGCGGTCTGGGCCTGGCGGCGGTGGCAGTCCACCGATGCGGGGCGGCGCCGGCTGGACGGCTTGCGCGAGCGCTTGCCCTACCTCGGGGAGCTGGCGCGTATCGTCGCCGCGGCCCAGCTCGCGCGCTCCCTTTCCACCCTGCTCGCGGGAGGCACGCCCCTGGTCGAGGCGCTGCGCACCGCCGCGAGCTCGATCGCCAGCCGGCTGTATCAGGATCGCCTCGAGACGGCGACGAAGTTGGTGACCGAAGGATCGAGCCTCGCCCAGGCCGTGCGCTCGAGCGCGCTCATGCCCGCGATGGCGTGCCGCATGATCGAGGTGGGAGAGGCCTCCGGCGGGCTCGACGCGATGCTGGCCCAGGTGGCGCAGTTCTACGACGAGACGCTCGACGGCCGGCTCGCGCGTATCATGGCGCTCATCGAACCGCTGCTGATGCTGCTGATGGGGCTGCTGATCGGCGCCATCATCGTCATCATGTACCTTCCCGTGTTCCACATGGCCGACATCATCAAGTGAGCCCGATGAGGCATCCTTTTCGGCCGCGCCGGCTCGCCGACATTCTGCTCGAACGGCGCTGGGTCGGCGAGGCGCAGATCGCGTCCGAGGAAGGGGAGGCCCAGCTCGGCGAGCGCCTGGTTCGTGAGGGCGCGATCGACGCCGAGCAGCTTGCGCAAGCCCTCGCCGAGCAGTTTTCACTTCCCTACGCGGACTTGAGCGGCTTTACCGTGACCCCGGAGCTGTTCGAGCACCTGCCCGCGGCGCAGTCCTACGCGCTCGGCGCGATCCCCTATCGGCTCAACGGGTCCACGGTCGAGGTGGCGATCTCCGATCCTTACGACCTCGCGCTGCCTGACCGGCTCGGGCATCTGACCCGCTTGCGCGTCAAGTTGGTTCTTGCGAGCGCGGCAGCGATCCAGTCCGTGCTCAAGCGCTCGGAAGGCACGGCGGAAGTGCTCAAGGGGGTTTCCGAGGACTTTCGCCTGGTGATGGTCAAGGAGACGGAGGAGGGCCGGGAGGAAACGGTCTCGCTCGAGAAGCTGGGGGACGTATCGAGCCCGGTGGTGCGCCTCATCAACACGCTCCTGCTCGACGCTCTCGCCAAGCGCGCGAGCGACATCCACATCGAGACCTACGAGGGCGGGATCGTGGTCAAGTACCGCATCGACGGCGTCCTCTACCCGGCGATAGGAACGCTCGACCGGCGTCACCACGGCGCCTTCATCTCGCGCCTCAAGGTGATGGCCGAGCTCGACATCGCCGAAAAGCGCGTGCCTCAGGACGGCCGCTTCAAGCTCCGCCTGGGCGCGCGCGACATCGATTTCCGCATCTCGATCATGCCGAGCGTCTTCGGCGAGGACGTCGTGGTGCGCATCCTCGACAAGTCCGCCATCACCCAGGGGCTGCGCGGGCTGCGGCTGGAGAGCCTGGGAATGGCGGACGAGGTTCTGAAGAAATTCCGCCGCGCGGTGCGCGAGCCCTACGGCATGGTCCTGATCACCGGCCCGACGGGGAGCGGCAAGACCACCACGCTCTACGCCGCCCTCTCCGAGCTCCACTCGGGCGAGGAAAAGATGATCACCATCGAGGATCCGGTCGAGTACCAGCTCGAGGGCATCGTGCAGATCCCGGTGAACGAAAAGAAGGGGCTCACATTCGCGCGCGGGCTGCGCTCGATCCTGCGCCACGATCCGGACAAGATCATGGTGGGCGAGATCCGCGACGCCGAGACCGCGCAGATCGCCGTGCAGTCGGCCCTCACCGGGCACCTGGTGTTCACCACGGTGCACGCCAACAACGCCTTCGACGTGATCGGCCGCTTTTCCCATATGGGCGTGGACGTATACAGTTTCGTGTCGGCCCTGAACTGCGTCATGGCGCAGCGCCTGGTGCGCCTGATCTGCCCGCAATGCCGCCGGGAGGCGGGCGCCGATGCGGAACTGCTCGAGATCTCGGGCCTGGAGCCGGCCCGCCATCGCGAGCACCAGTGGTTCGAGGGCGCCGGATGCGAGCGCTGCCACGGCACGGGCTATCGCGGCCGCGCCGCGATCACCGAATTGCTCGACTTGTCGGTGCGCGTGCGCCAGATGATCATCGAGCGCCGGCCGGCCGCCGAGCTGCAGGCGGCGGCGGTGGAGGAAGGCATGATCACGCTGCGGCGCTCGGCCGTCGCCAAGGCCCTCGCCGGCGAGACCACGCTCAAGGAAATCAACCGTGTCACGTTCGTGGATTGAGCGCGCGCGGCGGGCTTCGATGACCGCGGGCATCGCGATCGGACGCGAGCGCCTGGGCGTCGCCTGCCTCGCCGCCGCGGCCGGCGGGTGGCGGGTGCAGGCCTCGGCGGAGGCGAGGCTCGATGAACCGCTTTTCTCCGGCGCGCCTTCGCCGCAGGCCGCCGCGTCGCTCGCCGCCGCTCTGGGGAGTGTCGCCGGAAACCTGGCACGGCGCTACCTGCCGGTGCACGTCTCCCTTCCCGATGCGGCCGTCCTTTGGGGGACGTTCGAGCTCGACCAGATGCCGAAAACGCGCGCGGCGCAACTCGATCTGGTGCGCCTGCGTTTCGGGCGCCAGGGTCTGAACGGAGCGCAGCGCTACGCCTGCCAGCCGATGGAGGACGAGGCGGGCAGGCCCCTCCTCCTCGGCATGGCCGCGGACGAGGGGTGGCAGGTGTTGCTGATCGAGGCGCTCGATCGGGCCGGCATCGTCGCCTGGAGCATGAGCGCGCATGCGAGCCGCCTGTTCAATTGCTTTCAGGAGCGTTTTGCGCAAGCGAGCGGCGGCCTGGTTGCGCTCGCGCCGGACGGATGGTCCTTGTGGCTTTGGGATTCGCGAGGGTGCCCGCGCTACGCGCGCTCCCGCTGGCGAATCGCGGCGGAGGACCACGGCGAGATCGCCCTCGAAGTCGAGCGCTCCATCCTCGCCTACGTGCACGGCGATCCCCGGCGCAGCGTGACTCGGCTCTTCGTCGCAGGGGGCGGGGAGACCCGGAAGCTGGCCGATGCGCTCGACGCGCGCTTGCACGAGCCCTGCGCGCGCCTGTCGGCGGAGGATCTCGGCGTCGCACCTTTTCCCGGGAGCCTGGACGCGCTGCCCTGCCTCGCGGCGGCTTTGCAGCGATGAGAATCACCGCGACCTTCATCGATGCGCCCGGGCGCACGGCGCTGCCGCTGGCCGCCGCGCTATGGGCATCCGCGCTCGCTTTCGCGGTCCTTGCGGCGGGGCTCGCGGTGAGCTTTTTCGAAGCTCGCGACGAGCGCCCGCGCCTGGAAGCTCGCCTCGCGCAGCTCGAGCGGCGTGTCGCCGCTTCCGCCCAGCGCGAGGCTTTGCCGCCGCAGTCGGAAATGGAGTCCATGCGCCGGCGCGTCTACGCCTTGAACAAGCTCTCCGGCCTGCGCGGCTGGGGGACCCCGCAATTGCTCGCCTGGCTCGCCGAGCGCCTTCCCCGGAACGTCAACCTCGTGAGCCTCCATCACAAGCCGCGCGAGGGAGAAGCGCTTCTCGTCGCCGAGTCGCCGAGCGCCGAATCGCTGACGGGGTTTCTGCTCGAGCTCGAGAAGGAGCCGCGCTTCGCCGAGGTGCTGCTCTCCAAGCAGGGCACGCGCGGGGCGCGGGGCGCCGCGATCGTGCAATTCGAGATTCGCGTGAGGTGGAAGGCGTGAGGCGCCGGGGGGCCGGCCTGCGCTACGCTGCCCGCCATCCGTGGGCGCGCTCCGGCGCGTGGACCTGCGCCGCGACGGCGGTGCTCGCGCTCGCCGTCGC
>JBATEB010000397.1:0-10128 GCA_049663805.1 Burkholderiales bacterium | reverse complement strand
GACCTGCAGGAGAAGAATCCCAAGGCTGCGCGCCGCCGGATCGAGGCGATTCTCGAGAAGGACCAGGACAACGTGCAGGCGCTGCTCACGCTCGCCAGCCTGGGCCCGCGCATCGGCGCCACCCGGAAGGAACAGATCGACTGGCTGGAGCGCGCCCGCAAGGCGAGCCCGGGCTCGGTGCAGCCGCAACTGATGCTGGCGCGCTCTTACGCCCAGGGCGGGGACGCGAAGAAAGCGCTGGAGGCCGCGCAGCA
The DNA here is from genome assembly GCA_049663805.1 of Burkholderiales bacterium. Taxonomy (GTDB): domain Bacteria; phylum Pseudomonadota; class Gammaproteobacteria; order Burkholderiales; family SG8-39; genus VBDM01. Next base: position 9,874 of record JBATEB010000397.1, on the reverse strand, counting down.
GGCGCAAGCGGTCAGCCCTGATAACTTCGAGGTGCTCGATGTGCTGGGCGCGATCCAGATCGCCGCCGGGGACAAGGAACAGGCGCTTGTAACCTATCGCAAGCTTGCTACGCTGCAGCCCACTTCACCGGTCGCGCTATACCGTCTCGCCACTGCGCAGGCGGCCAATGCCGACCAGGCAGCGGCGAGCACGCTGAAAAAAGCGCTGTCGCTGAAACCGGATTTCGTCGACGCGCAGTTGGCGCTGGCCGAACTGGAGGTTCGCGCCGGGCGTTTTCCGGAGGCGATGAAGATTGCGCGCCAAGTGCAGAAACAGGCGGCCAAGTCTCCGCTGGGTTTCGTCCTCGAAGGCGACGTGCTGATGGCGGAGAAGAAGTTTCCGCAGGCCGCCAAGGCTTACGAAACCGCTTACAGCATCGGCAAGAGCGGATTGCTCGCCGTCAAGATACACGCGGCCTATGCGCAAGCCGGAAAGCCGGACGAGGCGGAGCGGCGGCTGGGACAATGGCTGAAACAGTCGCCCGACGACGTGGCGGTGCGGCTGTACGCCGCCGACGTCAGCCTCAGGGGCGGCAAGTACCAGGGCGCGATCGAGCACTACGAATGGGTGCTGCAGAAACAACCCGATAACGTTCTGGTGCTGAACAACCTCGCCTGGGCCTATCAGCAGGTGAAGGATAAGCGAGCGGTGGAAACCGCCGAGCGCGGCTACAAGCTCAAGCCCGACAGCCCCGCGGTCGCCGACACGCTGGGCTGGATACTGGTCGAGCAGGGCAACACCTCCCGCGGGCTCGAGTTGCTGCAAAAGGCGGTTGCGGCCGCGCCTGACGCCCACGAAATCCGCTTCCATCTCGCTCAGGCTTGGCTCAAGGCCGGCGACAAGTCGAAGGCGCGCAGCGAACTCGAGCGGTTGCTGGCGATCGATGCGAAGTTTCCGCAGCAGGCCGAGGCGAGGAGCCTGCTAAGGCAGTTGGGAAATTAGACGGCGACCCCGGGAAGGCACTGCCGGAGCCTGGGGCGTCGTTGCTCGTGCAAGGCAGGTTCCGGGAAGCGCTGGACGAGACTGATTCGCCGCGCGTTGTCAAGCGCCCCAAGGCATTGCGGAAATTCCAGCTATCCGCGGCCTCCCCCTCCTCGAAACAGCGATCGGCCGCGGTTTTTGTCGGGATTTTTTACACTACAACCTGCGAACCAGCCCTTCCGGCTCAATCTATCCATTTAAGGCATTGATTGTAGAAGATTCACATGCCGATGGCATGGCAAATGCGTTGATGTCCAAGTGCACGACAATTGGTCCCAACTGATGTGTTGGGTTTGGGTCGAAATAAGTTCGTTGCCTCAAGGAGATGAACATTATGAAGAGAACCCTGATATCCCTGATATCACTGTTGCTCGGCTTGTCGAGCGTTTCCGCAGGCGCCGCTCCCGTCACGTTAACCGACCAGGGATTGGACGGGCAGACCACCGTATTTCGAGCCGCCCTCGGCGGGCTCGGGCTTACACAGATCGGGTCGCTGGTCATAACCGACAGCAGCAGCGGAACGGGAGGATCCCCGGGAGTCTTCTCGGGATTCGACCTCGATTTCGTCTTTCTAGACAACGATGGGAGCTACGCTACGACGGGAGACCGGGTGTTCGGATCGATGTTTGTCTTCACCACGGGAGCAATCCGGCCGACTGCGGACCCGGCCTTTCAGCCGACCGCGGGCCGTCCCGGCCCGACGTCTGGGTCCCTCGCCGCGAATACAATCAATGCTGGGCTTGCGACGCTGAACACCCGGGATGGTTCGTTTCCGGGTCTGTTCAATACGGATAACGTGTTCGGCTGGCTGACTTTGGGCGATGGCGGCTCCCTCGGAGTTGGCTTCGCTTCGCCGGTTTCCATCACCTCCACCACTGCCTTATTCCTGGGCGAGGTAGGCACTCAAACCGGGGAATTGGTGAACGCGAGCGTTACCGTCTCTGAAGCACCAATTCCGGAGCCTGGGACCTTGGCCCTTCTGGGGCTGGGCTTGGTGGGTTTCGGATTGAGCAGGCGTAAGCGAGCCTGAACTTTCGGCGCCGCAAGTCGGCCTGAGTCGAAGCCCGCCGTCAATCCATCGGTTTCGCCCGCCGCCGGCACGCCTGAGCTAAGCAGTTTCGGTCGATCGCGACCGAGCGAAAAAGTCCCGGGTCCTCCCCGGGACTTTTTTGCGTGGCCCATCGGCTTCGCAAAGGCGGTCGACACCACTCACGACAGCCGCAAAGTGGTCGGCTAGCCCGCTCCATGCACCGCTATTACTGATCCGGCCCGCCGCTATGGGCGCTACCGCCACCAATCAGCCACCAGCCTTGATCCGTATCGGTGACTCGTCCTGCTTTCAGTCGCAAGTCGTCAGCGACGCGTAGGGTCCCCGCGTGTTGACAAAGAAATGAGCCGTCCAAGGTCATGAGAATCACGCCCCGGTAGCGACCGTTTGCTCGTATCTGGTGAATCCAATAAACTCTCGATCAAACAGGTACTAGGAGGAAAGAGGTACGAAGAGGAACTAAGTGAGTTGTTGGCACGTCTGGTCGATTGGATTGTGGAAGGAGAACACGCTGTGAGCTTCAGGGATTGGTCGGCCTTAGGGCTGGTAGCTTCGGTGCTCGGCTTGGGAGGATGCGCTACGGTCTATCCTCCGCTGGAGGAACCTGGAAGCGGGACCGACGCGCCCTATCTGGTCGGCCCGGGCGATACGCTCAACATCGTCGTGTGGCGTACTCCGGAATTGTCCATGGTCGTTCCGGTGCGCCCCGACGGAAAGATCACCACGCGGCTGGTGGAAGATCTGCCGGCGAGCGGCAAGACCGCGACGGAGCTTGCCCGGGACATCGAAAAAGCCCTGGCCAAGTATGTCCAGAGCCCGGTGGTCACGGTCATCGTCACCGGTTTCGTCGGGCCCTACAGCCAGCAGGTCCGCGTCATCGGCGAGGCGGCCAAGCCCCAGGCGCTCGCCTACCGTGAAAACATGACCCTTCTGGATGTCATGATCGCCGTGGGCGGCATCACCGACTTTGCGGATGGCAACAGAGCCAGCATCCTGCGCACCGGCGGCGGCAAGACCCAGCAGTTCGGAGTGCGGCTGATCGATCTCATCAGGGGGGGCGACCTGTCGGCCAATGTGGCGATGCGCCCCGGTGACGTTCTGGTCATTCCGCAGAGCTTTTTCTAGCCGCCGGCATGGCGGCAATTCGCCCCCGGGGCGATATCTCAATCGGAGTCCCGATCCTTGCGAGTGCCGACAGGGCTCGTCCCTGCCGCAATCCGGGGCATTTCCGGCAGTTGCCGTCCTGGGGTGAGACTTTGCGCGGTACGAATTTTGCTTAGTTTTCCGTGTTAAGCTCAACCGCGCCTGGACGAAAGGATCCGGAGGATCCGACTAATGCACGAGCTGGTCGACCAACTGCTCTCCCACTTGAAGGCTATCTGGCGCTACCGATGGTACGCGGTGGCCTTTGCCTGGGTCGCTGCGGTGGGGGGCTGGACCGCCGTGTACCTGGCGCCGGACCGCTACGAGGCTTCCGCCCGGGTCTACGTGGACACCCAGTCGGTGTTGAGGCCCCTGCTGGCCGGCCTCACGGTCCAGCCCAACGTCGACCAAATGGTCGCGATGATGAGCCAAACCTTGATCAGCCGCCCGAACCTGGAGAAGGTGATCCGGATGGCCGACATGGACATCGAGCTCAAGACCACCGAGGACCGGGAGAAATTGATTACCCGCCTGACCAGGGAACTCGCCATCAAGGGCGCCGGCCGCGAGAACCTTTACATCATCGCCTATACCGACAAGGACCCGCAGGAAGCCAAGCGGGTGGTGCAGTCGCTGCTCACGCTGTTCATGGAAGGGACCCTGGGCGACCAGCGAAAAGACTCCGAAGCGGCGCGACGTTTCATCGACGAGCAACTCAAGACTTACATCGAGAAGCTGGTAGCGGCCGAGAAAGCGGTGACCGAGTTCAGGCGCCGGCACATGGGGCTCATGGCCGGCGACCGGCGCGACTACTACACGCGGCTGGTCGAGGCGCAGGCCGCCCTGAGGGAGGCAACGCTGGAACTCAAAGAAGCTGAAAACAGCCGCGACGCGATCAAGAAGCAGCTTGCCGGTGACGAGGCGATTCCGTCTCTGCTGGGCGAGAGCAGCGCCGAAGTGGGGATCAATCCCGAGATCGACGTCCGCGTCCAGGCCCTCGAGCAGAAGCTCGACGGCCTGCGGCTCAACTACACCGAGGAGCATCCCGACATCGTCGCCGCCGTGCGCACCATTGCCCGGTTGAAGGAGCAGAAGAAGGCGGAGGCCAAGCTGAGAAAGCCCTCGCCGAGCGCAGCCCAGGCTCAGGACCCGGTCCATCAGCAGTTGACCGTCGCCCTGGCGTCGGCCGAAGCGAACGTGGCCGGCATGAGGGCTCGGGTGGCAGAGTACGACAAGCGCTATAACGAGCTGAAAGCGGCGGCCAATGCCGTGCCTCAGGTCGACGCCGAGTACACGCAGCTCACGCGGGACTACGAAGTGACCAAGAAAAACTACGAGAGCCTGTTGTCGCGGCGCGAATCGGCCCAGATTTCCGGTGAAATGGAAACGAGATCGAGCGTGATGAACTTCCGGGTAATCGATCCGCCCCGGGTGCCGCTCGTACCCAAGGCGCCCAACCGCCTGCTGCTGGCGTCGCTCGTCCTGCTCGCGGCGCTCGGCGGCGGGCTCGGGGTTGCCTTTCTGATCAGCCAGCTCAGGCCCACATTCAATGACGAGCGCAGGCTGCGGGAGGTGAGCGGGCTGCACGTGCTTGGGACGGTCATCATGGCGAGAACCGGCGCGCAGGGAACCCGCCGGACCCGGGGACTGGTCGCGCTCCTGATTTCCCTGGCGAGCCTGCTCTCGGCTTACGTCGCGGTCATGCTGTCGCTCGTCCTGACGGCGTCGAGGGTCTAGGATGAGCATCATCGAAAGGGTGGCAGACCTGCTGGAGTCGGTTCCCCAGCCGCAGCGAAAGCCCCCGGCGGCGGGTCGGGAAGCCGGCCCGCTCGAGCCGAACCGGATCGAACGGGCCGCCGGCGACATGAGCCTGCGCATCGACTCTGCCGGGGACAAGGATCTCGCGGCGGAATCGAAGACCTGGCCCGCGCTTCCCGCCGATACGACCGCCCGGATTCACAGGATCGATCCGGAGCGGCTGCGCCGGCAGAGCATGATCACCCCCGACGGCGAGCGCACCCCGATCGCCGAGGGTTTCCGTCGCATCAAGCGACGGATCCTGACGAACGTGGACAACCCCAGGGACGGCGTGCCGGCCAACCTCGTGCTGGTGACGAGTTCGCTGGCGGGGGAAGGGAAGACGTTCTGCGCGATCAATCTCGCGATCAGCATTGCCCTGGAAATCGACCACACCGTGCTGCTGGTGGACGCCGACGTGGCCAAGCCGTCCATTCCACAGGCGCTCGGCCTCGAAGCGGAAAAGGGATTGATGGACGTGCTGCTCGATCGCCGGATCGACCTGGCGGAGGTGTTGTGCAGGACCGACATCGGCAAGCTCACGCTCCTGCCGGCAGGCGCCGCACACCGGCGCGCCACCGAGCTACTGGCGAGCGAGGCGATGCGCGAGCTGCTCCAGGAAATGGCCGCGCGCTATCACGACCGCATCATCATCTTCGACTCCCCGCCGCTCCTCGCCGCGAGCGAGGCCGGCGTCCTGGCGAGCCGGATGGGGCAGATCGTCATGGTGGTGGAAGCGGGGAAGACCACCGAAGCGACACTCAGGGACGCGCTGGGCCGTATCGAATCGAGCAACGTCGCCGGCTTGCTGCTCAACAAGGGCGAAGGCTCCCGGCTGGGATACTACTACGGGGGCTATGGCCAAGGCGCGAAGTGACGCCCAGAGACGGCGGCAGGCCAGCCCGGGCGGCGCAGACGCCCGCCATCACCTGAAGCGGTTCCTGTCGCTGTCCGCCGCGCTGCCTGCCCTGCTCTCCTGCCCTGCCTGGGCCGCCAAATGGGAAATCGTCCCCACGCTGTCGGCAGGAGAAACCTATACCGACAATGTGTCGCTGACACCGGACGCAGTGAAGCAGGGTGACTGGGTCACGCAAGTCAGCCCTGGGATTTCGATCGCCGCGACCGGAACCCGGCTGAGATTCAATGCCGCGTATGCTCCCGAGGCCATTTACCACGCGCGGGGGCAGACGGAATACCAGACATACCAACGGCTCCACGCCACCGGCCAGGCGGAGCTTGCGAAGCAACTGCTATTTGTCGATGCCGGCGTTACTGTCGACCAGGCGAACATTTCCCTCCGAGGTCCCATCGCGGAAAGCAACGTCAACGCCACCGGAAACCGCACCACGACGAAGACGTTTTTTGTGAGCCCCTATCTTCTCCGCGACTTCGGTTCAGCAGTCCGCGCGGAAGCGCGGTTGACTCATAGCGTGGCGAACTCCGATAACACAACCGTTCTCTCGGACAGCGAGGCGAATCGCATCAATCTGCGGCTGGCAAATGGCCCCGCTTACAAACTGCTCACCTGGAACCTTGACTATCGCAGGGAGACCATCAACTATGAGAGTCTGCCGGACATCGACATAGAGACGATCACGGCGAACGCACGGCGGCTTGTCACACCCACTGTGGGCCTGCTGGCAAAAGTGGGCTATGAGAACTATGATTCTCTCGGTACTAAGTCGGAGTTAAAGGGGTCGTCGTGGGGGACAGGGCTCGATTGGACGCCGACGCCGCGTACGCGGGCTGCCGCGACCGTGGGCCAGCGGTTCTATGGCAAGACCTACAATATCGATTTCAGCCACCGCACGCGCCTCACGACGTGGAGCGCCGGCTACGGCGAGGACATCACGACCACGCGCTCGGACTTCTTCATTCCGGTCACGACGAGCACGGCTGGATATCTGGACACATTGTTCTTGACACAATTCCCCGATCCGGTGGCCCGGCAGAAGGCCGTGGAGGAATTCATCGCCCGGACCGGGCTTCCGCCAAGCCTCACCGTTCCGGTCAATTTCTTCAGCAACCAGCTGTTTCTGGTGAAAAGATGGCAGGCATCGACGAGTCTTCTTGGGGTCAGAAACGTTCTGCTCGCCAATGTATTCAGGGAGACCCGAGAAGTGTTCGGGAGCTTGGTTGCGCCCGGCGTGGGGGACTTCGCCTCGAGCAACACCATCAGGCAGACCGGAGCGAGCTTTATCTGGAACTGGCGCGTAACGTCGCGTAACGCCTGGAACCTAGGCGCAGTCCGCACCCGAAGGGAGTTTCCCGACATCGCCCGCGTGGACGACCTTACAGAGTTCCGAATGGGCCTCACCCGGCAGTTCCGGCCGCGCCTTTCCGGGGCCCTCAACTATCGCAGGCAGCAGATTGATTCGAACCAGAGCGCGTTCAGCTACACGGAAAATGCGGCGTCGGCGACGCTCCAGATGAGGTTTTGACGCGTCATGTACGAAGCCTACTATCATTTTCAGGGCAAGCCGTTTCAGCTGAGCCCCGACCCCCGCTTCTTCTTCTCCAGCCGGGGCCACCGCCGCGCCATGGCCTACCTGGTGTACGGCGTGCACCAGGGCGAAGGATTCATCGTCATCACGGGAGAGATCGGCGCCGGCAAGACCATGCTCGCGAACACCCTCGCCCGAAAAATGGCGTCATCGAACCTGGTCCTGGCCCAGGTGGTGAGCACGAACCTGGAGGCTGACGACATCGTGCGCATGGTGGCTGCGCAATTCGGCCTGCCCCAGGAGAACAGCAAGGCAGTGTTGCTCAACCGGGTGGAGCAGTTTCTGCTCGCTCGCCACAGGCAGGGCAAGCGAGCGCTCCTGGTGGTGGACGAGGCGCAGAACCTTCCGGCGACGTCGGTGGAGGAACTGCGGATGCTGTCGAACTTCGAGTGCGCCGCCAAGCCGCTCCTGCAGATCTTCCTGCTGGGCCAGCCCGAGTTCCGCAAGACGCTGCAGAGCCCCAGAATGGAGCAGCTCAGCCAGCGAGTCATCGCCTCCTGCCATCTGGGTCCGATGGACGGCACGGAAGTCGAGGCCTACATCGCGCACCGGCTGCAGACCGTGGGCTGGCGCGGCGATCCTTCGTTCAGCGAGGATGCCTTCGCCGCCATCCACCAGCACACCGGCGGCATTCCGCGGAAGATCAACGTCCTGTGCGATCGCCTGCTGCTCATGGGCCGCCTGGACGAGAAGCACGCGTTTACCGGCAAGGAGGTGGCCGAAGTGATCGACGAACGGCAGCGGGAACTTGCGCCCGCGGATCTGCGGGTCATCCAGGACGGGGAAAGTTGATGCCTTCCCGTGTCGCCGCCGCTCCCATGCGCTGCGCGGCAGGGGGGCGCCCGAACTCATGCAACACCGCTCGCAGTCAAGAACACATTACATGAATCCCGCACCGATCCGGAACGCAATGACCATCGACGTGGAAGACTACTTCCACGTCTCCGCCTTTGCGTCCCACATCGCCCGCGAGGACTGGGACCGGCTGCCGTGCCGGGTCGAGCGCAACGTGGACGCGATACTGGCGACGCTGGACGAGCACGGAGTCCATGCGACCTACTTCATGCTCGGCTGGGTCGCCGAGCGCTACCCGGGCCTGGTGCGCCGGATCGTCGAGCAGGGCCACGAGCTGGCGAGCCACGGTTACGCCCACCGGCGGGCGACCGATCAGAGCCGCGAGGAGTTCCGCGAGGACATCACGCGGGCGAAGGCGCTGCTCGAGGACATCGGCGGCGTCGCAGTCCAGGGCTACCGCGCCCCCAGCTTCTCCATCGGGCAGGGCAATCTGTGGGCACTCGAGTGTCTGAGCGAGACCGGATACCGTTATAGCTCGAGTATCTATCCCATCCGCCACGACCACTACGGGATGCCCGAGGCGCCGCGCTTCGCGTTCCATCCCGAAGGCGGCAAGGGGCTGCTGGAGCTGCCGGTGACCACGGTGAGGCTCTTCAACCGCAACCTGCCGGCGGGCGGCGGCGGCTATTTCCGGCTGCTGCCCTACAGCATTTCACGTTGGTGCCTGAAGCGGGTGAACACGGTTGACCGGCAGCCGTGCGTTTTTTATTTCCACCCCTGGGAGATCGACCCCGGGCAGCCGCGCCAGAGGGGCATCAGCCTGAAGACCCGCTTCCGGCACTACGTCAACCTTTCCTCGATGGAACGCCGGATCCGGGCGCTGTTCAGGGACTTTCAGTGGGATCGGATGGACCGCCTGTTCCTGAAAGCGAACGATGAGCCCGCTCTCGCTTGAGGGTCTGTCCGCCGGCCGGACCACCGACGCGGCGGCGCCGGACGCCGTGTGCCTTTGAAGCTTGACCCGGTCGCGTTTTCCAGCACGGCGATGCCTGGGCAGGGGCCGGATGTCCTGAGGTACCGGCGGATCGCGGCTGCCCTCGTTTTGAGCGCCGTTTTTTGGCTGCTCGCCTGGTACGGCGATACGGTGCAATCCATGGTCGCCACTTGGCAGCGCTCGGATACTTTCGCCCATGGCTTTCTGATTGCGCCGATCAGCGCGTGGATGATCTGGCGGAAGCGCCATGCCGTCGCGGCGCTCGACCTCCGGCCCGATTTTCGCGTGCTGCCGCTGCTGGCGCTGGCGGGGTTTGGTTGGCTCCTGGGGCAGTTGGCGGGAGCCGGCGTCGCGCAGCAGTTTGGCGTGGTCCTCATGATCCCGCTCTTGGTTTGGGTCATTCTCGGGACGGCAGTCGTCCGAACGCTCGCTTTCCCGCTTTGTTTCCTGCTGTTTGCAGTGCCGTTCGGCGAATTCCTGGAATTGCCGCTGATGGAGCATACCGCCGATTTCACGGTGGCCGCACTCAGGCTGACCGGCATACCCGTGTACCGTGAAGGCCAGTTCTTCAT
>JBATEB010000396.1:0-8319 GCA_049663805.1 Burkholderiales bacterium | reverse complement strand
GGATACTGCAGCGCGCAAAGTCGTCGCGCTCGCTCCGCGCATGCGGGAAGCGGGGATCGCGATCCGCGGCGTGCGCCTGGGCAGCGGCGACCTCGGCGCGCTTTCGCGCAGCGTGCGGCGCATTCTCGACGAAGGCGGGCTCGGGCGGGCAACCATCTTCGCGAGCGGCAACCTCGACGAGTATCGCCTGCGCGACCTGCTCGCCGCGGGCTCGCCGATCGACGGCTTCGGCGTCGGGACGAGCCTCGTGACCTCGTCGGACGCCCCTTTTCTCGACGCCGTGTACAAGCTGCAGGAGTACGCCGGCACGCCCCGCCGCAAGCGCTCGGCGGGCAAGGCGACCTGGCCGGGACGCAAGCAGGTCGTTCGCCGCTTTCGCGATGACGGCACGCTGGACCACGACGTGGTCACGCTGGAATCGGAGAACCCGCCGGGCGCCCGGCTGCTGCAAGCCGTCATGCGCGGCGGCAAGCGCTTGGCGGCGGCGCCCGGCATTCAGTCGCTTCGCGAGAACGCCTGCCGCAATCTGGCCGCTCTGCCTCCGGCGTTGCGTAGACTCGAGGAGCCCGCCCTGCGGTATCGCGTCGAAATCTCCCCGGCGCTTCGGGAGCTGGCGGCGCAAGTCGACGCGAGAACCGGCGCGGCGTGACGGAAACCGGATGCCAGGGCCCTTGTTTGAGCTACGTCAAAAGCGACCCGGCGCCGACGTCTAGGATGAATCAAGAGCGAAACGGGGGAAAATCCTTGAGGCCGGCGGTCATCCGCAAGAACGCTTCCCGGTTCCGCGTGCCGCCCAACCTTCCGGACGCGGAGGCGGCGCGAGCGCGCTTTTCCTGGGAAGGCATGCGGCGCGAGCTCGGAGGCCTGCCCGGCGGCGCGCTCAACATCGCGCACGAGGCGGTGGACCGCCACGCGGCCGGAGCGCTCGCCGATCGCGTCGCGCTCCACTTTCTGCCGCGCAACGGCGGCGGACGCACCATCACCTACGCGGAGCTCAAGCATCAGACCAACCGCTTCGCCAACGTGCTGAGGAAGCTCGGCATGCGAAAAGGCGACCGGCTTTTCGTGTTGAGCGGGCGCATTCCGGAGCTCTACATCGGCGTGCTCGGAGGCTTGAAAGCGGGCGTCGTCGTGTGTCCGCTGTTTTCCGCGTTCGGTCCGGATCCCGTGCGCATGCGCCTGGAGTTGGGACGCGGCAACGCCGTGCTCACCACCGAAGCGCTCTACCGGCGCAAGCTCCAGAAGAGCGTTTCCTCGCTTCCCGCGCTCAGGCACATCCTGCTCGCCGGCGAGGCGGGAGCTGCGACCGATGTGCCGGGAACGCTCGACCTCGAGCGCCTCATGGCGGAAGCGTCGGACGAGTTCGCGCTCGAAGCGACTCGCCCCGAAGACGGATCGTTTCTGCATTTCACCAGCGGCACCACCGGCACGCCGAAGGGCGCGATGCACGTGCACGGCGCCGTGGTGCTCCACTACGCCACCGGAAAATTCGCGCTCGATCTGCATCCCGAGGACGTATTCTGGTGCACCGCCGACCCCGGCTGGGTGACGGGCACCTCCTACGGGATCGTCGCGCCGCTGCTGCACGGAGTGACCAGCGTCGTCGACGAGGCCGACTTCGATGCCGAGCGCTGGTATCGCATTCTGCAGGACCAGTCGGTCACGGTCTGGTATACCGCGCCCACCGCGATCCGCATGCTGATGAAAGCCGGGCTCGAGCTGCCGAAGCGGTACCGCTTTCCGAACCTGCGCTTCATCGCAAGCGTGGGCGAGCCGCTCAACCCGGAGGCGGTGTGGTGGGGCGCGGATGCGCTCGGGCTTCCCATTCACGACAACTGGTGGCAGACGGATACCGGCGGCATCATGATCGCGAACACGCCGGCGATGGACATCAAGCCGGGCTCGATGGGCAAGCCTCTGCCCGGGATCGAGGCGTGCATCGTCGCCCGGGGCAAGGACGGCAGCGTGCGCCCGATCGACGCGCCGGGCGTCGAGGGCGAGCTTGCGCTGCGCGCCGGCTGGCCGGGAATGTTCCGCGGCTATCTCGATAAGGAAGAGCGTTACCGCAAGTGCTTCTCAGGCGACCTTTATCTCACCGGCGATCTGGCGAAGCGCGACGCCGACGGCTACTACTGGTTCGTCGGGCGGGCCGACGACGTCATCAAGTCCGCCGGCCATTTGATCGGTCCGTTCGAGGTCGAGAGCGCTTTGATGGAGCATCCGGCCGTGGCGGAAGCCGGCGTGATCGGCAAGCCCGATCCGACCGTGGGCGAGATCGTCAAGGCCTTCGTGTCGCTGAAGAAGGGCTACCAACCCTCCGAGTCGTTGAAGATGGAATTGCTCGGCCACGCGAGAAAGCGCCTGGGCGCTGCGGTCGCGCCGAAAGAGATCGAGTTCCAGAGCGGGCTGCCGAAGACGCGCAGCGGCAAGATCATGCGGCGCCTCTTGAAGGCGCGCGAGCTCGGACTGCCCGAAGGAGACGTCTCGACGCTGGAATCCATGACATGAGCAGAATCGACCCCCCGCCCTCCGGTCCCGTGCCGTACGAGCGCGACCTCGCGCTCAAGTTCCTCAGGGACATGCTCCGCATCCGCCGCTTCGAGGAGAAATCCGCCCAGCTCTACGGCCAGGGCAAGATCCGCGGCTTCCTGCACCTCTACATCGGCGAGGAGGCGGTGGCCGTGGGCGCGCTGCATGCGCTCACGCCACAGGACAACGTCGTCGCGACCTACCGCGAGCACGGCCACGCGATCGTGCGCGGCGTCCCGATGGAATCGATCATGGCCGAAATGTACGGCAAGAGCGAGGGCTGCTCGCGCGGGCACGGCGGCTCGATGCACCTGTTCGACGCGCGCACGCGCCTCTTCGGCGGGAACGCGATCGTCGGCGGCGGGCTCCCGCTCGCGGTCGGTCTCGCGCTCGCCGACAAGATGCAGAGCTCGGAGCGCGTCACCGCCTGCTTCTTCGGCGAAGGCGCCATGGCCGAAGGCGCGTTCCACGAGTCGATGAACCTCGCCGCGCTGTGGCGCCTGCCGGTGCTGTTCTGCTGCGAGAACAACCTCTATGCCATGGGCACGGCGCTCGAGCGCTCCGAGTCGCAGACCGACCTCTGCGCCAAGGCCGCTTCCTACAACGTGCCGACCTTGCGGGCCGACGGTCAGGATATCGTCTCCGTGCACGAGACGACCGAGCGCGCGCAGCGCGAGGTGCGCAGGGGGCGCGGCCCGTTCTTCGTGGAATACCGGACGTACCGGTTTCGCGCGCACTCCATGTTCGATCCCGAGCTCTACCGCGACAAGCGCGAGGTCGAGGAATGGAAGACCCGCGGACCGCTGCACACTTTCTCGGCGAGGCTCAAGGCCGAGGGGAAGCTCGCCGAAGAGGATTTCCTCGCGCTCGACCGCGATGCGCTCGCCGAGGTCGATCGTGCGGTGGCGTTCGCGGAAGGCGGCACCTGGGAGCCCGTCGAGGATTTGACCCGCGCGGTGCACACGCATACGGATACCGAGATGGAGGGGACCTGAGGTGGGCCGCTTGAGCTACCGCGAAGGCATGCGCCAGGCCCTGCGTGAAGCGCTCGCGGGCGACCCCCGCGTCTTCATCATGGGCGAGGACGTCGGCCGCTACGGCGGAACTTACGCGGTCACCAAGGGCCTGCTCGAGGAGTTCGGGCCCGAGCGCGTGCGCGACACGCCGCTCTCGGAGCTCGCCTTCGTCGGCGCCGGAATCGGCGCCGCGCTCGGCGGCATGCGGCCGATCGTGGAAGTGATGACGGTCAACTTCAGCCTGCTCGCGCTCGACCAGATCGTGAACACCGCGGCGCTCTATCGCCACATGTCGGGCGGCCAGTTCTCCGTGCCCCTGGTCATCCGCATGGCGAGCGGCGCGGGCCGGCAGATCGCCGCCCAGCACTCGCACAGCTTCGAGAACTGGTACGCCTCCGTTCCCGGGATCAAGGTTCTCGCGCCCGGGACCGTGGAAGACGCCCGCGACATGCTCGCTCCGGCGCTCGCGGATCCGGACCCCGTCGTCATCTTCGAGCACGCTCAGCTCTACAACATGGAGGCGGAGGTCCCCGAGGCCCGGAACGCGGACATCGGCTCGGCCGCGGTGCGCCGCGAGGGGAACACGGTGAGCCTCATCAGCTACGGCGGCTCGCTCCCCAAGACGCTCGAGGCGGCTGCCCGGCTCGCAGAGGAAGGCATCGCCGCGGAGGTCGTCGATCTGCGCGTACTCCGCCCCCTCGACATGACGACCATTCTTCAATCGGTGCGCAAGTGCCGCCGCGCCGTTCTAGTCGACGAAAGCTGGCGCACGGGAAGCCTCGCCGCGGAGATCATGGCCCGCATCGTCGAGGAGGCGTTCTACGACCTCGACGCGCCGCCCGCGCGCGTGTGCAGCGAGGAAGTTCCCATACCTTACGCGAAGCACCTCGAAGAGGCCGCCCTGCCGCAGCCCGATAAGATCGTGGCCGCGGCCAAGGCGACGCTCGGCCGGTGAGGACGGCATGATCGATTTCAGGCTTCCCTCGCTCGGTTCCGACATGGACAAGGGCAAGCTTCTCGAATGGAAGGTGAAGCCGGGCGAACCCGTCAAGCGCGGCCAGGTCGTCGCGGTGGTCGACACCTCGAAGGCGGCCGTGGACGTGGAGATCTGGCAGGACGGGACCCTGTTCGAGCAGCTCGTTCCCGTCGGCGAGACGGTGCCCGTGGGGACCGTGATCGCGACGCTGCTCGAGCCCGGGGAAAAGCCGGGAGAGGCCGCATCGAAGAAACCGAAGGAGCCCGCCGCTCCGCTCGCGCCCGGACCGGCCGTTCCCGCCTTCGTCGCGCCATCGGGCGCCACGATCGCAGAGCGCAAGAGAGCATCGCCCGCGGCGCGCAAGCGTGCGAGCGAGCTCGGTGTGGATCTCGAGAAGGCGGTCGGCACCGGCCTGCACGGCGCGGTCACGACCGAGGACGTGGAGAAAGCCGCGGCGCGGCCGGCTGCGGCGCCTGAGCCTTCCGACCGCTACGCGGAAATGCGCCGCGCGATCGCCGCGGCGATGAGCCGCTCCAAGCGCGAAATTCCGCACTACTACCTGTCGGAAACCATCCCGATGCGGCGCGCCGTCGAGTGGCTCGCGCGCGAGAACGAGAAGCGGCCCGTGACCGAGCGGATCCTGATGGGAGCGCTGCAGCTCAAAGCCGTGGCGCTCGCGCTCGCGAGGGCGCAGGAGCTGAACGGATTCTGGCTGGACGGGAAGTTCCAGGCTGCGACGGGCGTGCACATCGGGGTCGCCATCTCGATCCGCCAGGGCGGCCTGATCGCGCCGGCGATCCACGACGTCGACAAGAAGAGCCTTCCCGAGCTCATGCGGGTCATGAGCGATCTCGTAGCCCGCGCGCGCGCGGGCTCGCTGCGCAGCTCCGAGATGTCGGATCCGACGATCACCGTCACCAACCTCGGCGAGCAGGGAGTCGAAGCGGTGTTCGGCGTCATCTATCCGCCGCAGGTCGCGCTGGTCGGCTTCGGGCGCCTGGAGACGCGGCCGTGGGCCGAGGGCGGCGCGCTACGCGCCGAGCCGCTCGTCACGGCGAGCCTCTCCGGCGACCACCGCGCGAGCGACGGAATTCGCGGCGCGCGCTTTCTCGCAGGGCTCCGCGAGCGGCTGCAGCATCCGGAGGAATTGTGAACGAAGCCGAAATCAAGGCCCGGGTCATCGCAATCATCAAGTCCATCGCCCCGGAGATCGAGGAAGGCGAGCTGCGGGCCGACCGGCCGCTGCGCGACCAGATCGACCTCGACTCGATGGACTGGCTCAACGTCCTCGTCGCCGTGCATGAAAAGCTGCAGGTGGACATCCCCGAAGCCGATTACGGCAAGCTCGTCACCCTCGACAACCTGGTCGGCTATCTTCGCGGGAAGCTCGCGCCGCGCCCCGCCTGAGTCGGCGCCATGCCCTGGACCCCGGCTTACTACCCGGTTTCGATGAAGAACCTGCCCCCCGAGGTGCGATCGAAGGCGGTCGAGATCGCCAATGCGCTGCTCGAATCGGGAAGACCCGAAGGCCAGGCGATCCGCATCGCGATCGCGCGAGCGAAGCAGTGGGCATCGCGGGGGGGCCGCCGGCCGCGGGGGTATTCTTGAAGAAGATCTGGCTCGATTCCTATCCCCCTGGCGTGCCGCCCGAGATCGACGCGCGGGCCTATTCTTCCCTGAACCAGCTGCTCG
This sequence comes from Burkholderiales bacterium, assembly GCA_049663805.1. Lineage (GTDB taxonomy): Bacteria > Pseudomonadota > Gammaproteobacteria > Burkholderiales > SG8-39 > VBDM01. The sequence goes on along the minus strand of JBATEB010000396.1, from coordinate 2,106 downwards.
AGCGGAGCTGCGCGCGCTTCCGCGACGGCGCCGCGTTCTCCAACATGGGCGCATCGATCACCTACGGGGACCTCGACCGCCTCTCGCGCGATTTCGCCGCCTACCTGCAGCACGTCCTCGCATTGAGGAAGGGGGAGCGCATCGCGATCATGCTGCCCAACCTGCTCCAGTACCCGGTCGCGCTGTTCGGCGCGCTGCGCGCCGGGATGACGGTGGTCAACGTCAACCCGCTCTATACCGCGAGCGAACTCGAGCATCAGCTTGCCGACTCGGGCGCGGTGGCGATTCTCGTGCTGGAGAACTTCGCACGCACTCTCGCCCGGGCTTTGCCGAAGACCGGCGTGCGCCACGTCGTCACGACCCAGGTCGGGGATCTGCTCCCGGCGGCCCGGCGCTGGCTGGTGAATTTCGCCGTCAAGCGCGTGAAGCGCATGGTGCCGAAGTGGAGCATTCCCGGCGCCACCGGGTTCCGCGGCGCGCTCGCCCGGGGCGCGGGGCGCGCCCTCGGCGGCGCGGACGTCGGGCCCGGCGACATCGCGTTCCTGCAATACACCGGAGGCACGACCGGACGCGCCAAGGGGGCGATTCTCACGCACGCCAACATGGTCGCGAACGTCGAGCAGGTCTCGGCCTGGGCCGGGGCGACGCTCGCGGAAGGCGCGGAAACGGTGATCACCGCGCTGCCGCTCTATCACGTCTTCGCCCTCACCGCGAACCTCCTGGTTTTCGTCAAACTGGGCGGGCACAACGTGCTGATCACCAATCCCCGCGATATCCCGGGCTTCGTCGCGGAATTGCGCAAGACGCGGTTCACCGCCATCACCGGCGTGAACACGCTGTTCAACGCGCTGCTGAACGCGACCGGTTTCGACGAAGTCGCCGCGGCGGGCCGCGGCACGCTCAAGCTCGCGGTCGCGGGCGGCATGGCGGTGCAGCGCGCGGTCGCCGAGCGCTGGCAGCAAGCGACCGGCGTGCCGCTCGTCGAGGGCTACGGGCTCAGCGAGGCCTCGCCGATCGTGTGCGCGAACCGCTTCGATGCGGGGGAATTCACCGGCAAGCTCGGGCTGCCGGTGCCTTCGACCGAGGTGAGGATCCTCGACGATGACGGCCGGGAGGTCGCTCCCGGGGAGATCGGGGAGATCGTCGTGCGCGGCCCCCAGGTCATGCTGGGCTACTGGAGCGCGCCGAAGGAAACGGCCGAAGCGTTTACCGCCGACCACTGGCTGAAGACCGGCGACATGGGCCGCATGGACGAGCGCGGCTACGTCGAGTTCCGCGAGCGCAGGAAGGATGTCATCGTCGTCTCGGGCTTCAAGGCCTATCCCGCCGAGATCGAGGACGTCGCCATGCTACATCCAGGCGTGAAGGACGCCGCCGCCGTCGGCGCGCCCGAAAAGCACAGCGGCGAAATCGTCGTGCTTTTCGCGGTGCGCAAGGACCCCGCGCTCACTGCGGAGGCACTGCTCGCGCATTGCGCGAAACATCTCACCGGATACAAGCTGCCCAAGCGCATCGAGTTCCGCGAGCAGCTTCCCAAGACGCCGATCGGCAAGATCCTGCGCCGGCAGCTCAAGGAAGAAGCGGCGCGCCTTCATGGCTGAGTACCCCGCGCATCTCGTGCGCGAGCACCGGTTGTACGACGGACGCGCGGTGACTCTGCGGCCGATACGTCCTGAGGACGCCGCGCTCGTGCGCGACTTCCTCAACGAGCTGTCCGGAGAGAGCAGGTACATGCGCTTTCAGAAGTGGGTGCACGCGCCCTCGGACAAGCTCATCCACTTCCTGACCGGCGTCGACTACGACCGCTCCATGGCGCTGGTGTGCACGGCGCGGCACGGCGATCGCGAGGAAATCGTGGGTGAAGCGCGCTATGCGGCGAACCCGGACGGCAAGAGCTGCGAGCTCGGCATCGTCATCGGTGACGCGTGGCACAAGAGCGGCATCGCGGGCCTGCTGGTGGAGGCGCTGATCCACGCCGCGCGAGAGCGCGGACTCGCGCGCATGGAGGGCCTGGTGCTGTCCCGCAACGCCGAGATGCTGCGCTTCGTTCGCGCGCTCGGTTTCGAGGTGGAGCCGGTGCCGAAGGATCGGACCGTCGTGCGCATC
>JBATEB010000395.1:0-17114 GCA_049663805.1 Burkholderiales bacterium | reverse complement strand
CGCAAATTCGGCGCCGCGCGCATCGCGCACGAGCTGCGCGCCAAGGGCCTGGACAGAGGGCTCGCCGCGCAGGCGTCCCAGGCGGCCCGCGCCACCGAGGTCGAGCGCGCCCGTGAAGTGTGGCGCAGGAAGTTCCGGGCGTCCCCGCGTACGGACGAGGAGCGGGCGAAGCAGATGCGCTTTCTGCAGTCGCGCGGGTTCTCGTTCGATGCAATTCATGCCGTTCTGGGTCGCAGCGACGACGACTAGGAGTTTCGCGCGGCTCGCCGGCGGCAGCCCCTTATCGCAAGCCGACCGCGCCGCCGTTTTCCCCTAGAATCCCGGTCAACGAGTCCGGGGTCAGCATGGCGGAAGAAGGCGAGGGCTGGGTCGACGAGGTGCGCTCGGCGTACCTGTATCGCGTGATCGCCGAGGTCGAGGGCGACTCACCGCGTGCGACCCTGTTCCGGGAACTGGCGCACGAGGCCGAAGGACAGGCCGGGATCTGGGCGAAGAAGGCGGGGCTCGAGTCGGTCCCGGCTTACGTTCCCGACCTGCGCACGCGCATTGTCGCGAGCTTGGTGCGGCGCTACGGCGCGCGCGCGATGCGCGGCATCCTCGCCGCGATCAAGGTGCGCGGGCTCTCGGTCTACAGCCACGCCACACCGGGCCACCCCGCGCCGACCTCGGTCGAGGACATCGGCCAGCGCCATCGCAGCTTCGGCGGCGGAGGCAGCCTGCGCGCCGCGGTGTTCGGCATCAACGACGGGCTGGTGTCGAACCTCTCCCTCATCCTCGGCGTTGCGGGCGCGTCCTCCAACGCGGGCTTTATCCTGCTCTCGGGCATCGCCGGACTCCTCGCCGGCGCGTTCTCGATGGCCGCGGGAGAATACGTCTCGGTGCGTTCGCAGCGCGAGATGTACGAGCACCAGATCGGCCTGGAACGCGCCGAGCTGGACGAATATCCCGCGGAAGAGGCCGAGGAACTCGCGCTCATTTACGCTGCTAGAGGAATGGGTCGCGAGGACGCCCAGGCCCTCGCGGGGCGCACCATCGCGGATCCGCGCCTCGCGCTCGACACGCTCGCGCGCGAGGAGCTGGGATTGAATCCGGAGGATCTGGGGTCGCCCTGGGGAGCGGCCCTGTCCTCGTTTTTCGCCTTCGGGGTGGGTGCGCTGGTGCCTCTGCTGCCGTTTCTCGTCCTGCGCGGCGGGGGTGCGCTCGCCACCGCGGTTGCGCTGACCGGAATCGCCTTGTTCGGGGTCGGCGCGATGATCAGCCTGTTTACCGGCCGCAGCGCGGTGCGCGACGGGCTGCGCATGCTGGCGATTGGCGGTGGGGCGGGAGCGGTCACTTACTTCGTCGGCACGCTGGTCGGCGTCGGCCTGGGCTGATGGGGTCGGAGCGGGAATGGACGCGGCAGCCGTCGCCCACAGTCTCCTCGGTTTCTTTCTCCTGCACGCGATCGCCTGGATGCTGAGCGAGGACCGCCGGACCGTCGCCTGGCGGCCGGTCGCCGGCGGCATGGCGCTCACACTGGGCCTGGGCGTCGTGCTGCTCAAGGCGCCCCAGGCCAAGACGGTCTTCCTCGCGCTCAACGAGGCGATGAGCGCAGCGACGCGCGATGGAACCGCCTTCGTGTTCGGTTTTCTCGGCGGCGGTCCGCTGCCCTTCGCCGAGACCTATCCCGGCGCGAGCTTCGTGCTCGCTTTCCGGGCGCTGCCCCTGGTGCTGGTCGTGAGCGCGCTCTCGACGCTCCTCTTCCACTGGCGGGTGCTGCCCTGGATCGTGAAGGCTTTTTCGCTTCTGCTGCAGAGGACGATGGGGGTCGGCGGCGCGATCGGGCTGTCTTCCGCCGCCAATGTTTTCGTCGGCATGGTGGAGGCGCCGCTCGTCGTCAAGCCCTATATCCGGAACATGAACCGCAGCGAGCTGTTCGTCCTCATGAGCTGCGGCATGGCGACCGTCGCCGGCACGGTGATGGCGCTCTACGCGAGCATCCTCGCACGCGCGATCCCGGATGCGCTGGGGCACATTCTGATCGCCTCGATCGTGAGCACGCCGGCGGCCATCGCGGTCGCGGTGCTGATGGTTCCGTCCCGGGAGGGGGTCACGGAAGGGGCGCTGGTCGCTCCCCGATCCGCGAGTTCCAGCATGGACGCGGTGACGCGCGGGACCGTCGACGGGGTGCAGCTGCTGGTCAACGTCGTCGCCATGCTGGTAGTACTGGTGGCGCTCGTGAGCCTCGCAAACCAGGTGCTGGCGCTGCTTCCGGAGGTGGCCGGCGCCCCGATCACGCTGCAGCGTCTGCTCGGGATCGCATTGGCGCCCCTGGTCTGGATCATGGGCATTCCCTGGGCGGAAGCGAGCACCGCGGGGGCGCTGATGGGGACGAAGACGGTGCTGAACGAGCTGCTCGCCTACGTCGACCTGGCCAGGCTTCCCGAAGGCGCCCTGAGCCCGCGCAGCCGCCTGATGATGACCTACGCGCTTTGCGGCTTCGCCAATTTCGGCAGCCTCGGAATCATGATCGGGGGCCTCGCGACGATGGTGCCCGAGCGCCGCGACGAGATTGTTTCGCTCGGCGGCAAGACCATCGTGTCGGGCACGCTCGCGACCTGCATTTCGGGCTCGGTGGTGGGCGTTCTCTATTGAGGCACCGGGTTTTCCGCTAAGATCGGCGGATGAAGTCGGCTGAAATCCGGGCGATGTTCCTGAAGTTCTTCGAAGAGCGCGGCCACGCGGTCGTCGCCTCGAGCCCGCTCGTTCCGGCGAACGACCCGACGCTGCTGTTCACCAATTCGGGAATGGTGCAGTTCAAGGACGTGTTTCTCGGCCGGGAAGTGCGCCCCTACAAGCGGGCCGCGACCGCCCAGCGGAGCCTGCGCGCGGGCGGCAAGCACAACGACCTCGAGAACGTCGGCTACACGGCGCGCCACCACACCTTCTTCGAGATGCTGGGCAACTTCTCCTTCGGCGACTACTTCAAGCGCGACGCCATCCGCTACGCCTGGGACCTGCTCACCCAAGTCTACAGGCTGCCGCCGGCGCGCCTGTGGACCACGGTCTACCACGAAGACGACGAAGCCTACGATCTGTGGACGAAGGAGATCGGCGTGCCGAAGGATCGCTGCATTCGCATCGGGGACAAGCCCGGCGGCCCCAGGTACCAGAGCGACAACTTCTGGCAGATGGCGGACACCGGCCCCTGCGGCCCGTGCAGTGAAATCTTCTACGACCACGGGTCCGGGATCCCCGGGGGTCCGCCCGGCTCGAGCGAAGCGGAAGGCGACCGCTACATCGAAATCTGGAATCTCGTGTTCATGCAGTTCAACCGGGACGAAAAAGGCGCGATGACGCCTCTGCCCAAGCCCTGCGTGGACACGGGCATGGGGCTGGAGCGGATCGCGGCCGTTCTCCAGGGCGTTCACTCGAACTACGAAATCGACCTGTTCCGCGACCTCATCCGCGCCGCGGCGCGCGAGACCGGGACGAAGGACCTTTCGGAAAATTCCCTCAAGGTGATCGCCGACCACATCCGCGCGTGTTCGTTTCTGATCGTGGACGGCGTTATCCCGGGGAACGAAGGCCGCGGCTACGTGCTGCGCCGAATCGTGCGGCGGGCGATCCGTCACGGCTACCAGCTCGGCCGGAAAGAGCCCTTCTTCCACCGCCTCGTCGCCGACCTGGTGCGCGCGATGGGGGAGGCCTATCCCGAGCTCGCCCGCGCGCAGGAGCGCGTGACCCAGGTGCTGAAATCGGAGGAAGAGCGCTTCGCCGAAACGCTCGAGAACGGCATGCGAGTGCTGGAGGGCGCACTGCATCGGGAAGACCGCATGCTCGACGGCGAGACGGTGTTCCAGCTCTACGACACCTTCGGCTTTCCCGTCGATCTGACCGCAGACATGGCGCGCGAGCGCGGCGTCATGATCGACCACGCGGGGTTCGAGGCGGCGATGCAGCGCCAGCGCGAGCGCGCCCGCGCAGCGGGCAAGTTCAAGATGGAGGCGGGTGTCGCGTACTCCGGCGGCGCGACCGTGTTCCAGGGCTACGAAACCCTCGAACTCGAGGACTCGAAGATCGTCGCGATCTACAGGGAAGGGATGTCGGTTCCGGAGATCGCCGCGGGCGAGGCGGCGATCGTCGTGCTCGACAAGACCCCGTTCTACGCCGAGTCGGGCGGCCAGGTCGGCGACGCGGGCGAGATCGTCGCCGCGGGCGGCACCTTCGTCGTTTCCGACACCCAGAAGATCCAGTCGGAGGTGTTCGGTCATCATGGCGCGCTCGCGACCGGAAGGCTCGCCGCCGGCGACAAGGCGGCGGCGCGCGTGGACGTGGCGCGGCGCGAGCGCACGATGCGCAACCACTCGGCGACGCACCTGATGCACAAGGCGCTGAGGGAGGTGCTCGGGCCGCACGTCCAGCAGAAGGGCTCACTCGTCGATCCCGGGAAAACCCGCTTCGACTTCTCGCACGACGCGGCGATGACCGAGGAGCAGATCCGCCGCGTCGAGGCGATGGTGAACTCCGAAATCCTGAGGAACGAGGCGACTTCGGCGCGCATCATGAAATTCGACGAGGCCGTGAAAGGCGGCGCCATGGCGCTGTTCGGGGAGAAGTACGGCGACGAGGTGCGCGTGCTCGACATCGGCTCCTCGCGCGAGCTGTGCGGCGGCACTCACGTCGCGCGCACCGGCGACATAGGGTTTTTCAAGATCGTGTCCCAGGGCGGCGTGGCGGCGGGAGTGCGCCGCGTCGAGGCGGCGACCGGCGAAGGCGCGCTCGCCTGGGTGCAGGAAATGGAGGATGAGCGGCATTTCGTCGAGGGTTTCTATCGGGCTACAGGCGACGCGCTCAAGGAAAAGCTCAAGTCGGAGCGCGAGGAGAAGCGGGCGCTGGAGAAGGAGCTGGCGCGCCTGAAGTCCCGGCTCGCCTCCAGCCAGGGCGAGGACCTGGCGGCACAGGCGGTGGAAGTGAAGGGGATCAAGGTCCTCGCCGCGACGCTCGACGGCGCCGGCGGGAAAGCGATGCGCGAAACGCTCGATCAGCTCAAGGCGAAGCTCAAATCGGCGGCAATCGTCCTCAGCTCGATCGAAGACGGCAAGGTGAGCCTCATCGCCGGCGTCACGGCCGACCTTACCGCCAGGCTCAAAGCCGGTGAGCTGGTCAATTTCGTGGCGCAGCAGGTCGGGGGCAAGGGCGGAGGCCGGCCGGACATGGCGCAGGCGGGCGGTACCGACGCGGCCAAGGTTCCCGCTGCACTCGGCTCGGTCGTCGCGTGGGTGCAGCAGCGGCTGTGACGCGAGTTCCTCCCGCTTCTTCGGGTAAAATCCTGGTTTTTCAGATCCTTAGAATCGCCCTCTAAGAGGGCGGACGCCATGCAATACAAAGTCGACGACGTCAGGATCCGGGAAATCAAGGAGCTCGCGCCCCCGGCGCGGCTGCTTCGCGAGTATCCCTGCTCGGACAGGACTGCGGAGCTCACCTACCACACGCGCCAGGCGATCCACCGCATCCTGCACGGCGCGGACGACCGCCTGCTGGTCATCATCGGCCCGTGCTCGATGCACGACCCCAAGGCAGGGCTGGAATACGCGCGGCGCCTGTTCGAGATGAAGAAGGAGCTGGAGCAGGATCTGGTCGTCGTCATGCGCGTGTATTTCGAGAAACCGCGCACCACCGTCGGCTGGAAGGGCTTGATCAATGACCCCGATCTCGACGGCAGTTTCCAAATCAACAAGGGCCTGCGGCTCGCGCGCGAGCTGCTGATGGAAATCAACGCGCTCGGGCTGCCGGCCGGCACTGAGTTTCTCGACATGATCTCGCCCCAGTATTACGCCGACCTGGTGAGCTGGGGCGCCATCGGCGCCCGCACCACGGAATCGCAGGTTCATCGCGAGCTGGCCTCGGGATTGTCCTGCGCCGTCGGGTTCAAGAACGGCACCGACGGCAACGTCCGGATCGCGGTCGACGCCCTGAAGGCGGCGCGCACGCCCCACCATTTTCTGTCGGTGACCAAGCACGGCCAGTCGGCGATCGTGTCGACGAACGGCAACGAGGATTGCCACATCATCCTGCGCGGCGGCAAGCACCCGAACTACGACGCGGAGAGCGTCGACACCGCGGCGAGGGAGCTGGCGGCAGCCGGTCTGGAGCAGCGCCTGATGATCGACTGCAGCCACGCCAACAGCCAGAAGATGTACCAGCGCCAGGTCGACGTCGCGCGCGAGATCGCCCGCCAGGTTGCCTCAGGCGAGGACCGGGTGATCGGCGTCATGGTCGAATCGAACCTCAAGCCGGGTCGGCAGGATCTCGCTCCCGGCAAGTCGCTGGTCTACGGCCAGAGCATCACCGACGCCTGCATCGGCTGGGAGGACAGCGTACCGCTCCTCAGGAACCTCGCCGAGGCGGTGCGCAAGCGCCGGCTGGTCAAGGCCGAAGAATCCTAGCGAACCCCAGGGGACCGACCACGTTTTCCCTTCGACCAGCGGGCACGCCGGGATCCCTGGGAAAGCGTGGTCTGTCCCCGGTTATCGTCGGGACCGCCGCTCTGGTCTTCGCTTTCAAGCTGTGGCTGTCCGCGGTTTTTCCCTTCACGGGTGATGAAGCCTATTTCGTCTACTGGGGCGAGTTTCCCGACTGGGGCTTCTACGATCACCCGCCGATGATCGGCTGGCTGCTGGCATTGCTTCTCAGGTTGTCGCACGCCGTATGGCTGCTGCGCCTGCCGGTGACCCTGCTGTCCTTCGCGCTCGCAGCGGGCATCTATCTCGCGCTGCGCCGCTCGGACGAGACCCGGGCGGCGCTCGCCGCTTTTGCGTTCCTGCTCCTGCCTGCAAACGTCTGGGGCGTTTTCATCACGACCGACACGCCCCTCATCCTCTTTTCCTTCGCCTCGGCTTTCGCCTTCTGGCGTGGACTGGAACGGCGCTCCGCGGGCTGGCAGGCGCTGGCCGGGGTATTTCTCGGCCTGGCGTTCCTATCGAAGTACTTTGCGGTGCTGCTGGGGCTGGCCTACGTCGCCTACGTCGCATTTTCGCCTCGCGGCGAACGCGACTGGCGCGGGCTCGCCCTGGTGGTGCTGTGCTCGCTACCGTTCGCCGCGGTCAACGCCTGGTGGAACTACGAACACTGCTGGGCGAACCTGATGTTCAACCTCTACAACCGGCACGGCGGCGCCGGCTGGTCCTGGAAGACCCCGCTCGTGTATGCCGCGTCCGTGCTGTACGTGCTCAGCCCGGTCGCGCTGGTGCAACTCGCGAGGGAGCGCGCCGCCCTGCGCGCCGCGCTCGGCGAACCGGCGACGCGGTTCTTCTTGGTGTCTTGCGGCGTGCCGCTCGGCTTCTTCGCGGCGCTGTCCGCCGTCAAGCTGATCGGCCTGCACTGGATGCTCGCATTCGTGCCGTTCTTCTTCATTGCCGCCGGGCGGGTGCTCTCCGCCGCCCAACTGCGGGGCTCGGTCCTCTACCTCGGCGCGTTCAGCGCGCTTCACGCCGTCACGATCCTCGGCATGTCGACGCTGCCGCTGGAGACCTGGAAGGCGAGCCGCTTCTACGACGGCATCGTCTACCATGTGCGCCTCGACGACATCCTGCGGGAGCTGAAACCCTACGAGGGCGAGTTCGAATTCGCCGCCGACGGCTATTCGCCCGCGGTGGCGGCGTCTTTCTACGCGGGAAAGTACATTTTCGTGTTCGGCGCCGCTTCCTCCCATGCGAGGCACGACGACATCCTCACCGATTTCCGGCGCCTCGACGGCAGGAATATCCTCGTGTTGCGAAAGGATCCGCCCACCGACGGAGACTACCGGCCCTATTTCCGCTCGGTCGAGTACCGCAGCTTCGCGCTTTCGGGTGCGACCTTTCACCTGGTGCTCGGACGCGGCTTCGATTTCGCGGCTTATCGCGAGGGCGTGCTCAAGCCGGTGCGCGAGCGCTATTACGCGATTCCCCGGTATCTGCCGCAGGGACGCTGCTATTTCTGCGAGCGGTATTTCGGCGCTTCGACCTGCCCCGCGAAGGAATGATTTCTTGTACACCGCCTTCGTCCGCCTGATACGCCCGCACCAGTGGATCAAGAACGGGTTCGTTTTTCTCGGGGTCGTGTTCGGCCACGGCTGGAAGGACCCGGATCTGGTCATGGGCGCGCTCGGACTGTTCGCCGCTTTCTGCCTGGTGTCGAGCGCGGTCTACGTCATGAACGACATCGCCGACCGGGAAGCCGACCGCCTGCATCCGGCGAAACGCGACCGGCCCCTGGCGCGGGGGGAAATCGGTGTGCGCGCGGCCCTCGCGCTGTGCGTCGCGCTGGCCGTCCCCGGTCTTGCGCTTGCCGCGGCTGTCTCGCCGATCGCCGCGCTCATCGCCGCGGCTTACATCGCGCTCAACCTCGCCTACAGCGCGGGCTTGAAGCACGTGGCGATCGTCGACGTATTCATGATCTCGGGCGGGTTCATCCTGCGCATCCTGGCCGGCACCGTCGGAATCGGCATCGAGCCCTCGAGGTGGCTCCTGTTGTGCGGCCTGATGCTCACGCTGTTCCTCGGCTTCTGCAAGCGGCGCGCGGAGCTCGCTGCCCTCGGCGGCTCGGATCCGGGCGATTCAGCGGTGCAGCGCATCGCCCTGGACGGCTACACCAGGACGCTGCTTGACCTGATGATCGCGGTGAGCGTCGCCGGGGCGGCGATCGGCTACGCGCTTTACACCGTGGATTCCGACACCATTGCGCTGCACGGCACCGACCGGCTGATCTACACGTTTCCCTTCGTACTGTATGGCATGTTCCGCTACCTGCAAGTCGTGTATGTGAAGGGCGGCGGCGACGATCCGGCATGGGCGACGCTTCATGACCCGCAGCTCATCGCCGCGACCGTCGGCTGGCTGGCCGCGACCGGGTGGCTGCTGTCGGGCTAGGGTCCTGAGTCAAACCGGCGCTCGACCCGGTTGAGCCATGAGGCCGCCAGGCCGTGGCCGCCCCATTTGTGATCGTTTCGGGGTTTGGGCATAATCCCTGCCGTCGCAGGCGCGGGGACAGACAGCTGCATTCCCGCCCGTCCGGCGGCTCACAAGAGGCGATTCCCGACATGGCGGAAAGCGCGGAGCAAGCCCGGCTGGCAAGGATGGAATCGCTGGGCGACGCGACGCAGCTGGCTGGCCGCATTCACGCCCTGATCGAGTACTCGCCGCTCTTCGAGAACTTCAATCTCGCGGAAATCGAGGCGCTCAGCCGTTTCATGCTGGTTTTCCGCACCGAGCCCGGGCTGGAGATCATCCGCGAAGGCGAGCCGGGCGATTTGATGGTCCTGCTGATCGAGGGAAGGGTCGAGGTGTTCAAGCAGGACCGGCGGGACGCTCCGCGCCTGATCGCCGTGATCGCGCCGGGGCAGTCTTTCGGCGAAATGTCGATGATCGACGGGGAGCCGCGATTCGCGAGCTGCGTCGCCGCGGAATCCAGCCTGATCGCGGTGCTGTCCCGGGAGAACCTGGCCCGCATCATCCTGGAGCAACCATCCCTGGGGGCGAAAATCCTCATGGAGCTGGTGCTGATGCTGTCGCAGCGGTTGCGCCACACCAGCAGCAGGCTGATGGCTTACATGGACAGGGAGGTGGGTTGACCTAGGGACATCACCGCGGAACCTGTCTGACGACTGACAGGGGCAAGGGAGCGGCGTTGAGCGGGGGACGTTGCCGCGGAAGCTGTGGCAGAATACGCGGCCGGGGTCGTGGAGGGGTGGAATGAAAATAACGAACGGCAAGGACTTCTGGGCCGGGCTGATGTTCATCGCCTTCGGGCTGGGCTTCTTGCTCGTCGCCATCGGCCCGCCCGCGTTTCTCGTCGAGCTGGTGGTCAGGCAGTTCGACTACAAGCTGGAGTACGGGTACCAAATGGGCTCCTCGGTCCGCATGGGCCCGGCGTACTTCCCGACGGTGCTCGGGGGCATGCTCGCCGTGCTCGGCGCGGTGATTTTCCTCCGGGGATTCGTGTCGAAGATCCCCAATCCGGTGGCGGTCTTTCCGTTTCGCGTCTGGCTCCTCCTCGGCGGGCTGATTCTGGGTGCCGTCGCCTACTACAGCCAGAGCCTGCGCGCTCAGGGAATTCCCGGCGAGATCGCGCATACGCTGCTCGCGGGTCTCGCGATCGGTTTCATGTTCGCCGCCTTCGGCCAGCGCTCGCTGTGGGTGATCCTCTTCTCGGTCGTGATTTTCGGCTACATGCTCAAACCGCTCGGACTGGTGCTCGCGACGGGCCTGATCATTTTCGTCAGCGCCTGGGGTGGCCACGAATTCAAGGTCAAGGAAGCCGCCATCCTGTTCGTGATTCTCGCGGTTTTCTCCGTCCTCGCCTTCGTCAAGGGGCTGGGCCTGCCGATGAACGTGTGGCCGGGCATTCTGGAGTAGAGCGATGGACTCGCTCTTCACCAATCTCGGCCTGGGTTTCAGCGTCGCCCTCAGCGGCTGGAACCTGCTTTATTGCCTCATGGGCGTGCTGCTCGGCACGCTGATCGGCGTGCTCCCCGGCATCGGACCGGTGGCCACCATCGCCATGCTGCTGCCGGTCACGTTCACGCTCAACCCCACTTCCGCCCTGATCATGCTCGCCGGGATCTACTACGGCGCGCAGTACGGCGGCTCGACCACGGCGATCCTCGTCAATATCCCGGGAGAGTCTGCGTCGGTGGTGACCTGCCTCGACGGTTACCAGATGGCGCGCCAGGGCCGGGCGGGGCCGGCGCTCGGCATCGCGGCGATCGGATCGTTCTTCGCCGGCTGCGTGGCGACGGTGATCATCGCGCTCTTTGCCCCGCCGCTCGCCGAGGTCGCGCTCAAATTCGGCCCGGCCGAATATTTCTCGCTGATGGTGCTCGGCTTGATCGCCGCAACGGTGCTCGCGCGCGGCTCGCTCGTCAAGGCGATCGCGATGGTGCTGCTGGGGCTGCTGCTGGGACTGGTGGGGACCGATGTCAACTCGGGTGTCGCGCGCTTCAGCTTCGGGGTCTCGGAGCTGACCGATGGCATCGGTTTCGTTTCGGTGGCGATGGGCGTGTTCGGCTTCGCCGAGATCATCGGCAACCTCGAGCAGAAGGAGAAGCGTGAGGTCTTCACCAAGAAGGTGAGCAATCTCCTTCCGACCGTCCAGGACTTCAAGGACTCCTGGGCGTCGATCCTGCGCGGCACCGCGCTCGGCTCGTGTCTCGGCATCCTGCCGGGCGGCGGCGCGCTGCTGTCCTCGTTCGCCGCCTACACGCTGGAGAAGAAGGTTTCGAAGAATTCGGCCAACTTCGGCAAGGGCGCGATCCAGGGCGTAGCGGGACCCGAGTCCGCCAACAACGCCGGTGCCCAGACCTCCTTCATTCCCCTGCTCACCCTGGGGATCCCGTCGAATCCCGTCATGGCGCTCATGATAGGCGCGATGATGATCCAGGGGATCGCGCCCGGACCGCAGGTGATGACCGAGCGCCCGCAGCTCTTCTGGGGAATGATCGCATCGATGTGGGTGGGCAACCTGATGCTGGTGGTGCTCAACCTGCCGCTGATCGGGATTTGGATCAAGCTGCTCACGGTCCCCTACCGATGGCTCTATCCTTCGATACTGCTGTTTTGCGCGATCGGAGTCTACAGCGTGCAGAACAGTCCGTTCGACGTGATGCAGACCGCCGTCTTCGGTGTTGTCGGCTATGTCTTCGTCAAGCTCGAGTGCGAACCGGCGCCCCTGATCCTCGGCTTCATTCTCGGGCCGCTCATGGAGGAAAATCTTCGCCGCGCGATGCTGCTCTCCCGCGGCGACGCGACGGTGTTCTTCCAGCGCCCGATCAGCCTCTCGATGCTGCTGGTCGCCGCGCTGCTGCTCGCGGTCGTCCTGGCGCCGGCGGTGCGCAAGAAGCGCGACGAGGCCTTCGTCGAGGCCTGACCGCCGCGGTCGCCTGCATCGAGAAGGCCCGCCGCGGCGCGGGCCTTCGCTTTTCTAGCGGTGCTTTCCCTGCTGCCAGAGAACGTCGCCCCGGCCGCCTTCGCGGTTGAGGGCGCGGCCGAGCACGAACAGCAGGTCGGACAGGCGGTTCAGATAGACCCTCGCCTCGTCGGCGACTTTCTCCGAAGCCCCGAGGGCGACGAGCGAACGTTCCGCCCGACGGCACACCGTACGCGTGAGATGGGCGAGGCCTGCGGCGCGTGTTCCACCGGGGAGGATGAATTCCTTGAGCGGGGGAAGCGAGGCGTTGAATTCCTCGAGCGCGCTCTCCAGCCGCCGGACCTGGCCCTCGGAGACCGTCGCGCGGCCCGGAATGGACACGTCGCCGCCCAGGTCGAAAAGATCGTGCTGCACGCCTTCCAGGACCGTGCGGATTCTCTCCGGAACCGTATCGGCAAGCAGCACGCCGATCGCGGAATTGAGCTCGTCGATGTCGCCCAGCGCGGCGACCCGCTGACTGGCCTTGCCGACGCGCGACCCGTCGCCCAGCCCGGTTTCGCCGGAATCTCCGGTGCGGGTGGTGATCTTGGAGAGGCGGTGGCCCATGGACGGACGGAACTCGGGAATGCCGAAGATCAGGAGCGGTCCGCCCGCGACCGGGACGCGCGCATCAGGACCCCCGCCGCGAGCATCGCGGCGGTGACGCCGAGGATCCACAGCGATAGCGGGCGGTTCACGAAAATGGCGAGCGAGCCGCCGGAGATGGTGAGCGACTGGCGCAGCGATTGCTCGGCGAGGGGCCCGAGCACCAGCGCGAGCACCAGCGCCGCCGGCGAGAAGCCGTGGAGCTTCATGAAGAAGCCGGCGAGCCCGGCGGCGAACATGAGCCAGGTCTCGACGATGCTGCCGTTCACGCTGTAGGTGCCTATGGTGCACACTAGGATCACCGCCGGGGCGAGGATGCGGTAGGGCAGCTTGATCATCTGCACGAAAAGCGGGATGGCGAAGATGTTGAGCGCGAGCAGCGCCACGTTGCCGAGGTACATGCTGGCGATGAGGCCCCAGGCGAATTCCGGCTTCTGCCCCATGAGGAGCGGCCCGGGGGTGAGACCCCACAGCACGAAGGCGGCGAGCAGCACCGCGGTGGAGGCCGATCCGGGGATACCGAGCGTGAGCAGCGGCACCATCGCGCCGGAGGACGCGGCGTTGTTCGCCGCCTCGGGAGCGACGAGGCCCGCCATGGCCCCCTTGCCGAAGTTCTCCGGGTTGCGCGCGACGGACTTCTCCAGCGAGTAGGACATGAGCGAGGCGACCGTCGCTCCGGCGCCGGGAATGACCCCGACCACGAAACCGAGCAGCGAGCCGCGCGCCAGAGCGCCGCGCGTCTCGACGTAATCCCGCCGCTCCGGCCAGAAGCGCCTTTCCTTGCGGTACTGGACGATGCCGCCCGTGCCGGACACGTGCAGCCCCGAGTAGAAGGCGTAGTAGAGCTCGCCCAGGCCGAACAGGCCGATGGCGATGGGGATGAAGTCGATGCCGCCGATCATCTCGGCCGATCCGAAGGTGAAGCGGCTCTGGCCGGTTTCGAGGTCGACGCCGACGGTGCCGAGCGCGAAGCCGACGAACGCCGAGATGACGCCGAGGCGCCAGTCGCCGCCCACCATGACGATCAGCGTGGCGAGGCCCATGACGACGAGCAGCAAGAACTCGGGCGGCCCGAAGCTGCGCGTGAGCTGCGCAAACGGCGGCGCGAGCAGGGTGATGAGAATCACGCCCAGCGTGCCGCCGACAAAGGAGGCCACCGCCTGCATGACGAGCGCCGGGCCGGCGCGGCCCTGCTGCGCCAGGGGATAGCCGTCGAAGGTCGCCGCCACCGAGGAGGACTCGCCCGGCGTATTGAGCAGGATCGAGGTGATCGTGCCGCCGTACTGCGAGCCGTAGTAGATCGCCGCGAGCATGATCACGGCGCCGGTGGCATCCATGCCGAAGGTCACCGGCAGCAGGATCGCCAGCGCGGCCGACGGGCCGAAGCCGGGAATGATGCCGACGAGCATTCCGATCATCACGCCGGCGAACAGGTAGGCGAGATTGAGCGGCGACACCGCCACCGAGAAGCCGAGCAGCAGGTTGTCGAAGAGGTCCACTACAGGGGCAGCAGGCCGCGCGGCACCGCGGCATTCAGCCAGACGCGGAAGACGAGGTAGAGCGCGAGCGGCAGCAGCACCGCGAGCAGGGCGTTCTGCAGCCTGCGGCCGCGGTTGAGGATCAGGAGCGCAGCCGCCATGTAGGCGATCATCGAGACGAGCCCTCCGAGCACGTCGAGCGCCGCGACGAACAGCGCCGAGAGCAGGGCGAGCAGCGCGGTGACGCGCCAGAACTCGGTGAGACGCGCGTGCCCGCCGCGCCTCAGCTCGGTCCAGAGGCTCGAGGCGCACAGCACCACGAGCGTCCCGCCGATGATGCGAGGGAAGAAACCGGGACCGAGCCGTCCGGCCGACGAAAGCCAGCTCAGCCCGGTGAATGCAAGCCAGGCATAGACCCCGGCGAACAGCAGAACGCCGGCGAGAAACCCCGCACGCATGGCGAAGGCGGCGCCGCTACTTGATGGCGCCGGACTTCTTCAGGATCGTCGCGAACGCGCCCTGCGTCTTTTGCAGGAAGGCGCGGAAGTCCTCGCCGTACATCACGTTCTCGGTCAGCAGCTGCTTGTCGATGAACGTCTTCCACTCCGGCGTCTGCACGACCTTCCTCATGGTCTCGATCCACCACTGCTGCGCCTCGGCCGGCACGCCGGGGGGCAGCACCAAGCCGCGCGGCAACGATACGCCGATCTCGAACCCGAGCTCGGCGAACGTGGGCACGTTGCCGAGAGCCTTGGGGGTCGTCTTGCCGCTGAAGGCGAGCGCCCGGAGGTCGCCCGACTGCAGCAGGCCCAGCACCTCGCCCGGATTGGACATCATCGCGTCGAGCGATTCGGAAAGCAGCGCCGTGGTCAGCTCGCCCTGCTTGTTGAACGACACGTAGCTGAAGGTGAAGCCGGCCTTCTCGGAGAAGATCTTCGGCACGATGAAATCGACGTTCACGGCGCCGATGCCGCCGATCGAGGGGGGCTTCGCCTTCGCCGCCGCAATGAACTCCTGGAGATTGCGCGCTTTCGACTTCTTGTTGACCAGCAGCAACATGTCGTCCGAAGCGAGCAGCGCGACGGGGGTGAAGCTGCCCGGCTGCCAGGGCGTGTTGGCCTGCAGCGGCGTGGTGATGAAGCTGCCGCTCGTCGTCGAGACGTGGTACGGATCGCCCTTCTGGCTGAAGACGTAGCCCCAGCCCTTCGCGCCGCTGCCGCCGGGCTTGTTGTCGGCGACGATGGTTTCCGGGTAGAGCTTGTACTTCTCCAGGATCGAGATCAGCATGCGCGACATGATGTCGTTGCCCCCGCCCGGCCCGAAGGCGATGGTCCAGTTGAGGCGCTTGCTCGGGTAGCGCTCCTGCGCCGCCGCGGGCGCCCCCGCGAGGACGGCGACGGCGAGGGCGGCGGCGGAAATCCCAAGGCGTTTCGAGAGATTCATGGTCATTATCCTCCTTCTGCGATAGTCTCCCACATTCGCGGGCAAAAGGGATACCAGGAGCGACGGGTCGGATGCTCGATCCCGGGACCGGCGCGACGCAGGCGGCAAATCGGCCCGTGCCACGCACGCGCTCCGGGAACCTGGAACCGGGCGGTTACAAAATGAAGGGGACACCTCCCCTCATACTCCCCTGAGTCAGGTGCGTTTCAAGCAATTGTGAAACGGACTCTTATACAATGGGCGCTCGGGAGGATCGACAGCGCCCTCCCACCGTCAAAAAAGGAGGTCCTGACATGTTGAAACGCCTACTTCTCTTAATCGTCGCGGGGCTGATGTCGGCCTTCGGCGCCTCGGCGTGGCCACAGGTAAAGGAGATTTCCTGGGGCACCGCGGCAGTCGGATCGTCGGGACACCGGGCGCTCGTCACTTTGGCCGAAGTGCTGAACCGCGAAATGCCGAACTACCGGGTCACCGTCCAGCCGGCGACCGGCGCCATCCTCACCATGAAGGGATACGCCACCGGCAAGTTCGAAGGCTATTACGGCGCCGATATCGGCTTCTACGAGTACGCCAACGACATCAATCGCTTCAAGGGCTTCAAGGCGAGCGTCAAGCGCCCGCTGATCCAGTCCTTCTGGGCCTACACCATCGAGGTCGGTACCGCGGTGCATTCGCGCGACCGGGCCAAGTACAAGGGGTGGGCCGATCTGGCCGGCAAGTCCATATTCACCGGGCTGCTGCCCTGGGACGTGCGCGCCCATCTCGAGCGCGCCTACGGCGCGCTCGGCGTGAAGCATCAGTATCGCCAGGTCGACCTTTCGGCGGCCGGGTCGCTGCTGCAGTCGGGCGGACTCGAAGGATTCATCATCTACACCGCCGGCGAGTCCGCGCCGGCGAGCTGGATCACCGAGGCATCGCTCGCGGCCGACTGGGCGGCACTCAACCCGAGCGCCGACGAGCTCGCCGCGCTGAAGAAGGCCGGTTTCTCCACCATCGAGGTGAAGCCCGGCGTATTCAAGAAGGACGTCCACGCCGACAAGGTGGTGCTGCTGCCGTTCTATTACGGTTTTCACGTCGGTCTCGAGGTGCCGGAGAACGACATGTACAAGATGCTCGTGGCGATCGAGAAGAACGCCGCCGCGATGGCCAAGACCGATGCGAGCTACGCGCAGATCGCGCAGGACATGCCCGGCTTCCAGCGCCGCGGCGTCGCCTCGTCGGTGGACTTCGTTCCGGTCCATCCGGGGCTCGCGAAGTACATGCGCGAGAAGGGCGTCTGGGACCCGAAGTGGGACGCCCGGGTCGCGAAGTAGGTTCGACCTCGCAGCCATGAGCTCGGGGACGGGCGCGTGCCCGTCCCCGCCTGATCAGGGGGATCCATGAGCGCGCCCGCCTCCCGGCCGCGCCGCGCGGCCGATTGGCTGTACTTGCTGACGGCGGTTTTCTTCTTCGTCTACCTTTTCGTCTATTACTGGACCGGCGAGGGCGGGCCGACCCTGCTGGCGATCGCTCTGGTCCCGGTCACCTTCATCCTCTTCACGCTGGACGGGCTGCGCAACAACGAGTTTTACCCGCGGCTCCCTGCCGGCGCCAATTACGCCATCGCCGCGGTTTACATCGCCGTCTCGATCGCCGTCGCCGTGTACATGCACACGGAATATT
>JBATEB010000394.1:0-3607 GCA_049663805.1 Burkholderiales bacterium | reverse complement strand
GTCTCCAGGCCTACGCGCTCGGCATCGCCTACGAGTTCGATCCCTACTTCGGGCTCTCGATCTCCCGCGTGGATCCGCTTCCACATCAGCTCGAAGCCGTCTACGACTACCTGCTCAAGCTCGCGCGCGTGCGCTTCCTGTTGGCCGACGACGCGGGGGCGGGCAAGACGATCATGGCGGGCCTGCTCATCCGGGAGCTCGAGCTTCGGGGACTCGCCGAGCGCATCCTGATCGTCTGCCCCGCGAACCTCGCCTTCCAGTGGCAGCGCGAGCTGAAGGAGAAGTTCGATACAAAGTTCCTCGTCCTCAAAGGCCAGGACATCCGCGACCAGTTCGGCGTGAACCAATGGCTTGAGCGCAGCCGGGTCATCACTTCGCTCGATTTGGCGAAGCGCGAGGACATCCTCCCCGGGCTGCGCCAGGTCCACTGGGATCTCGTGATCGTGGACGAGGCGCACCGCATGTCGGCCTCCGACGAATCGCACAAGAGCCTGCGCTACAAGCTGGGCGAGCTGCTGCGCGACACCTCGGACCACCTACTCCTGCTTACAGCGACGCCACACAAGGGCGACCCGGAGAACTTCAGCCTGTTCCTGCAGCTCCTCGACGCTGACTGCTACGCCGACGTGAAGTCGATCCGCGAGGCCATGGATCGCAAGCGGGCGCCCTTCTACCTGCGCCGCACCAAGGAGGCGATGGTCTACTTCCCGCAACGGCGAGAGGACGGCACCTGGGCCGCCGAAAATATCTTCACGAAGCGCATTCCTCATACCGTGGACTTCCACATCGACGGCGCGGAGTTCGACCTCTACCGCGACGTGACGCGCTTCGTGAAGCGCGAGAGCGCCCGCGCTGCGGCCGAGGGCGAGGACCCGCGCGCGCGCGCGATCGGCTTCCTGATGTCTCTCTACCAGCGGCGGCTCGCGTCGAGCACCTATGCCATGCGGCGTTCGCTCGAGAACCGTGCACGGCGCCTCGAAGAGGGTCTCAAGCGCGCGCAGGATCTCGCCCGCCATGCGCCGCCGGATCTCCCGGATCCGGAAGAACTGGAGGAGATGGAGGAGAGCGAGCGCGACCGGCTGGAAGCGCTGCTCGAAGCGGTCACGCTTGCGGGGAGCGCCGATCTCGTGCGCCAGGAGGTTCAAGAATTGCGGCGCCTGGCCGTCCAGGCACAGGCGGTCGAGGATGCGGGCACGGAGGCGAAGCTCTCGGAACTCAAGGCGCTGCTTCAGAAGGAAGGCTTCTTCGACCACGCGGACCAGCGCCTGCTCCTCTTCACGGAGTTCAAGGACACGCTGGACTACCTTATGGCGCGCCTCAAGTCCTGGGGTTTCCGAGTCGGCTGCATCCACGGCAGCATGAAGTCGGGCTCGCGTAACGAGGTGGGTACCCGCCTCCATGCCGAGCAGCAGTTCCGGGAAGGCGAGATCCAGGTCTTGGTTGCCACCGAGGCCGCGGGCGAGGGGATCAACCTTCAGGTCTGCAACATCCTCTTCAACTACGACATCCCCTGGAACCCGAATCGCCTCGAGCAGCGGATGGGCCGCATCCACCGCTACGGCCAGCGCAAGGACTGCATGATCTTCAACTTCGTGGCCACCAACACCATCGAAGGCCGCGTCCTGCAGCGGTTGCACGAAAAGCTGCAGGAGATCCGCGACGCGCTGGACGATGACGCCGTGTTCAACGTCATCGGCGAGGTCCTTCCTGCGGCCCACGTCGAGCGCGTGCTGCGCGACTACTACGCCGGGAAGCTCGGCGACGCCGACCTCGAGGAGCGCATGCTCCGCGACGTCGACGAGGGGCAGTTCCGGGCCATCTGCCAGAACGCCCTCGAGGGGCTCGCGAGCAAGAAGCTCAACCTCGAGATGCTGATCGAGCGGCGCGCGCGGGCGCAGGAGCGGCGCGTCGTGCCGGAGACCATCGCGCGCTTCCTCCGCGAGGCGGCCGAGTTCGTGCCGCTCACCCTCAAGGCCGTCCCGAGTGTGCCGCACGCCTTCGATCCGGCGCGCACTCCCACGGTTCTCCGCCGTTACGAGAAGGACTCGGACTGGAAGCTCCCGGCCCTCGCGGACCGCTATCCGCGCTGCTCCACCGACCGCGAGGCAGCCGAGACCGGGAAGCTGGAGTGGGTCACGCCCGGCCATCCGCTCTTCGAGGCGATCCGGCGGCACACCCACACGCGGGCGCTCGACGTTCTCGGCAAGGGCGCGACCTTCCACTCCCTCCAGCACGAAAGCCCGGCACGCATCGACTTCTACCGGGCGCGCGTGGTGGACGGACTCGGGCAGGTCGTCCACGAGCGGCTCTTCGCGGTGGAGATCTCCGAGGACGGCGAACCCCGGCTCCAGGAGCCCGGCCTGCTCGGCAATTTCGCGCCTGCAGATCCGCCGGCCGAGATGCCCGCGGTCGCGACCCTCCCCGAAGCGACGACCTGGCTTCACGAGCATGCGCTCGCACCGTTCCTCGAGGAGACACGCAAGGATCGTCTGTCCGAGGTCGACCGGGTCAGCGTCCACGTCGAGCTTTCGCTCACCGAGCTGCTCCAGCGCGCGGACGAGGAGATAGGACGCGCGGCGTCCGACGTGGAGCAGAAGCTCCCCGGCGCCGAGGGGCGGCTCGCGAAGGCCGAGACGCGCCACGCGGAGCTACTTGCTCGGCGCGACCGCCGCAGGATCGACCTTGATCGCCAGCGGGCGCTTACGCTCCAAGCGGTCGAGCGGCTCGCGAGCGTCCTCGCGATACCGCACCCAGAACGTGAGGCCCCCGAGGTCCGGCGTCTCAAGCCGAACTTCGAGACCGAGGCCATCGCCATGCGCGTGGTCATGGAGTACGAGCGGGAGCAGGGCCGTCAGGTCTTCGACATCTCCGAGAAGAACCTGGGCTACGACGTCACGAGCCTTGACCTTGCCTCGGGGGAGCTGCGCCTCATCGAAGTGAAGGGCCTTGGCGCACCGACCGGCACGATCCTGCTCACGCCCAATGAGCGACGTGTGGCAGAAGACCGTCCCGACTGCTTCTGGCTCTACATCGTCACCGACTGCAACAATATTCCGCAACTCCAGGATCCGATCCGCGACCCGGCGCGTCTCGCCTGGAACGAAGTGACGAAGGTGGCGCACTACTACCTGTCCGTGAACGCGATGAAGAATCCGATGCAGATTCGAGAAGGGTCTTCTCCTTACGGAAATCACGAGGGTGGAGCATGACTAAGCGGAACCGCCTACTTGAGTCGATTGCTGGCACTATTGCCGATTACCGAGCTGGCGAGATCGCTGTGCCTACACCCCAGCACGTGGAGAGGTGGATAGGCCAGTTTAGCGAGAATGTCCAGGATCCGATGCTCTCGGAGTTGGACCATGTTCTGAAACGGACGTACATCCCCAAGGTAATCGTCCAGGAGTTCCTTTCAAGCCTGTTGAAAAACGAGGCGTTGGCGGGCTCCGATCCTTGCTCCTATTGGGAGGGCGTGAAGTTCCTTGATATCCAGGGAGGCGGCAACAGCCAGCGTGAAATGTTGCGAATGTTCGATATCGTCCTCCAAGAGGAATTCGGCTTGGTGATCGACAACTGCGGCAATGACCCCAAAGTCTACCTATATCTGGAT
>JBATEB010000393.1:0-10322 GCA_049663805.1 Burkholderiales bacterium | reverse complement strand
GACGGATTGCGCTACCGATCCGCGGAGCTGGGGGCCTTCCGGGCGGGAAAGCGATTGGACGTCAAAGTCCGTTACGCCAAGACGGACCCGCGAACCTCCCTCGAGATCGTCAAGCCGGAGAGTCTGCAGTCATCGCCGAGCGCGAGCGCAGGGCCGAGCAAGGCTGAGCTCGCAATCTGGCTGGTCAGCGGCGTAGCGGTTCTGGGTTTCGGCGTCTGGGCGGCGATGACGTGGCGGTCGCGGCGAAAAAGGGTGCCGGCGCCTCGGCCGGGCGGGGCCGGATTCTGCCGCAAGTGCGGGACTCCCGTGGCCTCGGGCGACCGTTTTTGTCCCAGGTGCGGCGCGCAGCTGGCTTGATTGGCTGAGAGTTCGCGTCGCCGCCCTTCGAACTCACTCTTTCTCCTTCAAACGCGAGGCGGCTGCAGCGCCGCCCCGCGCGCCGGCTTCCTAGCGGGAACGTCCGCCGGGGCCGCGGCCGTAGCCCGCGCCGTATCCCGGCCCGAATCCGCCGAAGCGCTGATCGGCGATCGCCTTCTGTTCAGGGGTGAGCGCCGCATACAGGTCCTTCAGGGCCGAAGTCGTTGCCTGTCTTTCGGCCTGATGCTGCTTGAACATCTCGTCGCGCTGCGCCAGCCGTTCCGGCAGCGAACCGGCAGCGCGCGCTTCGCGCATCTTGGCGAACCACGCTTGCCTGCTTTCGTCCCGCTGCTTGGCGCTCTTGACGAACGCCTGCCAGGCGGTCTCCTGCTCGGCGGTGATTCCCAGCTCGGTTTTCAGGCCTGCGAGCCGCTCTTCGGCGCTGCCGGCGTCGAACGTGCCCTGCGGTCCCATGCCGTAGCCGTGCATGCCCGGTCCCATGCCCTGCGGACCCTGCCCGGGGCCGTAGCCGTGCATGCCGTAGCCGTGCATCCCGTATCCCATACCGTAGCCGGGTCCGGCGCCGTAGCCGCCGCCCCAGCCATCGGGATGCGCGTTTACCGCGGCAACACCCAGTCCGAGGGAAAGCGCCGTGCCGACGGCGAGTGCAATTTTCGTAGTGCGTTTCATGATGGATCTCCATGCAAAGTTGGTTGGCTGACCCTGCGGCGCCCCGGGTACATCGCCGGGCTTCCGGCCGCATCGGTTCCCATTTCACCACCCCCATGTAATCGGTCCGTTCGGTTTTTGTAGCCCGGCGTAGCGCGGATTCGCTTTGTTACGCTACGCTACAAATCCGCAGGACAACGCCCGGGTTCGCGGATATAAAGGGGACATGGAAGCTTCCGATCACATCCTGGTCGTCGACGACGACACCGAGATTCGCAGCCTGCTCGGGGAATACCTGGGCAAGAACGGTTACAGGGCGAGCGTCGTCCCGGACGGAAAGGCGATGTGGGCGGCGCTCGCGCGCGGCAAGGTCGACCTGATCGTGCTCGACCTGATGCTGCCGGGCGAGGACGGTCTCACGCTGTGCCGCAAGCTGCGCGCCGAAGCGGATACGCCGGTCATCATATTGACCGCGCGCGGCGAGGAGACCGATCGCATCGTCGGCCTGGAGATGGGTGCCGACGACTATCTCGCCAAGCCCTTCAGTCCCAGGGAGCTGCTCGCGCGCATCAATAGCGTGCTGCGGCGAACCCGCAGCCTGCCGCGCAATCTGCGCGCCGACGACGCGCGCGCGATCGCGTTCGCCGGCTGGCGCCTGGATACGTTGGCGCGCCACCTGGTGTCGCGCGAGGGCGTGGTCACGTCGCTCTCCGGCGCGGAGTTTCAGTTGCTGAAGATCTTCCTCAGCCACCCGAATCACGTGCTCACGCGCGACCAGCTGATGATGCTCTCCAGGGGCCGCGAAGCCGATCCGCTGGACCGCACCATCGACATACAGGTCAGCCGGCTGCGGCACCGGCTGGGTGACGATCCCGCCGACCCGCGGATCATCAAGACCGTGCGCGGCGAGGGCTACGTTCTCGCGGTGGCGGTCGAAGTGGAGCGATAATGCGCCTGCTGCCTCAAAGCCTGTTCGGAAGGCTGGTCCTGGTATTGCTCGTCGGACTGGTCCTGGCGCAGCTCGCCACGGGATACATCAACCTCGCCGAGCGCGGCCAGCTGCTCTACCAATCCGGCGGCATGCGGCTCGCGCAGCGGATCGCGGACATCGGCAGGCTGCTCGATTCTCTGCCGAGCGCCGAGCGCCGCAGGGTCGTCGCGGCGTTCAACGCTCCGCCGCTGACGATATCGCTCGACCGGCCCCCCCTGGCGGCGGGCGGCGAACCGCAGGAAACCGACATGCGGCTTTCCATGTTCACGGGCATGCTGCGCTATGCGCTCGGCGAGGGCATGCAGGTCAAGGTGACCCGGCCCGAGGGCGCGCCGGAGAGTTTCCGGCCACCGGGCCGCTTCGGGCCGCGCGACAGGCCGATGATGCCGCATCGCATGGGCGAATACGGCATGCAGGAGTTTTCCCCGGAGGGCGCGTTCTTCACCGTTCAGATCGCGCTTCGCGACGGCGCCTGGGTGACCTTCGATACTTTCCTTTCGCCGCAGGCGGTGTCGATCCCGGTGCGCGTCGCGCTGACGCTGCTGATCCTGCTGGGCAGCGTCGTCGTGCTGTCGCTGGTCGCGGTGCGCTGGGTGACCGGGCCGCTGTCCTCGCTCGCGACCGCCGCGGACAAGCTGGGCGCGGACATCAATCGCCCGCCGCTGCCGGAAACCGGGCCGGTCGAAGTGCAGCGCGCCGCGCGCGCGTTCAACACCATGCAGAAGCGCCTGTCGCGTTTCATCGCCGACCGCACGCGCATTCTCGCCGCCATGTCGCACGATCTGAAGACGCCGATCACCCGCATGCGGTTGCGCACCGAATTGCTGGACGACGAGGCGGTTCGCGGCAAGTTCGCGAGGGATCTCGAGGACATGGAGTCGATGGTCACGCAGACGCTGGACTTCATGCGCGACGCGAACTCGGTCGAGGCGGTGCAGCGCGTCGACCTCATGGCCCTGCTGGAGAGCCTGCAGACCGACTACCGGGAAACCGGCGGCGCGGTCGACATCGAGGGACGTGTCGCGCGCCCCTTTGCGTGCAGGCCGCACGCGCTACGGCGCTGCCTGACCAACCTCGTGGACAACGCGATCCGCTACGGAAAGCGCGCCACCCTCCGCGTGCAAGACGGCGCGGAGCGAATCGCGATCCGGATACTGGACGAGGGGCCGGGCATCCCGGAAGAGGAGCTCGAAAGGGCGTTCGAGCCCTTCTTCAGGGGCGAGAGCTCTCGCAGCCGCGAAACCGGCGGTACCGGCCTGGGCCTCGGCATCGCGCGCAACATCGCGCGCGCGCACGGGGGCGAGCTGTCGCTGCGAAACCGACCCGAAGGCGGGCTCGAGGCCACGCTCACGCTGCCGCGCACCGACGCGGCGTAACCCTGCGGTTCGCGGAAGGAGGCGAGGCGCCGGTCGTTGCGGCGGGCGGCAGCGCTTCAGCGCACGATGACCACCTTCTGGTAGAGGCCGCCGAAATAGGTCTGTTTCTCCAGCGATCGGGGCTCCATGGCGGCGGGCAGCCAGGAGCCGATCTCTCGGAACCACAGGTCGAGCGCGAAAGGCTCCAGCAAGGCCAGCACCGGCTTCATCAGATAGCGGAACGGGTTGCTGCGGACCGGCCGGTGATAGTCGACGAAGATCACCTTTCCGCCCGGCCGCACGACGCGCAGCGCTTCGGCCACGGTCTGCGCGCGGATGTGCTCGGGTTGCTCGTGAAGCAGGAAGAACACGATGACCTGGTCGTAGCTCGCGTCCCGGAACCCGAGGTCGGCGGAGTCGCGGTGATGCAGGGACACGCCCGGCTGCGAACCGAGCTTCCTGCGCAGGTTGTCCAGCTGAATCGGAGCGACGTCGACGACGTCGAGGCGGCCCCCGGGACCCAGACGCCACGCCAGTTGCGCGGTGAAGTCGCCGTAGACGCAGGCAACCTGGAGCGTTCTTCCGCCGATCGGCGGGCTCATCTCTTCGAGCGCGGCCTCGTGCAGGCGACGGTAGTTGCCCCACAGGATGAGGTTGACCAGCCACTGGCGCTCGAACAGGCGCACGCCGCGCGGATGGAGGTACGCCCACCAATAGGTCTGCTCCAGATACAGCGGCAGAGGGACCGCCGACGAAACACCCCGCCCCGGCGCTGCCGTCGGTGCCTCGATGTTCGCGCGCGCCGAAGAGTTTCTCATGGGCTCAGATTCGCAGCAGACAGGCGGCCGCCGCCACGCTTCCCGCCGCGGCGAGACAGTACACTACCCACGCGACGAACGTATCGTTGCGTACGCCGAGGTCGTGCAGGGTGATGCGCAAGCGATGAGCGGCGTGCCACAGCGCCAGGAACACGATGCCGAAAAGCGCCGCCTTCCCGACCCAGTGGGCGGCGAAGGCGTGCAACCGGTCGTAGGCGAGGAGCGCGGGGAGGTGTCCCGTCGCTGCGAGCAGGGTCAGCACCACCAGCACCGGCGTGACGAACGCCGTGACCGTTCCCCCGGCGGCGAACAATCCCCAGACGATCGGCTTGTTCGATTTCGGCATGTCAGAGCGCCCCGGCCAGGACCAGCGCGACGATCGAGAGGGCGATCCACGCGGCGTAATGAGCGCCGATGATGATCCCGCCCGGGACGAATTCCTCGCCGCGCTGGATCGGCATCGCCTTAGGGGTGACGTTGAACCACGTGACCGTATGATAGAGCGCGAACGCGAGAACCACGGTCTGGAAGGCGATGCCCGCCGGAGTTCCCAGCGCCCGCAGGAACGCCTCGTAGGATTCCCGGCCCTGCGCCAGCCGCGCGAACGCGAACACGAGCAGCACCGCGTACGCGCCGATGAAGACGCAGGTGAGCTCGCGCGCCATGTAGCGCAGGTAGCGCGGGTGGCGGAAGATCCAGCGCAGGCGCGGAACCTCGCGTACGTAGGGTTTGCGGGTCACCGGTTCAGCCATGGCAGCGTATGCTCGAGGTACCAGTCGATCGTGCTCTTGATCTTGACCTGCTGCAGCGCCGCGGCGGGGTCCACGTGCTCGGGACAGACTTCGGAGCACGCTCCGGTGAAGGAGCACTCCCATACGCCCTCGGTCGCGGCGATCTCCTCCTGGCGCTCCCCGCGCCCGCCGTCCCTGGAATCCTGGTTGTAGCGGTGGGCGAGCGCGATCGCGGCCGGGCCGATGAACTTCGGGATCAGGCCGTACTCGGGGCACGCCGCATAACACAGCATGCAGTTGATGCACAGCGTGAACTGCTTGTAGCGCTTGAGCTGCGCCGGGGTCTGCAGGTACTCCCCCGCTTCCAGCGGCTTCGGCTCCCTGGGAATCAGGTAGGGTTTGACGCGCGTCAGCTTGGCGACGAAATCGTCGATCACCGTCACCAGGTCGCGCTCGATCGGAAAATGCGCCAGCGGCTCGACGCGGATCACGCCCTCGTAGTCGCGCACGAACGATTTGCAGGCGAGCTTCGGCTCGCCGTTGATCATCATGCCGCAACTGCCGCAAACCGCCATGTGGCAGGACCAGCGGTAGCTGAGCGTCGGATCGAGGTATTCCTTGACGTGATTGAGGGCGTCGAGCACCACCCATTCTTCGCGGCAGGGAACCGAGTAGCGCTGGAAATGCGGCGCCGGGTCGGTTTCCGGGTTGTAGCGCAGGACCTCCAGCTCGACCACGCGCGCGCTCATTCGTGGCCTCCGGAATAGTCACGCACGCCGGGCTGCGACCGGGTGATGACCACGTCGAGATAATCCACGCGCGGCGCCTCGCTGCCCCGGTAATGCGCGAGCGAATGCCTGAGATAGCGCGCGTCGTCGCGCTCGACGAAGTCGAGCCGCTGGTGCGCGCCGCGCGACTCCTTGCGCTCGAGCGCGCTCACGGCGAGCGCCTCCGCGCAGTCGAGCATCGATCCGAGCTCGAGCGCCTGCAGCAGGTCCGTGTTGTAGACGTTGGTCTTGTCGTGCAGCTCGATTCCCGCGTAGCGCCGGCGCAGCTCGGCAAGTTTCGCGCAGGCCTCGGCGAGCCCCTCGCCGCTGCGGTAAATCCCCGCGTTCTGCTCGAGCGTATGCATCATCTCGCGGCGCAGCCCGGCGAGCGACTCCTTGCCGCCGCTTCGCTGGAACAGCTCCCGCACGCGCGCCTGCGCCCGCAGAGCGCGCGCCTCGAGCGCCGCATCGCCGCCTCCCGGGGCGCCCGAGTCGAGGTACTCGACGGCGCTCAGCGCCGCGCGGCGACCGAACACCAGCAGCTCGGTGAGCGAATTGGAGCCGAGACGATTGGCGCCGTTGATGCTGACGCAGGCGCACTCCCCCGCGGCGAACAGCCCGGCGAGCGGCGTCGCGGCGCGGACGTCGGTATGGATGCCGCCCATCATGTAATGCACCACCGGCCGCACCGGCACCGGGTCGGTGACCGGATCGACGCTCATGTAGCTGATCGACATGTCGCGCACCAGCGGCAGGCGCTCGTCGATCTTCTTCTCGCCCAGATGCCGCATGTCGAGCAGCATCGCGTCGCCCCATTCGGTGGCGACCATGTTGCCCTTCTTCTGCTCGTGCCAGAACGCCTGGCTCAACCGGTCGCGCGGGCCGAGCTCCATGGTCTTCAGCACCGGCTCGCCGAGCGGCGTCTCCGGCCCCATGCCGTAGTCCTGCAGGAATCGCCGGCCGTTCTTGTTGAGCAGCACCCCGCCCTCGCCGCGGCAGGCCTCGGTCAGCAGGGTGCCGGTGCTCGGCAGGCCGGTGGGGTGGTACTGGACGAACTCCATGTCCTTCAACGGCACGCCGGCACGGTAGGCGAGCGCCATGCCGTCGCCGGTCTTGATCGCGCCGTTGGTGGTGAACGGGAACATGCGCCCGGCGCCGCCGCCGGCGATGATCACGGCGCGGGTGCGGATCTGGCGCATCTGGCCGCTGCGCATCTCGATCGCGGTGAGGCCCCGGCAGCGCCCGTCGTCCACCAGCAGCTCGGTCGCGTAGTACTCGTCGAAGCGCTCGATCGACGGGTACTTGAGCGAGGTCTGGAACAGCGTGTGCAGGATGTGGAAGCCCGACTTGTCGGCTGCGAACCAGGTGCGCCGCTTCTTCATGCCGCCGAACGGCCGCACCGCAACCGAGCCGTCGGGCTCGCGGCTCCACGGACAGCCCCAGTGCTCGAGCTGAATCAACTCCCTGGGCGCTTCCTGCACCAGGTAGTCGACCGCGTCCTGATCGCACAGCCAGTCGCCGCCGCCCACCGTGTCGTCGAAATGCTGCTCGAGGCTGTCATCGGGCTTGATCACGCCCGCCGCCCCGCCTTCGGCCGCGCAGGTGTGGCTGCGCATCGGGTAGACCTTGGAGATCAGCGCGATGCGCAAGCCGGGCGCGCTCTCGGCGAGAGCGATGGCGGCGCGCAGTCCCGCGCCTCCCGCGCCCAATATGGCCACGTCCGCCGCGATTGTTTGCATCGTTGAACTCTTTCGGACGCGGTTTCCAGCATAACCGGGTCCGCCACTCATTGTCCTACTGCACCGGGCCTCGCGTTTGACGTGGATCAATCCGACCCCGCAGTGCCAGATTGCAGCCTTATTGAGTTAGATCAAATGGCCGCCGTCTCGGACCCCCAAGATTGCGGAACAGGCCCAGCGGCCGGAATGTATCGTGGAGGCAGCCGGCTTGGGGGGATCAGTGATGTCGAGCACGGGAAAAGACGCGGGCTTCGAGATCGTGGCGCGAGAGGACTTCTCGGACGTCACCTTTCTGCTCGAAGTCCGCCACCCGATGATGGCGAAGGCCGCGCGGCCGGGCCAGTTCGTCATCGTCATGTCGCACGCGGAAGGGGAGCGCATCCCGCTCACCCTGGCCGACTTCGATCGCGCCAGGGGAACGATCACGCTCGTCATCCAGGCGGTCGGCAAGACCACCCGGGAAATGCAGCAGCAGTGCCAGGTCGGCACCGCGCTGCACGCGCTGGTCGGGCCGATGGGCGTCCCGAGCGACGCGAGCGGGGCAAAGAAAGTCGTTTGCGTCGGCGGCGGATTGGGAGTGGCGCCGGTGTTTCCTCAGGCGCGCGGTTTCAAGGAGGCCGGCGCATACGTGATCGGCGTGATCGGCTTCCGCAACCGGAAGCTCATTTTCTGGGAGGACAAGTTCCGCGGCTGCTGCGACGAGCTGATCGTGTGCACTGACGACGGCTCGGTGGGCGTCAAAGGGCCGGTGACCGAAGGCATCAAGCGCGCGATCGCCCAGCATCCGGACATCGGCGAGGTGATCGCCATCGGCCCGCCGGTGATGATGAAAGCCTGTGCCGAGGCGACGCGCCCCCACAGGATCAGGACGGTGGTCAGCTTGAACCCGGTGATGGTGGACGGCACCGGAATGTGCGGCGGCTGCCGTGTGCGGGTCGGCGGAGAGGTGAAGTTCGCGTGCGTCGACGGCCCCGATTTCGACGGCCACCTGGTCGATTTCGCGGATCTCACGACGCGCCTCAAGCGCTTCGCGGCCGAGGAAAAGTCGGCGCTCGAGCGCTGGTCGGAAAGCTGCCGGATGAAGGTCCCGCCCCAGGTCGCCGCGGGGGAGACGCTCGATCTGCCCGACCCGTTCGAAGAGGTGCGAGGCGGCTAGGATGGCGAAGAAACGCACGATACGGTCGATCCCGCAGGAACGCACGCGCGCGCGCGAGCAGGATCCCCGCGCGCGCGCCGGGAATTTCGCCGAAGTGACCTGCGCTTTCACGGTGGAAGACGCGCTGCGCGAATCCGAGCGCTGCCTGTTCTGCCCGGACCCGGCGTGCGTCCAAGGCTGCCCGGTCAGCATCGACATTCCCGGCTTCATCAAGAAGATCGGAGAGAAGGACTTCCGCGGCGCCTATGGCGTCATCACCGACGCCAACCTGCTCGCCTCGGTGTGCGGCCGCGTCTGCCCGCAGGAAACGCAGTGCGAGGGGCCGTGTCCGGTCGGCGAGAACCTGGAGCCGGTCGCGATCGGCCGCCTCGAGCGCTTCGTCGGCGACATGGCGATCAAGGAGGGCTGGAGCAACGTCCCGTACATCGAGCCGAGCGGCTTCCGCGTCGGGATCGTCGGTTCGGGCCCGGCCGGGATGGCGTGCGCAGCCGACATGGCCAAGGCCGGCTGCGAGGTCACGGTGTTCGAGGCCTTTCACGTGCCCGGCGGGGTGCTGCGCTACGGCATTCCCGATTTCAGACTGCCCAACACGGTGGTCGACGCCGAAATAGACAACCTGAGGAAGCTCGGGGTCCGGTTCGAGTGCAACACGCTGGTCGGGCGGTTGTTTACGATCGAGCAGATGATCGGCGAGATGGGATTCGACGCGGTCTTCGTCGGCACCGGCGCGGGCTACCCCCGGTTCATGGGCATCCAGGGCGATTCGCTCAACAACGTGCTGTCGGCGAACGAGCTGCTCACCCGCTGCAACATGATGCGCGCCCGCGATCCGGGCCACGATACGCCCCTGCCGCTGGGGCGGCGCGTCGCGGTGATCGGCGCCGGCAACACGGCGATGGACGCGATGCGCGTGTGCAAGCGGCTCGGCTCCGAGAAGGTCACCTGCATCTACCGCCGGACCAAGGCCGAAAGCCCGGCGCGCGTCGAGGAGGTGCACCACGCCGAGGAGGAAGGCATCGAATTCCACTGGCTCACCAATCCGATCGAGATACTCGACGACGGCAAGGGCAACGTGCGCGGCATGCGCTGCATCCGCATGGAGCTCGGCGAGCCGGACGAATCGGGGCGGCGCGGCCCGGTGCCGATCCCGGGGAGCGAGTTCGAGTTCGAGACCGACACGGTGGTGATCGCCATCGGCACCCATGCCAACCCGATCATCGGCCAGACCTCGAAGTTGAGGTTGAATCGCCGCGGCTACATCGAGGTGGACGGGAACCTCGCCACTTCGATGGCCGGCGTCTTCGCCGGCGGCGACATCGTGACCGGCGCCGCCACCGTGATCGAGGCGATGGGCGCCGGGCGCAAGGCCGCGCGCGGCATGAAGGCCTGGCTCGGCATCCGGGATACGGAGACGGTGTACCTGCCCGAGCGCGCGGGCAGTGAGGGCACTCTCTTTGGCATCGACGTCGCGGAGAAAACCTTTGCGCGCGTGCACCTCGCCTGAAGCGGGCGCGTCCGGCGACGACAATGACCATCAGACCATGAGCGATACGACCGCACTGGAGCCGGGCAACAAGACAGGGACCACCACCCGCGCCGGTGGCGCGAAGTCGGCCGCCACGCTCGCCGAGCACGTCATCGAGATCGTCAGCGATTCGGGGGAGGGCGCGCAGCGCTGCGGGCAGTCCTTCGGCGCGATCGCCGCGCGCACGGGAAACGGCATCTGGACCGTCGAGATC
>JBATEB010000392.1:0-21332 GCA_049663805.1 Burkholderiales bacterium | reverse complement strand
GTCTGCAATCTGCGCGTGAGCGTGCCCACAGAGGGCTACGCCGGGATTCGACTCCATGAAAGAGTACTGGACTTCGATCTTGCGCGGGTGCCACGCGTCGTCGGCGTCGAGAAAAGCCAGGTACCTGCCCGTTGCGACGTTCCAGCCGGCATTGCGCGCAGGTCCCGCGCCCCGGTTCTGGCCGAGCGCAATCACCTTCACCCAATCCCCGCCGAGCTCGTGTTGTATGTCCCGAAGCAGCCCGAGCGAGCCGTCGTCGCTGCCGTCATCTACCAGGACGACTTCGACCGGCCGCGCAGACTGTCCGGCAACCGAGGCGATCGCGCGGCGCAACGTCCCTTTGCACCGATAGCATGGGATCACTACGCTGACCGGAACCCGCTCGGAGTCGAGCGGGGATCTCCGGGGATTCGCGCTCAAGCGCCCTCCGTCATCGGGTCCGCCAGACAGTCGTGCAGCGACGACGTCCACGCGGGCAAGGCGATGCCACACTCATCCAGGAGCCTTGCGCTCGACAACCGGGAATTTGAGGGTCGCCTCGCGGTACCGGGACATTGGGCCGATGGAATTCCGCGGAGCGGCGTTCCGATACGACGTACCCGGAGAATCTCCCGTGCGAAGCCACACCAGCTCGTCGCGCCCGCCGAGGCAAAATGATAAAGACCTCCCGAGTTTCCGATGGCGGTCGTATTGATCGTCCGCACGGTCCCGACCGCGAGGTCCCGACACCAGGTTGGGCATCCGACCTGGTCGTCCACGACCTTCAACTCGGGAAGCTCGCGGGCGCGACGCAGGATCGTCAGCAGGAAATTCCTGCCGCGCATGCCGTAGACCCAGCTGGTGCGCAGAATCAGATGCCGGCACCCGCTCGCCTGGATCGCCCTCTCGCCTGCCAGCTTGCTGCGGCCGTAGGCGTTGATCGGGTTCGGAAGATCGGTCTCCACGTAGGGCGCGGGCTTGGTGCCGTCGAACACATAATCGCTGGAATAGTGGATCAACAGTGCGCCGAGCCGCCGGCTTTCCTCGGCCAGGATTCCCGGCGCCACGCCGTTTACCTGCATGGCCCTATCGGGCGCGCCCTCGGCGCGGTCGACATCGGTATAGGCCGCGGCGTTGACGATGAGGTCGGGCCGCGCGGAACGCACCGCCGAAACGATCTGGTCCGGCACGGCCAGATCCAGCGCGCCGCGCTCCGGCGCAACGACTTCGCCAACCGGGGCGAGGACCCGCGCCAATTCCCATCCGATCTGCCCGTTCCTGCCGGTCAGCAGGATTTTCACGGAAACACTTCAACGTCCCGCAGCCGCGAACCGGCGGCGTCCCTGGCAGAAAGGGCGGGGTCGCCGGAAAGGGGCCAATCTATCGCCAGATCCGGATCGTTCCACAGGATGCAACGCTCGTGCTCGGGAGCGTGGAAGGTGGTGACCTTGTAGAGGACCTCGGCGATGTCGCTCAGCGCGAGAAATCCGTGGGCGAACCCCGGCGGGATCCAGATCATCGTCCGGGATTCGGCGCTCAACCGGACGCCCTCCCATTTTCCAAAAGAAGGCGAACCGCGCCGCAGGTCCACCGCCACATCGAATATCTCACCGGCGACGACGCGCACCAGCTTGGCCTGCGGTTGTCGAATCTGATAGTGCAGTCCGCGCAGCACGCCCCTCCTCGAGCGAGTGTGATTGTCCTGGACGAAACGAGCCGCGATTCCCGCGCTCTCGAAATCCCGCTCGTTCCAGCTCTCGAAGAAGAATCCGCGCGCGTCCTCGAAGACCCTGGGCTCGAGAACAAGCACTTCGGGAAGACGGGTCGGATTGACCTTCATGCTTGCCGCGCGCCAGCGCCGTCCCGCAACAGCGACAGCAGGTAGTTTCCGTAACCGCTGTTCGTGAGCGGCGCGGCGAGCGTCCTGAGTATTGCGTCGTCGATCCACTCCTTGCGCCAGGCGATTTCCTCCGGACACCCGATCTTCAGTCCCTGGCGGCGCTCGATGGTCTGTATGAACTGACTCGCCTCCAGAAGGGACTCATGTGTGCCGGTGTCGAGCCATGCATGTCCGCGCCCGAGCGCCACCACGTCGAGCTTGCCCGCTTCGAGGTAGCGGCGGTTGAGGTCGCTGATCTCGAGCTCGCCGCGTGTCGACGGCTTGAGCGATCTGGCGATTCGCACCACCTGAGCGTCGTAGAAGTACAGGCCCGTCACCGCGTAATTCGACTTGGGCTTCGCCGGTTTTTCCTCGATGCTGATCGCGCTTCCATCCGGCCGGAATTCGATGACGCCGTAGCGCTGCGGATCCTGCACCCGGTAGGCGAAGACCGTCGCGCCGGAGGATTTCCTTGCCGCCTGTCCAAACGTGGGCTGCAGGTCGTGGCCGTAGAAGATATTGTCGCCGAGCACCAGACCGCAGGGCTCGCCGCCGATGAACTTCTCGCCGATGAGGAAGGCCTGGGCAATGCCCTCCGGCCGGGGTTGTTCTTCGTAGCTGAAATTCATGCCCCAGCGCTTGCCGTCGCCGAGCAGGGCCTCAAAGCGCGGCGTGTCCTGCGGCGTCGAGATAACGAGCACGTCCCGGATTCCCGCGAGCATCAGCGTGCTCAACGGGTAGTAGATCATCGGCTTGTCGTACACGGGAAGCAACTGCTTGGAAACCACCCGGGTAACCGGAAACAGCCGGGTACCGCTGCCGCCGGCGAGGATGATGCCCTTCATGCCGTTCCCCGGTCCGCGTAGTGCTTCTCGATCCAGCCGCGATAGGCGCCGCTCGTGACATGGGCGACCCAGTCCGGATTGTCGAGATACCAGGCGACGGTCTTGCGCAGTCCCGAATCGAAACTCTCGGAAGGTTTCCATCCGAGCTGGCTCGAGATCTTCCTCGCGTCGATTGCGTAGCGCCGGTCATGTCCCGGTCGATCCTTGACCAGCGTGATCAGGCCGGCGTGGGGGGCGCGGCTCGGCCGGGCTTCGTCCAGCAGCGCGCACACCGAGCGCACCACTTCCAAGGTGGTCTTCTGATTTGCCCCGCCGACGTTGTAGCATTCGCCGATGCGGCCCTTCGCCAGCACCTGGCGGAGTGCGTCGCAGTGGTCCGTCACGAAGAGCCAATCGCGCACGTTGCCGCCGTCGCCATAGACCGGGAGCGGCTTGCGCGACAGGCCGTTCAATATCACGAGGGGGATCAGCTTCTCCGGAAACTGGTACGGGCCGTAGTTGTTCGAGCAGTTGACGGTGAGCGTCGGCAGCCCGTAGGTGTGGTGGTACGCCCGCACCAGGTGGTCGGCGGCCGCTTTGGAGGCGGCGTAGGGACTGTTGGGCGCGAAAGGCGACGATTCGCTGAAGGGCGGGTCGCCGGCACCGAGCGAACCATACACTTCGTCGGTCGAGACGTGCAGGAATCGGAATTCCGCGCGCAGCGGCTGGGTCTGCTTCTCCCACCAGTCCCGCGCTTCCTCCAGCAGACCGAAGGTGCCGACGATGTTGGTCTTGATGAAATCGGCGGGCTCGTCGATCGAGCGGTCGACGTGGCTTTCGGCGGCGAAGTGCACGATCGCGCGCGGGGTGTGTCGTTCCAGCAGTCCTCGAACCAGAGCGCGATCGCGGATGTCGCCGTGAACGAAAACGTGCGTGGGGTTGTCCTTGACCTGGGCAAGATTGGCCGGATTGCCCGCGTAGGTGAGCTTATCGAGGTTCACCACGGGCCCCGCGCCCCGCGCCAGCCACTCCAGCACGAAATTCGAGCCGATGAACCCGGCACCGCCCGTGACCAGCAGGGTCATCGCCTGATCTCCGGCGCCGCGTAAGGCGCTTGACGAGGATCGAGGCTCCCGGATTCGTCGGCGTCGGCGGTCATTGTGCGGCGCGCTCCATTTCCTTCAGTTTCGCGTACTTGTTGAAGCTGTTCACGCAGCCGATCGCGATGTGAACCAGGCCCGGCACGCCGTCGAGGAAGCCGAGGCGCAGCACGTAGTACTTGACGAATCGCAGCAGCGGCGAGAGCACCAGTTGCAGCACGTTCGCGCGTTGACCCGCTGCGAGCATCGCCGCGGCCTGCAGGCTGGTGTAGCGGTTCTGCTTGTCGAGATACTTCTCCAGGGTTTCCGCCGAATCGTGCATCAGGTCGCCGGACAGGCGAAGCGGCGCTTCGTCGCTGATCACTTTTTCATGGACGAGTTCACTGCCCCAGCGCGCGTGCGCGCGGTGGAAAAGCCGCGCGCTCCAGTCCGGATAGCCTTCGCCGTGCTTGAGCCAGCGCCCGAGAAAGCGGTTGCGGCGCGGCATAGCATAGACGAAGCCGCGCGGAGCTTTCAGCTCGGCGAGGATCGACTCGCGAAGCGCAGGGCTTACGCGCTCGTCCGCGTCCACGCACAATACCCAGTCATGGCTTGCCGCGTCGACGGCGAACTGCTTCTGCGCTCCATACCCGAGCCATTCCTTCCGGACCACCCGCGCACCGAGCCGGGCGGCGAGTTCGAGCGTGCCGTCGGAGGAACCGGAATCCACGACGACGACTTCGTCGGCGAAGGCCGTGCTCGCGAGGCAGCCTGGGAGCTGCGCGGCTGCGTCCCGGGTGATGATGGTTACGGACAAGGGTGTGGGCATAGGCAGCGGGAAGAGCCGGCAAACCCGTATAATCAGCGGCTTATGCGCGGTATTCTAACCGCTTTCGGCGAGGGGCGGCCGGCCGGGTCACTTACCGTGCCGCAGGCCCTCTGATGGCGCACCTCGCCTACCGGGTGCTGTTGTGGGTGGCGTTTCCCTGGGTGCTTGCGCGGCTTTGGTGGCGGGGGCGGAGGGAGCCCGGATACCGGCGGGGCATCGCGGAGCGGTTTGGCTTCTACGGCGCGCCGCCCGCCGGGCCGGTGCTGTGGTTGCACGCCGTTTCGGTCGGCGAAACCCGCGCGGCGGAACCGCTGCTGCGCGCGCTCAAGGCCCGCCATCCGGAGTGCGAACTCCTGGTCACCCAAATGACTGCGACCGGGCGGGAGGCGGCGGCACAGGTGTTCGGCGGCGCGGTTCGCGTCGCCTGGCTTCCTTACGACTATCCGTCTGCCATGAAGCGCTTCCTGCGCCATTTTCGGCCCCGCCTGGGCATTCTGATGGAGACCGAGATCTGGTTCAATCTCGTCGACGAGTGTGCGCGGGCGGGCGTGCCGCTTGTCCTCGCCAATGCCCGAATGTCGGCGAGATCCGCGCGCGGCTACACCCTGGTGGCGCCGCTGGTGCGGAGTGCGCTCGCGCGCCTGAGTGCGATCGCGGCGCAGACCCCCGAGGATGCGGAGCGGCTCGGAGCGCTCGGGGGGCGCGGTGTGGAAATTACCGGGAATCTCAAATTCGACGCCCTGCCGGGCAGCGACAGCGAGTCGCTCGCCTCCAGATTTCGGGGCTGGTTTGGCGAACGCCCGGTGCTGCTTGCCGCGAGCACGCGCGAAGGCGAGGAGGAGCTGCTGCTCGACGCCATGGAAAGAAACGCTCTTGGAAATGCCCTGTTCGTGATCGTGCCGAGACACCCGCAGCGGTTCGAGGCAGTGGCGCGGGTGCTCGCCGCCCGGGGCCTGAAGTTCGCGCGGCGCAGCGCGAACGCGGTGGTCGAACACGACTGCGACATCGTGCTGGGCGACAGCATGGGCGAGATGGGCGCCTACTATCGAGCCTGCGACGCGGCTTTGGTCGGCGGCAGCTTGCTTGCGTACGGGGGACAGAACCTGATCGAGGCCTGCGCCGCAGGCGTGCCGGTGCTGCTCGGCCCCTACACCTACAATTTCGCGCAGGCCGCGGAGAGTGCGATCGTCGCAGGCGCCGCGGTGCGGGTGAAAGACGCGGCAGAGGCGATCACCGTCGCGCGCGCGCTCCTGCAGGACAGGGAGCGGCGCGAGCGCATGGGAGGGGCGGGAGTCGCATTCTGTTCGGCGCATCGGGGGGCTACCGGGCGGACCCTCGCGATTTGCGAGCGCCTGCTCCGCCCGGGTGCTTGTTCCTGGCAGGTTCCCTAGGGAACCTCCGATTAACGTCATGCCCGCGAAAGCGGGCATCCGGCAAGCGGTTGAAATTTCCGGATTCCCCACCCGCTTTCGCGGGTGCTAAAGGCCGCGGGAATGCCGAAATCACAGGGGCTTCAGAGCTTCCCTGGGGGCCTGGGCGGGTCCTGGCCGTTCCCGAGGAGGCGATTGACCTGCTCGACGTCGATTTCACCCAGAGCGCCCGCGGCGGCCCTGAGCCTCAGTCCGTTCAGAATCGTGTCGTAGCGCGCTCTCGAGAGATCGCGCAAGGTGCTGTAGACCTGCTGCTGCGCGTTCAGGACATCGATATTGATGCGAACGCCGACTTCGTAGCCGAGCTTGTTCGACTCGAGCGCGCTTCGGCTCGAAACGAGCGCCGCCTCCAGAGCCTTCACCTGTGCCATGCCGTTGGTGACCCCAAGATAGGACTGCTGCGCCGACAGCGCGGCGGTGCGCCTGCCGGCTTCCAGGTCCTGCCTGGCTTTTTCGCGGTTGGCGATCGCCTGCCGCACCAGCGACCCCACGTTGCCGCCGGCATAGAGCGGAATGGCGAGCTGCAAGGCGATATTCCGGTTGGTCAAGTCGGTGGCGGCGTTGCTGGCGGAGCTGGTACTGATCGCCGAGGAGTTCTGCACCACGTTGCCGACCAGGTTCAGGGTGGGCAGGTGGCCGGCGCGGCTGCGTTCGACTTCCTTCGCGGCGATCTCCAGCGCTGCCTCCTGGGCTCGCACGGGGTAGCCCTGGGCGGCCGCGGCCGAGGCCCAATCTTCCATCGCGTTCGGGCTCGGCGGGGGCAGTTCGATGTTGGGTCGCAGCGGCTCGAGCCGCTCCGGAAACCGGCCGATGATCTGCTGCAGCTCGCGCTTCCTGATCTCCAGATCGCTCTGGGAGGCGATTTCCTGGGATATCGCCAGGTCGTAGCGCGCCTGCGCTTCATGAGTGTCGGTGATCGTCGCCGTGCCCACCTCGAAGTTGCGCTTTGCCTGCGCGAGCTGCTCGGCGATCGCCGTCTTCTGGGCCTGGATCAGCGCGAAACTGTCCTGCGAAGTGAGCACATCGAAATAGGCCTGGGCCACGCGGACGATCAGATCCTGGGTCGCCTGGCCGAAGACGGCTTCCGCCTGCGCGGCCTTGAAGCCGGCCTCTTTGTAGACCTGAAACGCCTGCCAGTTGAACAAGGGCTGTGTCAGGGTCACCGTGTACCCGTTCGAGTTGCCCTGACGATCCTGATCGGGCGAGGCTCCTCGAAAGCCTATATCGACGATGCTGTATTGCGTGAACGCCGACGCATTGAGAGAAGGAAGCAGCTGAGCCAGTCCCTGGGGCAGGTTCTCCAGACCGGCGTCGCGCGCGGCCCGGGCCGCGGCATAGGTGGCGTCATTGGCGAGAGCCTCGCGGTAGGTCTGCAACAGGTCGGCCGCGTTTGCGTACCCGGCGTGCAGGCCGCCGATCAGAGCGAGCGCATAAGAAAGTCGCAGCATGGCGCCGGAACGTGGCAACCCTAGAATTCGAATCGCGCCGGCTGCAATGCGTTCCGTAGCGGGGCGAGACAGGTCTCGAACAGATTGTCGGTGTGATGCGATCCCTCGCCGATGCAGGCGATCATTTGTGCTTCCATCACCGGCAGATCGCCCACCACCGCGAACAATCGCCCTCCGCGCTTCAATTGCGACAGGAAACTCTGCGGGAGGATCGGTACCGAACCGGTGAGGACGACGACGTCGAAAGGCGCGCCCGCCGGCCATCCCTGCGCGGCGTCTCCGAGTTCCAGCGTGACGTTCTCGATCGCCGCCCGCCGCAGGTTGTGCTCGCCGAATGCCTTCAGCCTGGGGTTGATTTCGACGGAACACACGTGGTGCGCCCGGGCGGCAAGGAGCGCCGTCAGATAACCGCTGCCGGTGCCGACCTCCAGTACCCGCTCGGTTTTTCTCACCGCCAGTTCCTGGAGAATGCGCGCTTCGAGCTTCGGCTGCATCATGCGCTCGCCGGGCCCTGCGTCTTCATACAGGGGAATCTCCAGGTCCGAAAAAGCGAGCGCCCGGTACGCCTCGGGCACGAACTCTTCCCTGCGCACCACGTACAGAAGATCGAGCACGTCCTGGTCGAGCACCTCCCAGGGGCGGATTTGCTGCTCGACCATATTGAAACGCGCTTGCTCGACGTTCATGACCGGAAGGGGAGACAGGCGAACGCGCCGATTCTAGCACTGTTGCGCAGCGCCTCGGAGCGCCCGCCTTTCAGTCCAGGGTTTCGCGGTAGCGCGCGAGCGCTATCGCGCCGGTGACGAACAGAAACGCGCCGATCGGCCACAGGTTGGGGAGTATTTCCGAGACCCCGTTGCCCTTGAGCAGGACGCCGCGCAATATCCTCAGGAAGTGCGTCAGGGGCAGGATCTCGCCCAGCCATTGCGCCCACTCCGGCATGCCGCGGAAGGGGAACATGAACCCGGAGAGCAGGATCGACGGCAGGAAGAAGAAAAATGCCATCTGCATGGCCTGCAGCTGGTTCCTGGCGAGAGTCGAGAAGGTGAAACCGACCGACAGATTCGCGGCGATGAATACGATCAGCGCGACCGACAGCAGCAGCAGGCTTCCTATCATGGGTACCTGGAACAGCAACTTCGCGGCGGCGAGAATGATCGTGACCTGGATGTAGCCGACGATGATGTAGGGTACGATCTTTCCGGTCATCACTTCGATGGGGCGTACCGGAGTCGCAAGCAGGTTTTCCATGGTGCCGCGCTCGCGCTCGCGCGTCATGGCAAGCGAAGTCATGATCACCATGGTCATCGTCAGGATGGTGCCCACCAGGCCCGGAACGATGTTGTACTGCGTGATTCCCTCGGGGTTGTAGCGTCGCTGAACCCGAACCTCGAAGGGGGCAGCCTCCTGCTGCAATCCCGCGAGGGGTCCCTTGAGGTCGTGATTGAGCGCGGTCTGGTTCAGGACAGCCAGCGCCGCCAGCGCGTTGCCGGTCGCCGCCGGATCGGTCGCGTCGGCTTCCATCAGCAGCACCGGTCGCTCGCCGCGCAGGAGCTTCCGCGAAAAATCCTCAGGAACCGTGAGGAAGAACTGGACGTCGCCCAGTTCCAGCATCCGTTCTCCCTCGGTGTGGTCCGAAACGATGTGGGTCACGCGGAAATAGCCGCTGTTTTCCATCGCCCGGATGAAGCTGCGGGAAAAAACGCTGTGATCGGCCGACAACACCGCGGTCGGGAGTGCCTTCGGATCGGCGTTGATGGCGAACCCGAACAGGACCAGCTGGAGGATGGGGATGCCGACGATCATGGCAAAGGTCAGCCGGTCCCGGCGCATCTGGACGAACTCCTTCGCAAGAACGGCGATGAAACGCGACCAGGAGAACGACTTCACTGGAGACCGTCCTGCGCCTGTTGCATCAGGCGAATGAACGCATCCTCGAGGCCCGCGGGGACGCGCCGCCATTCGAGTTCCTGGCGATCGCGGTAGGGAAGCGTCGCCTCGTCCAGCGCCGCGCCATCCAATCCGCTCACGTGCAGCGCCGCGCCGAACGGCACGACCATGTCGATGCCGCGCCGCCCGCGCAGCTCGCTCGCGAGCGCCGAGACACCCTCGCCCCTGACCTGCCAGGTCGACAGGCCCGAGCTGCGCACGACTTCATCGGCGGTTCCCTGCGCGAGCAGTCGACCGTAAGCGATGTAGGCGAGTCGATGGCAGCGCTCCGCTTCATCCATGTAGTGCGTGCTCACCAGCACGGTCAACCCTCGCGCGGCGAGCTCGTGGATGTGGTCCCAGAACTCGCGCCTCGCTTTGGGGTCGACGCCCGCCGTCGGTTCGTCGAGGAGCAGCAACTCCGGGCGGTGGATCAGGCAGGCGGCCAGCGCCAGACGCTGCTTCCAGCCGCCGGACAGCGTGCCGGCGAGCTGTCCCGAGCGCTCGCTCAAGCCCAGACTGGCGAGCGCCTCCGAGACGGTCTGTTTTCGGCGCGGAACCGCGTACACCCTTGCGATGAAATCGAGGTTCTCCTCGATGGACAATTCTTCGTAGAGCGAAAAGCGCTGGGTCATGTAGCCGACGCGGCGCTTGATGTCGGCCTGCTCGCTCAGCAGGTCGAAGCCGAGGCAGGTTCCGCCGCCGGCATCGGGCGTAAGCAGTCCGCAGAGCATGCGAATCGTCGTGGTTTTTCCGCTGCCATTGGGTCCGAGAAAGCCGTAGATCGTGCCGCGAGGCACGCGAATTGCGAAATTATCGACGACGCGCCTGCCCCCGAAGCTCTTCGAGAGCCCGGTAACGTCGATGGCCGGGAGGTCTGGCTGCGGCGCGCTCATCGGAGTGTGACTTCGACCGGCTGGCCCGGATGCAGCCTGGTTGCCTCCGAAGGTTCAGGCCGCGCCTCGACGAGGAAAACGAGCTTGGAGCGATTCTCCCTGCTGTAGATCACCGGGGGAGTGTATTCCGCCTGCGAAGAGATGTAGCCGATAACGGCCGACACGGATTCTCCGCAGCCGTCGCAGCGGACCTTCGCGGTCTGCCCGATTCTTACGGAAGCGAGGGTCCCTTCGGGAACGAAGAATCGCACCTTGATGTTCGCGGGCGGCAACAGGGAAATCACGGGTGATCCGGCCTGCACCCACTCCCCCTGCAGGTAAAGGGTGTCGGTGACCCGGGCGTCGCGCGGCGCGCGCAGCGACTTCTGTTCGAGCCGCCACTCGGCCTGCGCGAGGGCTTCCCGCGCGGCCGCTGTCGCCGCTTTCGCGGCGCGGATCTCGTCCGGGCGCGCGGCCAGCCGGGCGGCAGATAGCTGCGCCTTGAGTTCGTTCACCCGGCCCCGATCGCGGTCCCTCGCGGTGCGCGCGGTGTCCGCGGCCTCTTTTGACACGAACCTCGCGCGAACGAGTTCCTCCTGCCGCGCCAGGTTGCTCTCGGAAAGGGAGAGACTCGCCTCGGCCTGGGCCAGCTGCGCCCGGATCGCCTCCATTTCCTCAGGCCGTTTTCCCGTGAGCAGGTTGCGGTACTGGGCGTCCGCCTGCCGAAGTTGCTCCTCGGCCTGGCGTCGGGCGGCGGCCTCGTTTTCCGACTCGAGGGAAAACAAGGGATCCCCGGCCTTTACGGAATCACCGCGCGCCACGTTGAGGCGGGCCAATTGCCCGGCAATGGGGGAAGCGACCCTGAGATACTCGCCCTCGGCGTAGCCCTGCAGCACGCCGTTGCTCCGATCGACGCAGCCCCCCGCCGCCGCGGCGATCAGCATTCCAAGGACGAGTCTCATACGTGCCTCTTCTCAGGGAGCTTGAGTCGAAGACCTTCGACGACGAGCGTAATGTAGCTGTCGAGGTAGCGCTGCGCGTCCAAGGGCTCGCTTTCGTGAAACTG
Source organism: Burkholderiales bacterium (assembly GCA_049663805.1). Taxonomy (GTDB): domain Bacteria; phylum Pseudomonadota; class Gammaproteobacteria; order Burkholderiales; family SG8-39; genus VBDM01. The sequence goes on along the minus strand of JBATEB010000392.1, from coordinate 9,994 downwards.
AAACGAATGGCGCCAGAGCATGAGCAGCAGCAGCGGTCCGATCATGGCGCGTGCGGTAGGATCGATGTCGAGCTTGCGAAACTCCCCCTGCTCGACTCCGCGCTCAAGGATGGCCGACATCACCGCAAACCCGCGAAGGATGACTTCCTCGTAATAGAAACGAGCCAGGTCGGGAAAGTTTCGCGACTCGGCGATGATCAGCTTGGGAATCCCCGAGAGCAGCGAGTGGCCGACATTTCCCCATATTCCGGACACCACCGCGCGCAGCAGCTCGCTCGCGCTGCCGGTGAAGTTCTCGACCAGCGTTTCCGCATTGGCGATGGCAGGCAGGATTCCGCCGCGCACGACGGCTTTGAACAGATCGTCCTTGCCGGAATAGTAGAGGTAGAGCGTCCCTTTGCTTACCCCGGCACGCGCGGCGACGTCCTCGAGCCGGGTCGCCGCGAACCCGCGCTCGACGAACAGTTCAAGCGCCGCGGCGAGCAGCTCGCCCGGGCGGGATTCCTTGCGACGTTCGCGCTGTTTCGCTCGGGGCTTGGCCAAGATGATGTACTGACTGACTGGTTAGTCATTAAAATGCCAATTGCTCCTCGTGTCAATGGGTTGACGGGCATGAGAGCGGCCAGGGCAGACTCCGGACTGCCTGGAATTTCGCAGCCGCCGGCTGCGCGAGCGGGGGCCGGAAATCAAGGGGCACGGCACCACCGGGACTCGGGGCGAAAACGGGTTCGCAAGCAGCGCATTGCCCGCCATTCGACACAGCGGATGCGTTGCCCCCGCCCTCCGGATCCGCACTTGAACGACGATCAGCGATGAATCAAAATAAGCCGGCACAGCAGCTTGCCGAGCGAGCTTGTTCAGATCAGATGCTGCCGCAGGCGCGCTCAAGCTTCCCGGAGCCCGATTCGTCCCATGCAGATTATTCAAGAACGCTACGGCAGCGCAGTGGTCCTCGGATTGTCGGGGCGCATCGACAACAGCACCAACGAAGGACTGAAGTCCGGACTGGACCAGCACATCGCCGGCTGCCGCTCCGGGGGAGATCGCTTGATCCTGGATTTCGCCCAAGTCGATTACATAAGCAGCGTTGGCCTGCGAGTCCTGATGCTGGCAGGAAAGCAGATCCGCGAGCAGGGAGGGACGATCGTGGTGGCGGCGCTTCAGCCGGTCGTGCGGGAAATCTTCGAGATCAGCCGCTTCAATCTTGTTTTTCAGTGCTTTGGTTCCGTGCGCGACGCTTTGACAAAAGTGTCGCCCGGGGACCTCGGCGCGTACGATTCGGCTCACGGCGCCTGACTGATGGCGCTGTGGGTCACGTTCTGGGGAACCCGCGGTTCGATCCCGGTTTCCCTCGACTCCGCGTCGATCAGGGACAAGCTTGCCCGCGCGATCGTTGCTGCCGCAGGCAAGGGTATCGACACGCAGGAGAAAGCAAGAGCCTGGGTCGACACCGAGCTTGATTTCGCCGTCTCGCACACTTTTGGGGGCAACTCTGCCTGCGTGCAGCTGGATTCGGGCGACGCAGACTACGTGCTGTGCGATCTCGGAAGCGGCGTGCGCGCCTTCGGGAATCACGTGATTGCCCGCGACGGTCCCGGCAAGGCCAACGTTTTCCACGTGTTTCAGTCCCACCTTCACTGGGACCATATCATGGGCTTTCCGTTCTTTGCGCCCGCATACGTCCCGGGCAACAAGATTCGGATATACGGCTGTCACAACGAGCTCGAAGCGGCGTTCCGACGGCAGCAGGATCCGCCCAGCTTTCCTGTGCCGTTCGATCGCCTCGGGGCTTCCATCGAATTCATCAGACTCCAGCCGGGACGAAGCTACGATATCGCGGGGTGGAGAGTCACCGCAAAGACGCAGAGCCACTCGGGCGATTCCTACGGCTATCGCTTTGTCCGCGACGGCAGGATCGTTGTCTACTCGACCGATTCAGAGCACAGGCTCGAGGATCCCGAGGCGGTGGAAGGCGCGGCCACTTTTTTCGCCGATGCCGACCTGGTGATTTTCGACGCCATGTATTCGCTTGCCGAGGCGGTATCGGTGAAGGAGGACTGGGGCCATTCGAGCAACGTGGTCGGAGTCGAACTGTGCCAGCTCGCCAACGCAAAGCACCTGGTGCTCTTTCACCACGAGCCCGCGAACAACGATGAGCGGATTGCCGAGATCTGGCGCGAGACGCTTCGCTACGAGGAGATCTCCAGAACCGGTGAGCCCCTGAACATCTCGATCGCGTACGACGGCCTGGAGATCGAGCTCTGAGCAAAGCAGGCTCTCGGAGCGTCGTTCGGAGTTCGGGCAGGGACCGCGATCACGCAGACAGTCGCGCTCGGCCGTTTTCCGGGAGACGGGGAGCGGTGCAGCGGTTCGTTCTGCTCGTTCTCCTGCTGGTGCCCGTTCTTTGGCAGGACATGCCGGTCACGGGGGGCATGCGTTTGGCCTGGCTGGATGGTTACCAGGTGTTGGCGCCTCGCGAGCGGCGCTCCGCACCGGCCGTCATCGTCGCCGTGGACGAAGCCAGCCTTGGGCAGTTCGGCCAATGGCCTTGGCCGCGCACGCTGGTAGCGGAGCTCATCGACAGGATCTGGGCAGCGCACCCGGCGGCAATCGGCATGGACATCCTCTTTTCGGAGCCCGATCGCCTGTCCCCGCAGTGGCTTGCACAGTCGGTCTCGAGGGTCGATCCGGCCCTGGCGCAACGGCTCGCGAAGCTTCCGAGAAACGACGCGGTGCTCGCGGCCTCCATCAAGGCAGCGTCGGTGGTACTGGGTGTTGCGGGGCTCGACGTCGAAACGGCTTCGCCGCCGGGGCCGTTGACGCCCTCCCTGCAGAGAGGCACCGGTGCGGCGCGGTCGCTTCGGCAATACGTTTCCGCGCTTCGCAGTCTCCCGGAGATCGATGCCGCCGCGAAGGGACACGGGCTGCTCAGCGCCGACGCCGAAGGGGGGATCGTGCGGCGCGTGCCGGCGGTGGCAAGGGTAGGCGAGATTCCGATACTCCCCTTGAGTCTGGAAACCCTTCGCGTCGCCAGTGGGGAGCCCCTGTTCGTCGTGTATCGCGGTGCCTCCGGTATCGAAACCATCGGGATCGGAGACCTTACCGTGCCTACCCAGTCCGACGGGCGTCTGTGGGTGCATTACACGCCCCATGACGCGGGACGCTTCATTTCCGCTGCCGGAATACTCACGGGGAAGGTCGACACCACGCCGCTCGAGCGCAAACTCGTTCTCATCGGCGTTACCGGGCTGGGTCTCATCGACGACCAGGCCACGCCGCTCGGGGAGCGCATGCCCGGAATCGAGATCCACGCGCAGGTGCTCGAAAACGTCTTTGATGGGGTGCTGCTGCGGCGTCCGAACTGGGCGCATTGGGCCGAGGGCGCGGCTTTCCTGGCGGTCTCTTTGACCATGATTCTCGTCGTGCCACGGATCTCCCCGGGACGCTCGATCGGCCTGCTGGCGTTGCTGCTGACCGCCCTGGGCGCGGCGGGATTCGCCGCCTACGCGGGAGCGGCGCTGCTGTTCGACGCGTCGGTTCCGGGTGTGGCGATACTCACGGTTTTTGCGGCAATGCTTGCCGGGACTCTTGCCGAAACCAATGCCCAGCGCAAGCTCCTCGAGGAGCGCCTGCGGCTGGAGCGCGAGGCGGCGGCACGCCTCGGAGGCGAACTGGATGCGGCCCGGCGCATCCAGATCGGCATTCTTCCAAGGGCGGAATCGACGTTTCCGGCGGAGCGGCGTTTCGAGATTGCGGCGTCCATGGAGCCCGCGCGCGAAGTAGGGGGGGATCTTTACGATTTCTTCATGCTGGATGCCGACCGGCTTTTCTTCATCGTCGGCGATGTTTCGGGAAAAGGTCTTCCGGCCAGCATCTTCATGGCGGTCAGCAAGGCACTCTGCAAGAGTGCCGCGCTCCGAGGCGGCCGGCCGGTGAATGAACTGCTGGGTGATGCCGGGGAAGATATCGCCCGCGAGAATCCCGAGTCGTTGTTCGTCACCGCGTTTGCCGGCGTGCTGGACGTCCGCTCAGGCACGCTTGAATACTGCAATGCGGGACATGAGTATCCTCTGGTCTTTGGCCCCGGGGAGGAGATCAAGCGACTCAACGAAGGCGGCGGGCCTCCCCTGTGCGTGCTCGCAGGATTTCGCTATGAACTTGCCGAGCATCGGCTCAGTCGAGGGGGAACTCTGTGCCTCGTATCGGATGGCGTGACCGAGGCGATGAATCGAACCGGTGAACTCTACGGGGCAGGCAGGCTGCGCGCGGCAATCGACCGGGCGAGTCGTACCTGCAATCCGCAAGACCTGGCTCTCGCAATCCGCGCCGACGTTGCGGAATTTGTGGCGGGCGCCGAAGCTGCCGACGACCTTACGCTTCTCGTTCTCCGCTGGAACGGAGTCTAGCGTACGCTGATTTCGACGCGTCGATTGCGCGGTTCGGCTACGCCGTCCGCCGTCGGTACCAGGGGTTCCCGCCTGCCGCGGCCAGCCGTGAGAATCCGCTCGGCGGAGATGCCCATGCCTACGAGGATCGACCTCACGCGCTGAGCGCGCCGCAGGGAAAGCGCGTCATTCGACGGATCCGGGCCTACGAGGTCGGTATGCCCGATCACGGTGATGTCGGAGGTCTTTCTGCGCGCCGTCTCCGCGAGCAATTGCTTCACCTGCTGCTTCGACTGCTCGGTAAATTCGTCGCTTCCGCTCTCGAAGTAGAGCGTGAACGACATCGGTCGCGGTGGCTGCGCTGCAAGGGCGTCGCCGAAGACGTCCTTGACCTCGTTGGGGCTTACCTTGCCGCCGAGCACGCTTCCGTCCGGCAGGGTCCGAGCCGAGGCATATGGCGCGTTCAGGACCGCTCTACCCTTGCTGCCCTCGACGATGACCGTACCGACTTTTCCCTGACTGTCCGGCAGCAAGACCACCAGATCCTGTCTCGCGGTGGCGCAGCCGCCCAAAATCGATACCGCGAATACGAGGAGCGCAAGGACATGCCGGGGCATGAGTTCCCTTGAAGGTCAATTGCCGGTCCGGACGAGGAACTCGGTTCCGCGAACCCCGAGAATCGAGGACGGAGTCCGCACTTTCATTGCATCGGGAGACTGCTTGGCGATTTTTCCGGATACCACCGACAGGGTTCCCTTGCGCAGCGAGGATTCAAACGAACCCTCGTGCGTGGTCGAGTTGAACGCATACCGCTCGATGGCAAGCACGCTGTTGGGGCCCACGGACAGGAGCGAGTTGTCAACGAAGGTGATGCCCGCCGATCCGTTCGCGCCCGTGACCACGGTATCGGCGGATTGCAGGCGCGTTCCGACCAGCACCGGAATTCGCTGGCCGCTGCGTTCCACGTGCACCGATCCTGTCACGACCTTGAACCGGGCGATGTCATCGGCGCGCGCGGTAAAGGCAAATCCTGCCACCGCGCAAAAGAAGGCAACGGAGCAGGCAAACGGCAGGCGGCGATTCTTCAGTGAAGTCGATGGCATGAAATACCTCCAACATTTGAACTATAACGCGCGTCCGGAAGCAGGCGGAAACCTGCAAGAGCGCCTTATTTCTATTTATTTCTATAATAGCCCAAAACGGCGCTTTTCCGGTCCACCCGGCCCATGGCCAACGTACAACTAACCCGATTCCCGGCCAGCATGGATTCGATGGCCGAGATACGGGCGTTCGTCGAGAGCGCGTGCGCAGCAACCGGGATCGGCAGGGAAGATTGCCTGAAAGTGCTGCTTATCGTCGAGGAACTATTCACGAATACCGTGATCCACGGCTATCGCGGTGAAAGTGAGTCCCCAGTCTGGATGGCGTTCGAGCCTATCGAGAAGGGCTTTGCGCTGCGCTATGAAGACGCTGCACCCCCGCACAACCCTTTCGGTGAGTATCGCCCCCTCGATACGACGGTCCTCGTCGCCCAGCAACCGGTAGGAGGACTGGGTCTGAAGCTGATCCGCTCGCTTGTCAGCGAGGCGAGTTACCTCCGTGAGGGAGAGCGCAACTGCATTCGACTGACCTTCTCGGTTCGACCCCGCGGCTGAGCCCCTTGCCAGCCGCGCGAGCTAGGAGTAACGTTGCTCGGGCAACGTAGGGGTCCTGGCCGGAAGAAACGACTCACGCCGGGTGAGAGCAAACCCTTCGAACCTGAAGCGGATAATGCCGCCGCAGGGAAGCGTTGAACGGTCGACCTCATCGCTTCCGGGCGCCCCGCGCACAAGAGGAACGCCATGAGCGCCAATCCGAAGTTCGTCGCCGAGACCGCCCGAGTCGATGAGGGAGCGGTCAGACCCTTACCCAATTCGCGCAAGGTCTACATCGAGGGCTCACGGCCCGACCTGCGCGTGCCGATGCGCGAGATCACCCAGCTGGAAACTCCGGCGTCGTTCGGTGTGGAGAAAAATCCGCCGATCCTCGTCTACGACACGTCCGGGCCCTATACCGATCCGGGAGTGAGAATCGACATCCGGCGGGGGCTTCCCGCCTTGCGGTCAGGATGGATCGAGGAACGCGGCGATACGGAGGCGCTTTCGGGGCCGACCTCGAAATACGGTACCGAGCGCCTGACCGACCCCCGCCTTGCCGAAATGCGCTTTGGCCTGAATAGGAAGCCGCGTCGCGCGAAGCCGGGCCGAAACGTTTCGCAGATGCACTACGCGAAGAAGGGCATCGTCACGCCGGAAATGGAATACGTCGCGATCCGCGAGAACCAGCGGCGCGACGCGCTTCCTGGGCCGGTCACGCGGCAGCACCCGGGGGAGTCGTTCGGCGCGTCGCTTCCGGAGGCCGTCACGCCGAAATTCGTACGCGATGAAGTTGCGCGCGGCCGCGCCATCATTCCGGCGAATATCAATCATCCTGAAACCGAACCGATGATCATCGGGCGCAATTTCCTGGTAAAGATCAACGCCAACATCGGCAATTCGGCTATCAGTTCCGGCATCGCAGAGGAAGTCGAAAAAATGACCTGGGCGATACGCTGGGGCGGCGACACGGTAATGGACCTCTCCACCGGCAGGCACATCCACGAAACGCGGGAATGGATCGTGCGCAACTCGCCGGTGCCGATCGGGACCGTGCCGATCTACCAGGCGCTGGAGAAAGTCGATGGCCGCGCCGAGGAGTTGACCTGGGAGATCTTCCGCGACACGTTGATCGAACAGGCGGAGCAAGGCGTGGATTACTTCACCCTCCACGCCGGGGTGCGGCTGCCGTTCATCCCGCTGACAGCAAAGCGCATGACGGGGATCGTCTCCCGGGGCGGTTCGATCATGGCGAAATGGTGCCTGGCCCATCACCGGGAAAGTTTCCTGTACACGCACTTCGAAGAAATATGCGAAATCATGGCGGCCTACGACGTCAGTTTCTCGCTCGGCGACGGCTTGCGCCCCGGCTCCATCCACGACGCCAACGACGAGGCGCAGATCGCCGAGCTGAAGACACTCGGCGAATTGACCGACGTTGCCTGGAAGCACGATTGCCAAGTGATGATCGAGGGACCGGGGCACGTGCCCATGCAGCTCATCCGCGAGAACATGGAACTCCAGCTGAAGTACTGCAAGGAAGCCCCCTTCTACACTCTGGGGCCGCTAACGACCGACATCGCACCGGGCTACGACCATATCACCAGCGCCATCGGCGCGGCGATGATCGGTTGGTACGGGACGGCAATGCTCTGCTACGTCACTCCCAAGGAGCATCTGGGTCTGCCCGACAAGGACGACGTCAAGGACGGCATCATGGCGTACAAGATCGCCGCGCACGCGGCCGATCTCGCCAAGGGTCATCCCGGTGCGCAGATCCGTGACAACGCGCTCTCCAAGGCGCGCTTCGAGTTTCGCTGGGAGGACCAGTTCAACCTTGGACTCGATCCGGACAAAGCGAAACAGTTTCACGACGAGACTCTGCCGCAGGAGGGCGCGAAGCTTGCGCACTTCTGCTCCATGTGCGGTCCCCATTTCTGTTCGATGAAGATCACCCAGGACGTGCGCGAGTACGCCGAGAAGCAGGGCCTGGACGAGCAGGCCGCGCTGAAGAAGGGCCTCGAGGAAAAGGCGATCGAGTTCGTAAAGAAAGGCGCGGAGATCTACACCAAGGCCTAGGCCTTTCCGCTAAACTCGGGGCGGCAGGAAATTGCCGCCCTTTTTCTTTTCGGAGCCAGCGTGGATCCGGTCCTGCTCGCGAAGGCCGCTGTTCTCGGGATCATCGAAGGACTGACCGAATTCCTGCCGATTTCCTCCACCGGTCACCTGATTCTCGCGGGGAATCTGCTCGGCCTCGGCGGAGACAAGGTCACGGTGTTCGAGATCGTGATTCAAACCGGGGCGATGCTCGCGATCGTCTGGGAATACCGCGCGAGGTTCCGGCGCGTCCTCGCCGGCCTCTTCTCCGATCGTGCGGCACAACGCTTCGCGCTGAACCTTGTCGTCGCGTTTCTCCCCGCTGCGATTCTCGGTCTGGCGTTCGGGAAACTCATCAAGACTCACCTGTTCCACGCCGTGCCGGTTGCGCTCGCCTTTGTCCTCGGCGCCTTCGTCATCTTGTGGGTCGAACGGCACGAACGCATCGTTCGGGTGAGCGAAGTCGATGCGATGACCTGGCTCGACGCGTTGAAGGTGGGCTTCGCGCAATCGTTCGCGCTCATCCCGGGCACGTCGCGCTCGGGGGCGACCATCATCGGCGGGATGCTATTCGGGCTTTCACGCCGCGCAGCGACTGAATTTTCCTTCTTCCTTGCCGTGCCCACGCTCATCGCCGCAGGCGCGTACGACTTCTGGAAGAACCGCGCCCTGTTCGAACCGGGCGACCTCGGCATGTTCGCCGTCGGCTCGGTCACGGCGTTCGTCTCCGCTTTCCTTTGCGTGCGCTGGCTCCTGCGCTACATCGCGACCCACGATTTCGTGCCATTCGCTTGGTACCGGATCGCTTTCGGAGCCGCCGTTCTCGCTACTGCCTGGACCGGGATCGTCGATTGGTCGGCCGGTTAGAAGGTCGCCGCTACCAGCCGATGGCTTTGGGCAGCCAAAGAGCAAGTTGAGGGAATAAGAACACCAGCAGCACGCCGAGTATCTGCATCGCAATGAAGGGGATCACCCCCACGTACATGTGGCGTGTCGTGATTTCCGGGGGGGTCACTCCGCGCAGAAAAAACAGTGCCCAACCGAATGGCGGCGTCAGAAACGAGGTCTGCAGGTTCAAGCAGATCAGCATCGCGAGCCATACCAGGTCGACGTTCTGACTCACGAACACCGGCAGGAACAACGGCACCGCGATGTAGCTGATCTCGATCCATTCGATGAAAAAGCCGAGCACGAAGATAAGCGCCATCAGGAACCAGATGTCGGCGTTCACCCCGCCGGGGAGGAACTCGAACAGCGCGCTGATGAGGTCTTCGCCGTGCAGCCCGCGGAAGGCCAGCGAGAAGACCTGCGCACAGATCAGGATGAACATCACCATTGCCGTGATGCGAGCAGTCGCCTGGACCGTCTCCCGGAGCATCTTGACCGACATGCGCCCGGCGACGGCGGTGACCAGGATCGAACCGAGAGCGCCCATCGACGCCGCCTCGGTCGGGGCGGCGATACCGCCGATGATCGAACCCAGCACCGACAGCACCAAGGCAAGCGGCGGCAGCACAACTTTGAAGAACTTGAACCATAGCTGGGCACGCGGCATGGCCTCGCGTTCCTTCTTCGGTACCGGCGGGACCATTTCGGGCCGCATCATGCCCAGGACCACGATGTAGATGCAGTAGAGCGCCGCCAGGAGCAGGCCCGGCATCACGGCGGCAGCGAACAGTGTCCCGACCGAGAGTTGCAGGATGTCGGACAGTAGGATCAGGATCAGGCTCGGCGGGATGATCTGCCCCAGCGTGCCGGAAGCACAGATCGCGCCGCACGCCACCCCCGGATCATAGCCGCGCCGCAAGAGCGTCGGCAACGTCAGCAACCCGAGAGTGATTACCGTGGCGCCGACGATGCCCGTGGTCGCACCCATCA
>JBATEB010000391.1:0-8269 GCA_049663805.1 Burkholderiales bacterium | reverse complement strand
GGCGCGCTCGAATGTTTCGCGGTGGACGAACATCGCCTGGTCCCCGGTGGCGATTCCGGTCGCGCGCGAGTGCAGGTTCATGAAGAACGCGATCAGCGGGAAGAGGCGGGATTCGCCCTCGATGCGGACGTCGAAGCGACCCCACCGCCTCCCGCTCGCGGCAAGCCCCTGCAGAATCCGCTCGCCGGCGTTCGCAGGCAGGCGCGTATCGGCGTGGAGAAAGAGCAGGACCTCGCCGCGGGCGACCTCCGCCCCGGCGTTCATCTGGCTCGCGCGTCCGCGCGGCGCCGAAACGACCCGATCCGCGGCACGGCGCGCGATCTCCGGCGTGCCGTCACCCGAGCCACCGTCGACCACGATCACCTCGTGACCCCGTCGCCGCAGCGGCGCGAGCGCTGCCAGCGCCGCGGCGATGCCCGCCGCCTCGTCGAGCGCCGGCACGACGATCGAGATCCGGGGCCCGGCCGCGACGCCCTGCTTCATCCCCGCCTCCAGGCGTGGAACTTCTCGGCCCAGCGCAACAGGCCCTGCGGAGCGTCAGCCTTCTTCCAGTTGCCCGCGGCGTACTTGTTGGCCTCGGCGAGCGTGGGATAGATGTGGATCGTGCCGAGAATCTTGTTCATGCCGATCCCGTGCTTCATCGCGAGGATGAACTCCGCGATGAGATCGCCCGCATGCTCGCCGACGATGGTCGCGCCGAGGATCCGGTCCCTGCCGGGAACGGTCAGCACCTTGACCATCCCTTGAGTTTCGCCGTCGGCGATCGCCCGGTCGAGCTCCTCGAACGCGTAGCTCGTGACGTCGTAGGCGATATTCCTTTCCTTCGCTTCGATCTCGTTCAGACCGACGCGCGCGACCTCGGGCTCGGTGAAGGTCGCCCAGGGGATGACGGAGTAGTCGGCGCGAAAGCGCTTCACGCCGCCGAAGAGCGCGTTCACCGTTGCGTACCACGCCTGGTGCGCGGCGGTGTGGGTGAACTGGTACGGCCCGGCAACATCGCCGCAGGCATAGATGTTGGGATGGAGCGTCTGGAGGTATTCGTTGGTCTCGACCGTGCGCGCCCGGGTCCGGCCGATGCCGAGCTCTTCCAGGCCGTAACCCTCGGTATTGGCGACGCGCCCGACCGCGCACAGCAGCTCGTCGAACGGGATACGGGTCTCCTTGCCGCCGTGCTCGCAAATCAGCACCTTCCCGTCCTCCTCGCGCAGGACGCGAACGGCTTTGTGGGCGGTGAGGACGTCGATGCGCTCGTCGCGGAAGCGGCGCGCGACCATTTCCGATACTTCCGGATCTTCCCGGATGAGGATCCTCGGCAGCATCTCGACCTGGGTCACGCGCGAGCCCAGGCGCGCGAAGCACTGCGCCAGCTCGCAGCCGATCGGACCGCCTCCCAGCACCACCAGGCGCGGCGGCAGGGTCCTCAGGTTCCACACGGTATCCGAAGTGAGATACCCGGCTTCGGCGAGTCCGGGTATGGGCGGAACGAAGGGCCGGGCGCCCGCGGCGATCACGATGGAACGGGTGGTCAGCTTCCGCACCCCGGTCCCGGTGCTGACCTCCACCTCCCAGGGAGAAGCGATCTTCGCCTCGCCCCGGATGCACTCGACGCCGAGGCTCGTGTAGCGCTCGACCGAATCGTGCGGTTCCACCGTCCTGATCACGCGCTGCACGCGCTCCATCACCTCGGCAAAGTCGAAGTCGACCTCGATCGACTTCAGGCCGTATTCGCGCGCGCGCTTCGCCTGCGCGACGAGCCGCGCCGACTTGATCAGGGCCTTGGAGGGAACGCAGCCCGTGTTGAGGCAATCCCCGCCCATCCGGTGCTTCTCGATGAGGGTTACCTTCGCCTTGACCGCTGCCGCGATATAGGATGCGACCAGGCCGGCGGAACCCGCGCCGATGACGACGAGGTTGCGGTCGAACTTCGAGGGCTTCGGCCATCGCGCGAGCCGCCGGCGGGTCTTGAAGGCTTCGACGGCGCGCTTGGCGATCAGGGGGAAGATTCCAAGCAGCACGAAAGAGCCGATCAGGGCGGGCGAGAGCAATCCGCGGATCGATGTCAGCGTGGCGAGCTGCGTCCCGGCGTTGATGTAGACGAGCGTTCCGGCGAGCATGCCGAGCTGACTGACCCAGTAGAAGGTCCATGTCCGCACCTGCGTCAACCCCATCGCCAGGTTGATCGCGACGAACGGGAACGCGGGCACGAGTCTCAGCGCAAAGAGATAGAACGCGCCTTCCCTCTCCAGGCCCGCGTCGATCGCCCGCAGCCTGTCGCCGAAACGGCCGCGCACGGCCTCGCGGAAAAGAAAACGGGAGGAGAGGAAGGCGAGCGTCGCTCCGAGACTCGAGGCGAACGAGACGATCACGGTGCCCCACAGCAAACCGAAAATCGCGCCGACGGCGAGCGACATGATCGCGGCCCCCGGCAGCGACAGGGCCGCGACCGCGACGTAGACCAGGAAGAACGATCCGGCGGCGACGAACGGGTTCGATCGCCGGAATTCCTCGAGGGCCGCCTGTCTCGCCTTGAAATACTCGAGCTGGAAATACTGCCCGAGGTCGAACGCGAAGAAGACCGCGATCAGGCCGAGGATCAGAGCCGCGAGCAGCAGTCTCCGGCGGGACATGGCGCCGCGCTCAGGCGGCGCGCGAAAGCGCGCCGGAAGACCCGTCCACGCGCAGCGCCTGATCGAGATCGTACGCGGGTCCGGAAACGATGCGTTGGCGGTAGGAAAGCGACCCCGGCGAGCCCTCCGGCCAGACGCCGTCGAAGCGCGCCAGCCACGCGGGGTGGTCGTAGGGCACCGGAACGGCTTCGACGACGACGCCGCCCAGGCGCCTCCCGTAAAGGGCTTCGCCGCAGGGCTGCGCCGCGATGCGGGTCGCGAGCCCGAAGCGGGTGCCGCGGAAATTCGGCATGCCCGCGGCGCCGTTGTTGACCACCAGCGCGCTTCCGCGCGGCGTTTCGAATTCCTGCATCACCGGCAGGCAGGTGTGCGTGCAGGCGAAGATATCCATGCCGGATGCAGCGAGCAGCGCCTGCGCGCGCTCGGGACGCCCGCGCAGCGCCTCCTGCGAGAAGTCCCAACCGGCCAGCGACTCGGCGTCGCCATGCACGACGCCGATGCGCAGGTCCCCGACCTGAGCGACGAGGTGCATCGGCAGCCTGCCCAGGCGCGCCCGCAGCCGCGGAAACTGTCGCGCGGTCTCGCGAAGCCTCGTGAGAATCTCGTTCGAACGCTCGACCTCGGCGTCTCCGACCCGCTCCGGGTAGGCGCAGCCGCAACCGGCCCCCGCGTCCTCCCCGGCGATCTCGGTCTCGACGTTGCCGCGCAGCGCGACGTGGTCCAGAACCGTCTCGTTGATGCGCTCGAACTCCGCGGGCTCGGCGTCGAACCAGTTGAAGTCGCCGTTGAAGACGAGGGTCGCGTTCTCGCGCCGCGCGAGCGCGAGGACGGCATCGAGCGCGAACGCATTGCCGTACAGCCCGCCGACGACATACAGCGAACGCGCCTCGAGCTCCGCGGGCCGGGCGAAGACCGCCGGCGAATAGCGGTAATGGCGCGGACAGGACCGGCCGGGCGCCCTAGCCATGGAGCGCGCCGCCGCAGCTCGATCCCTGGCCTGCGGCGCAGCCGAAGCAGTGATCTTTCACCACGATCGGATTGCCGGCGAGGTCGCGCCCCACGAGGTCGGCGAGCCTGACGCGCGCCCGCCCGGCCACCTTCAGCGGCAGCCCCAGCATCTGGTTGAAATCGCAATCGTAGACATAGCCCCGCCAATCGACCGAAACGAGGCTGCGGCACATCACCGTTTCCAGATTCTCAACGCGGAAGGATTCCTGCAGCAGAGTCATGTAAGCGTTGAACTGGCCCTTGGAGATGAGCGTCGAGCCGAAGCGCGCGATCGGCATGTTGGCCATCGTATACAGCCGGTTGAAACGGATGGCGAAACGCTCGCCCAGGATGCGCTTGTAGTCCGCCTCGAGATTCTCCTGCGCAGGGGGCAGCGACGGCCCCTGCGGGTTATAGACGAGGTTGAGCGCGAGATCCGACCCCTCCTGCGCGTAACCCAGGGCGTTCAGGCGGCGGATCGCCCGGATGCTCGCTTCGTACACGCCCTTGCCGCGCTGCCGGTCGACCAGCTCCTCGGTGTAGCACGGGAGCGAAGCCGTGATCTCGACGCGCTCGCGCGCGATAAATTCCGCGAGATCTCCCTGTCCGGGCTCCTCGAGCACCGTCAGGTTGCAGCGGTCGATCACCTGCGCGCCGAGCTCGCGGGCGCGCGAGACGAGCTCGCGGAAATGCGGATTGAGCTCCGGCGCCCCGCCGGTGATGTCGAGCGTGCCGACCCCCGATGCTTCGAGATAGCGAATCACGGTGCCGACGGTCTCCCCGGTCATCTGCTCGGTGCGCGTGGGTCCGGCGTTGACGTGGCAATGCAGGCACGACTGGTTGCACTTGTAACCCAGATTGACCTGGAGCGTCTCCAGGCTCCTCCTGCGGAGGGCGGGAAATTCGCTAATTTCGAGAAGGGGTAGCGTCGCGTGCACCGGTTCTTTCTCCTGATGGAATCCCAGGTCCCAGGTTCGCCCCCGAGGGCGAAAAAGTTACCTGGGCAGTTGCAGTTTCAAAACGTCCCCGTCGTAGCCGCGCGCGTTGTGGTGCGCGCGGATCAGCACGCCCGGCAGGCCCGGAGGGATTCCGACCCCGTCGAGCTCCCGGGTAAACGGCTGCTCGTCCTCGTGCGGGTGCAGGAGCCGCCGCACGCCGAGCAGCCGCCCGTCGGGAGCGCGCACCTCGAACCGGTCGCAGTAGTATTTCCAGCCCTTGTCGTTGCTGCGTATCGTAACCGCAAACGACCACTTTCCATCGGGGCCGCGGCTCGCCCTGGCGGCGATCACGTCGGCCTCGCCGGCGTGCGCGCCCACAGCCGCGCACAAGATCGGGACGATCGCGAAGGCTCGCAGCGCCGCTCCCGTCGGCATTCCGGCACGGCTCATTTCGGGACTCCTCCTTCGCCGAAGTCCTCGTAGTGCATCTCGTTCTTCTCCTCGATCAGCTCGAGCATCCCCTTCGCGTCCTTCGCCCTGACAAGGACCCTGGCGGCGAGCTTGAAGTTCTCGCCGAAGATGCCGCGGCTGTTCAAGGGGCAGACCATCAGGCAGATCTTGCAGCCGTAGAGCTTGTGGAAATACGGCTCGCAGGCGGGCGTGTCGACGTGCCAGCGCAGGATGCCGTTGATCGTCTGCTTCTCCGGCTTGATCGCGTCACCGGGGCAGAAGCGCGTGCACACGCCGCACCTCGTGCACACCTCGTCGAAGCCGAAGTCCTTCGGCCCGTCGGCCTCGAGCGGCATCCGCGTGGTCACGGCGCCCAGCCGAAAGGACGAACCCAGCTCGGGGGAGATGAGCGAACCGTGCTTGCCGAGCTCGCCCAGGCCCGCGAGCCAGGCCATGGCCGGAAGCGGAACGTCGCCTTCGTTCGGCTGCATCGCCGCCGGATAGCCGTACGCCGCGATCTGCTGGGCCAGGCGCACCCCGATGTCGTCCAACCGGTAGTAGACGCGGTGAACCTCGTCCTGCGAACGCGGGCCGATGTCGGCCATGGTGTCGAAAGACATGCCGATGCCGAAGACGATCACGAACGAGTCGCCCGGCTCGCCCGCCTGGGTGAAGGCGAAGCGCTGATCGTATTCGGCGACGCCGACGGCGTCTGCGCCCATGTCGCGGGCCAGCTTCTTGATTTCCGCGGTGATCGAGGCGACATCGGTGATTTCGGTGCGTTCGGGATTGACCGGCGGCTCGCGGTTGGGCAGCAGAATCTTGTTGCGGATATAGAAGCTGCGCTTGGCTGCCGGCGGGAAGCGCGAGCGAAACCGCTCCGCGCGGTCCTGGTCGGTACCCCCGACGCGCGCCCGGGTCGGCCGCGTCGCCTTGCTGATGTCGATCCGGCTCATCCTCTCCAGCCGCCGCGCGATCTGCGCCCGTGCAGCCGCATCCTACACCGCTCGCGCGCGACGAACACGGGCGTCCCGGCGCGCGCGGGTTGATTGCGCGACCGGGCGCGGTCGCTTCCGGCGCGAGGCGCTCACCCGCTCCGCCGGCCGGTCCCGTCTTCAAGGATGCGTTGGAGAAAGACGACGTCGAGCCAGCGGTCGAACTTTCGCCCGACCTCGCGGAATCGGGCGACGCGCGAAAACCCCGACGCTTCGAGCAGGGCAATGATGGCCGTCGACTCGCTGCAGCATCCGCCGACGAGCGTATGGTGCCCCAGGGCAGCGGCGCGCGCGAGGAGATCGGCGAGGATGGCGCGACCGATTCCCCGGCGGTGCCGTTCGTGGTGCACGTAGATCGAAAACTCGGCGGTGTGGCGGTAAGCGGGGCGGCTGCGGAAGACCTCGAGGGATCCCCAGCCGGCGACCGAACCGTCGGCCTGCGCGACGATGACCGGGTGGGACGGGGAGCGGTTTTCGAACCAGGCCAGGCGCTGCGCCGGCGTCACGGGATCGGTGAGGAAAGTGGCCGTGGAGTGCACCACGTAATGGTTCTGGATATTGTTGATATCCTCTGCGTCGGCCCGCGTGGCGAGCCGGATCGAACACGCGCTCATGGGCCGGCGGCGAAACGATCGGCGCTCAGCCGGTTTCGGCCCGCGCCACCGCCGGGACGTTGCGGCGCCGCAGGATCCAGTAGGCGACGAACAGGCCGACGGGGATGCAGGCGAGCGTCGCGACCTGGCGATCCGGGTGGAACAGCACCACCGACGCGACCGCGGCCAGCACGAGCCGGAGCACGACGTCGGCGCCGCGCCGGTCGGCGAACCGCGCCTGCATGCTGAAGCTGTAGCCGATCGTCGCGGCCATGATGAGCAGCATCGCGCCGATCTGCGCCACCCCCGGCTCGAGGACGAGCTCCGGGCGGGTGAAGACCCCGGCCATCAGGACGAACAGCGAGGAGCAGATCTGGATCGCCCTGAACAGCGTCCGCAGGAAGGATGCGTCCGCGATCTTCGCCGTGACCGCGGCGGCCACGGAGGTCGGCGGCGTGAGCTCGCCCCAGACCGCAAGGAAGAAGGCGAAGAAGTGCACCACCCACGGGTCGACGCCGGCGCGGATCATCGGCGGCGCGATCACGAGGGCGGTGATGATGTAGGTCGGCGCCGGCGGCAGCCCCGTGCCGAGCAGCGCACCGAAGACGAAGGCGACGATCGCCATGGTGGCGATGTTGATGCCGGCGGCCTCGATGAGCAGCGCGCCGATTTTCGTCGGCACGCCGGTGATGACGAACGCCCCGGTCATGATCGACAGCATCGCGAGCAGCAGGGTCAAGTCGGAGGTCATGCCCGCAAAGTTTTCGACGAGGCGTCCGAGTGGCGCGATGATCGCGTGCCACGACCAGCTGCGCGCCCGCGCGATCGCGGCCAGGTGCGCGACGAGCAGGAACCCGGCGACGGCAAGGAAGATGTAGAGCGCGGCGAACATCGGCGCCATGTGCAGCGTCGCCATCAACGCGATCAGCCCGCCGACGACGCCGACGAAGGCGGCGAGGTTGATCCAGTCCGGCCAGCGCATGCCCTCCGTGGCGATGGTGACGAGGCGGGCACGATAGCGCGTCGACAGCAGGTAGACCGAGACGCTGACGCCGGCGTAATAGATGAGCGCCGGGGCATAGCCGCGCGCGACCACGTCGAAGTAGCTGCGCCCGAGGAACTCCGCCATCAGGAAGGCGGAGATGCCCATGACGGGCGGCATGAGCTGGCCCCCGAGGGAGGAGGCGGTCTCGATAGCGGCCGCGACGACCCGCGGCATGCCGGCGCCGATCATGGCGGGTATGGTCGCCGAGCCGACGGTGATGGCGTTGGCCGCGCCGCTGCCGCTCACGGTGCCGACGGCCATCGACCCGAGCACGGCGGACTGCGGCAGGGCGTGCGCCGAGCGCGCCGCGACCAGTTTGGAACCCTTCAGGATGGACTCGACGCAGCCGAAGGCACGCAATGCGCTGAGCACGAGGATGAACGAACCGATCAGCGTCAGCGCGAGCTGGGCCAGGCTGGAGAAGATGCCGGTCGACATTTCCACGCTCATGGCGCCGACCACGCGCTCCCAGCTCAAACCCGGATGGTAGAACATGCCGGGCACCACCTGGCCGTACACCGCGTAGAGGATGAGCACGATGTTCAGGACGAACAGCGGCAAGTAGCGCTTGCGCGCGTACTCCATGATCAGCACCACCATCACCGCCCCCATGGCGAGGTCGGTGGTGCTGTAG
>JBATEB010000390.1:0-23211 GCA_049663805.1 Burkholderiales bacterium | reverse complement strand
GGTGATGTATCGCGACGAATCGAAGGTCGACTAGGGAAGCTCTGATCAACTCTGATTTCGTCATTCCCGCGCAAGCGCGAATCCAGGAATTTCAGCCGCTTGCTGGATGCCCGCTTTCGCGGGCATGACGTTAATCAGAGCATCCCTAGGGAAAGGGTCCGCGGCCAGCGTGATCGCAGCGGCGGACCGCATCCCGAAGGTGGCCTGGGACAAGTTCGTCGCGATGCTCTACGGGGGCATCAGGAAATAGCGGTCCGGCCGCCGGGAAGACGGGGCCGCGGTGCGGCCCTTTCGTTTTGACGGAACCAAGAAAATGAAACGCGAGCAGATCTCGGCGCTGCGCGAAGGCGCTCTCGCTTCGGCCGCGCTTCTCGTCGGCATCGTGCCCTGGGGAGTCGTCACGGGCGTGGCGATGGTGAGCGCGGACCTGAGCGAGGCGCAGGCTGTCGCGATGAGCGTGCTCGTGTTCGCGGGCACGGCCCAGCTCGCCGTATTGCCGCTCCTCATCGCAAAAGCACCTCTGTGGGTGATGGTCGCCACGGCGCTCGTCGTGAATCTTCGCTACGTCATCTACAGCGCGGTCCTCGCGCCGCACTTCGAGCATCTGTCGCGTCCCTGGCGCATGCTGCTCTCCTACATCACGGTGGACGGCGTGTTCGCGCTCTTCGCCGGGCGCTATCGGCCGGAGGACGGCAACCGGCACAAGCACTGGTACTTCCTGGGCGGATCGCTGGTGATGTGGTGCGCGTGGCAGCTTTCATCGTGGATCGGAATCTTCGCCGGCGCGATGATCCCCGGGGAATGGTCGCTCGAATTCGCGAGCACGCTCGGCCTGATCGCGCTGCTTATCCCGCTTTTCTTCGACCGCGCGGTGGTGTTGGGATCGCTGGCAGCCGGCGGCGCCGCATTGATCGCAGCGAAATTGCCGCTGAACCTCGGCCTGCTCGCGGCCATCGCGGCCGGAGTGGCGGTCGGTCTCGCGGTCGCGCGGTTCGGCCCGCGCAAGGAACCGGGGAGGGCCTAGCGTGGCGGCGGAATCCTGGTTGGTCTGGGCGCTCATCGCCGGAATGGCGGCGATCGCGTTCCTCACCCGCGCCGTGTTCATCCTGCCGGGGAGCCACCTGCGCCTGCCGCCCACCGCGGAGCGGGTGCTGCGTTACGCGCCGGCCGCGGCGCTCATGGCGATCGTCGTTCCGGATATCGCACTGGCGCACGGCGCCCTGTCGATCTCGATCGAGAATCCGCGCCTCGTCGGTGGCCTCGTTGCGTTCGCTCTTGCGGTGGCGACGCGCAGCATCCTCGCGACGATCGTCGGCGGGATGCTGGCTTTGACGCTGGTGCGGCTGTTTACGGGCTAGGGAAGCTCTGATCAGCCCTGATTCCCAAGGCGACGCGGGTTGGGTCGCGAAGTGTTTTCACTTTTTTCCCCTGGAAAAAGGCCGATGATGCCCCTGTCGCGGGCGTGATTTGCCAATCCGGTCCCTCATCTTGCCTTCGGCCTCGCCAGGCAACTGCCCGGAACTTCCCGGTTTACCTTGCGCGAACAGGACTTATACTACCGGGGTGTCCGCACATCGACGCAGTGCATCGAATCGGTGCGGCGGGTTCCGAAGCCGGTCCAGTCCAAGAGGGGGTTTGCCATGCCAATCAAGAAGATCCTGATCGTCGACGATTCCGCCACCGACCGCCAGTTCCTGCTGGAAGTGCTCAGCAAGCAGGGTTACCAGTGCGTGACCGCGCAGAGCGGCGACGAGGGCATTGCCAAGTCCAAGTCCGAGCTGCCGGACCTGGTCCTGATGGACATCATCATGCCGGGGACCGACGGGTTCAAGGCGACGCGCACCATCACGCACGACGAGGCTACCAAGCACATCCCGGTGATCGTTTGCACCAGCAAGAGACTGGAGACCGACCGGGTCTGGGGTATTCGCCAGGGCGCGAAAGACTACATCGTCAAGCCCATCGATCCGAAAGAGCTTCTCGCCAAGATCGCGGCGCTCGGCTGAGGTCCGGCGGAACGGGTCACCCCAGCAACACCAGGGCCATCGCCGCGGCGCCGGGAAGCGCCTGGACCCAGAGGATCGTCCGGCCTGCCGTCAGCGCGCCGAAAACGCCGGCGACGATGACGCAGCCGAGGAAAAAGACCTTGATCGGATTTCCAGCGTCGCCGAGGACCAGCCCCCACGCCAGCCCGGCGGCGAGAAAACCGTTGTAAAGACCCTGATTCGCGGCGAGCGCCTTTGAGGCCGCGGCAAACTCCGGCGTCAGGCGAAAGATCCTGAGGCCCAGCGGCCGGGTCCAGAGAAACATCTCCAGAACCAGGAACCAGAGGTGCAGCAGCGCGACCAGCGCGACTGCGATGTTGGCGACGATCGTCATCTCCTGGCGTCGTGACTAGACCAATCCATCCATCACCATCACCTCGACGTAATCCCCCGCCTTCACGCCCCCTTGCTCGTGCCCGAGCACGACGAAGCAGTTCGCTTCCGACATCGAGCGCAGAATCCCCGAACCCTGCGCGCCGGTGAGGCGCACGCTCCATTCGCCGTTTTTCAGTTCGAGAACGCCGCGCTGATATTCGGTGCGCCCCGGCTTCTTGCGCATCGCCGCTTCCGATCTCGCGCGAAGGAGCGGGAGCGCGGTGTCGGTTCTGCCCATCATATGCAGCAGCGCGCCGCGCACGAAGTGGTAGAAGGTGACCATGACGGCGACCGGGTTGCCGGGCAGGCCGAAGAGATATGCCGATTTTCCGTGCGCGCGGATGCGACCGAAGGCCATCGGACGCCCCGGGCGCATGGCGATTTTCCAGAAAACGACTTCGCCCAGCTTCGCCATCATCTGCTTGGTGAAATCGGCTTCGCCTACCGAGACGCCGCCCGAGGTCACCACGGCATCGGCGACCGCCGCGGCCTTGCGGAAAGCCGCCTCCAGTTTCTTCGGGTCGTCGCGCACCACGCCGAGGTCGATCACCTCGCACCCCAGGCGCTCGAGCATGCCCCAGAGCGTGTAGCGGTTGGAGTCGTAGACTTCGCCCGCCTTGAGCTTCTTCCCGACCGAAACCAGCTCGTCGCCGGTGGAGAAGAACGCGACCTTCAGCTTGCGACGCACGCTCACCTCGCCGATGCCGAGGGAAGCGACGAGTCCGATGTCCGCCGGGCGCAGCATCCGACCCGCGCGCAGCGCGGGCGTGCCCTTGCGCAGGTCTTCGCCTGCGAGCCGGCGGTTCTGGCCGGTTTCCTGTCCGGGCGGAATGGTGATGCGCCGGCCCTCGGCGCTCACCGCCTCCTGGATGACCACCGTGTCGGTGCTGCCGGGCATGACCGCCCCTGTCATCACCCGCACGCACTCGCCGCGCCGCACCTCGCCGGTGAATGCGTTCCCCGCGTAGGCCGTTCCGATCTCGATGAGGGTGACTTCGCCCGCGACCAGGTCGTCGCTCCTCACCGCATAGCCGTCCATCGCCGAGTTGTCGTGCGAGGGGACGTTGATCGGCGAGACGATGTCCTTCGCCAGTACGCGCCCGAGCGCCTCGCGCACGGGAAGCTTCTCGACGCCGGACACCGGCTTCACGAACGAGCGGATGACTTCGTTGGCCTTGGCGACCGGCAGCGCGTCCGGGTCGTAGTCGCTGGTGCAGGAGATGACTTCTCTTAGGGTGGCCACGCGCGAATTATGGCGCTTTAGCGGATTGTTGAAAAACCCCGGCTGGACTCGACCCGGTACGCGGGGCGTCCGCGTAAAATGACGTCATGATGTGGCTGCTGTACGTGCTGTACGCGCTGGTTGCGCTCGTCGCGGCGGTGTTCGTCGCCGGCCAGGCGGGATTTCTCGCGGGGAAGGAGCCGCCCGATCTGGGCGTCAAGGACGGCAGGCTCAAGCCTCCTTCGCCCACGCAGAACAGCGTGAGCAGCCAGGCGGGCCTGTATCCCGATCATCCGATGAAAGCGTACGCGGAGATCGCCCCACTCAAGTTCACGGGCGAGGGCAGGGCGGCGATCGATCGCATCAAACGCATCGTCGAGACGACCGAAGGCGCGCGCATCATCCGGACGGAGCCCGGGTATCTCTACGCGCAATTCCAGACCCGGTGGCTGAAGTTCGTGGACGACGCCGAGTTCCTCGCCGACGAAAGCGCCAGGGTGATCCAGGTCCGCTCGGCTTCGCGGATCGGGAGGGGAGACCTCGGGGTGAACCGCGCGCGAATCGAGGCGATCCGGGCGCGCTTTGCCGCGCAGTGATAGAGTGCGCCGCATCGGCGCGAAGGCTCCCTGGTTCTCCACTCTGCCGCGCACGGCTTTTGCGGCCGCCTCCCCCAGCGCGCCGGCCGAATAGGCGCCGAGCGTGTAGTCCCCGGGGTCGGCGAGCGCTCAATCTTGCCGCGCATTCTCCCAGGTTTGCAGCTCTTCGCGCGTGTTGATGTTGGAGAAGGCGTCCGCCTCGTCGTCGAAGGCGACTTCGACGACATTGAGCGTTGCATACCAGGCATCGATCTTGCGGCCGCCGTTTTTCAGGAAGTCGGCGAGGTGGTCGAGCACGCCGCGGCGCATCAGCGAGAACACCGGGTGCGGCTGGTCGCCGGTCTTCGCCAGGGCCAGCTCGGCGCCGGTCTCGTCGATCCGTTGGTACAGACGCTCCACCAGGTCCGCGGGCAGGAAGGGTGAATCGCAAGGGACCGAGGCGAGAAAAGACCGCTTGGAGACCGACAGGCCGGCGTGCAATCCCGCCAGCGGCCCGGCGAAACCGCCGATCGCATCGCTCACCACGCGCACGCCGAAGGTCCGGTATTCGTCCTGGTTCTGGTTGGCGTTGATGATGACCCCGCCGACCTGCGGCGCGAGGCGCTCGTAGACGTGATCGACCAGGCGCTTGCCGCGAAAACTCTGCAGCCCCTTGTCCACTCCGCCCATGCGGCTGCCTTTGCCGCCCGCGAGGATGAGACCGGTGACCGATGCGAGCACGGCTTCGCGGTCAGGCCAGCAGAGTCGGGGCGACGCTCTTCCTGAAGCGGTGCCTGCCGGTGAAGAGCAGGTAGTGCTTGCCGCCCGTCGCGCGGCCGATCATGGTGATGCCGAGCTTCGCCGCGATGTCGTGTCCCATCTTGGTGAGGCCCGAGCGCGAAACCAGGAAAGGGATTCGCATCTGCGCGGCCTTGATCACCATCTCCGAGGTCAGGCGCCCGGTGGTGTAGAAGATCTTGTCCGAGCCGTCGACGCCGTCCAGCCACATCAGGCCGGCGATTGCGTCCACCGCGTTGTGACGGCCGACGTCCTCGACGAAGTAGAGGATCTCGACTCCCGCCGCGGCCTGGGATGCGAGGGCGCAGCCGTGAACGGCGCCCGCCTGCTTGTAGATCGCCTCGTGCCGGCGCACGGCGTCGAGAAGGGCGTGCAGCGCCTCTTCGGTGAGCGTGACGTCGTTGCGCAATTCGATCGAATCGATTTCTTCCATGAAACCGCCGAACACCGTGCCCTGGCCGCAGCCGGTGGTGACGGTGCGCTTGGTCATCCTGGCCTCGAGGCCCGCCACGGGCTCGTGCGTCGTGATCGCGACCGATTCCGTTTCCCAGTCGACCTGCACCGAGGCGAGCGCCTCGATGGATTTCACCAGGCGCTGGTTGCGCAGGTAGCCGATGGCGAGCGCCTCGGGCGCCTGGCCGAGCGTCATCAGCGTGACGACCTCGCGCTTGTCGACGTAGAGCGTGAGCGGGTGCTCCCCGGCGATCGGCGCGGTGACGGCCTCGCCGCGCTCGTTGATCGCCTCGACCTCGAAGGTGAGGGGTTGGGAGGCACGGGTGAGCCTGGGGCGGCGCGGCGTCTTCATCCGCCGATGTAGGACATCTCTATCTTGCGCAGCCGCGCGGTCTCGGCGGTGCGGATCTCCGAGTAGCGGTCGGCACGAGCCCGCCAGATGCGCGCCAGGGCGCCCGAAATCTCGCTGTCGGGGACGCCCGTGCGAAGCATGGCGCGCAGGTCGTAGCCCGCCGTGGCGAAAAGACACGTATACAGCATGCCTTCGGTGGAGAGGCGGGCTCGGGTGCAGGTGCGGCAGAACGCCCGCGTCACCGAGGAGATCACGCCGACCTCGCCTGACCCGTCCCGGTAGCGCCAGCGCTCGGCGACTTCGCCCGGATAGTTCGCGCCGATCGGATCGAGCGGCGTCTCCGCGCCGATCATGCGGATGATCTCCGCCGAGGGCACGACGTCGTCCAGACGCCAGCCGTTGGTCGCGCCGACGTCCATGAATTCGATGAAGCGCACGACGTGGCCGCTGCCCCTAAAGTGCCGCGCCATCGGAACGACGGAATCCTCGTTGACGCCGCGCTTGACCACCATGTTGATCTTGACCGGCGCCAGCCCCGCGGCGGCGGCGGCGTCGATCCCGGCGAGCACTTCCGAAACGGGGAAGTCGGCATCGTTCATCGCGCGGAAGGTGCGCTCGTCGAGCGAGTCGAGGCTGACCGTGACGCGCTTCAAGCCGGCGCTCTTGAGCGCGCGCGCCTTCTTTGCGAGCACCGAGCCGTTGGTGGTGAGCGTGAGGTCGAGGCCGGGAATCGCGGCGAGCATCCCGATCAGGCGCTCGAGGTTCTTGCGCAGGAGGGGTTCGCCGCCCGTTAGCCGGATTTTTTCGACGCCGTGGCCGGTGAAAACGCGCGCGAGCCGGGCGATCTCCTCGAAGCTGAGCAGTTCACTCCGCGGAAGGAAGGCATAGTCCGGGCCGAACACCTCGCGCGGCATGCAGTAGATGCAGCGGAAGTTGCAGCGGTCCGTGACCGACACGCGCAGGTCGCGGAGCAACCTTCCGAGCGTGTCCGCCGTCGCCCCGGAGGGCAGGAACGATGACCCTTCGGAGGGGAGGGACTTCAGGCGTCTGGCATCGGCAACGCGGATGATTCGGTCGGTCATGGGTTGCGTTTGTTTGCGCGGCCGCGCATCATGCGGTTCGGCCGCGCATCATGCATTTCGTTTCATGATTGCAGTGCGGGACAACCAGTATAGCCGGAAAAATGTCCTATCCAGAGCTTGCCGTTGCCGTCGTCATGGAGCGCACCACACTCGAGAACCGCTGGCAGTCGGCCAAGTGGGAACCCATCGGAGTCGTGCCGGACACCAGCGAGCCCGGCGCGCCGTCCCGCGCGCTCATGGAGGACGGCGATCGCACACGCTGGCTCCACCCGGGATTCAAACTGGAGCTGTTCCACGACGAGGCCGAGGGGTATTACCTCAACCTGCAATCGCCCCAGCCCTTCGTTTTCGTCAATTGGCTGGAGGAGGACGGCTCGGGGCTGCCGCAATCGGTCACGGTGAGCTACAACGAGGCCGCCCGGCAAATGGACGGCGGCGCGACCGTCGACGGCGTTCCCATGCCGGCTGAGTGGGTCCCTTGGCTCGAGCAGTACGTTGTCAAACATTACAAGCCCGAGGCGAAGAAGAGACGCATCCGCCCGCCTTCCTTCAAGGGCGCGCGCCGGGACGGTCCATGAGCCTCGACGAAAAACAGTCGTTCCTGGCGCGATGGTCGCGCCGCAAGCTCGAATCGGCCAGGGAGGCCGTGGCGCCGACATCCGCGGTCCCGTCCCCCTCCGGCGGGGCCCCGGCGCCGGGCGGAGCGGCAAGTGCGCCGCCGGTGCCCAAGCCGGAACTGGCGTCGATCGATTCGCTGCACGGTCTCGCCTCGGAGTACCGCGACTTTCTGCATCCGGACGTCGACGAGAAGCTGCGCCGGTTCGCGCTGAAAAAACTTTTCCACGACCCGCATTTCAACGTCATGGACGGGCTCGACACCTACATCGACGACTATTCCAAGCCCGACCCGATCCCCGCGGAGATGCTGGAAGGGCTGAAGCGGGCAAACCGGGCGCTGTTTCCCGAGGAGACGGTGTCGGCGGAATCTCCCGGTGAATCCGAACTTGCCCCGAACGCGGCCCCGGGCGCCGGGAATGAGCGCGGGGCGCAAGTCGCGACAGGGGCGGAAGCGCCCGCCCCGCCGCCGGAGGCCGAGGACAAGACCTGATGTCGCTCGAGGACCGAACGCTCAAGCTGTGCAACTGCAACGAGACCATGGCGCTCGACGCCCGGGCGCTCGCGGCGGCGCTCAAGCTGAAGCAACCGATCCGGGTCCATACGGAGCTTTGCCGCAAGGAAATCCGCAGCTTCGAACAGGGGCTCAAGGACGACGCCTGCGTGGTTGCCTGCACGCAGGAGGCGCCGCTTTTCTCGGAGCTCGCGGAATCGGCGGGAGCGACGGCCGAGCTGAAGTTCGTCAATATCCGGGAGCACGCCGGCTGGTCCAAGGAAGGCGCCGCGGCGACCCCCAAGATCGCGGCCCTGCTTGCGCTCGCCGAGCTTCCGGAGGCGGAGCCGGTCGCGGGCGTGTCGTACAAGTCGGGGGGTGAGCTGCTGATCGTCGGCCCGGCCGAGGCGGCGATCCCCTGGGCGGAAAGGCTCGCCGACCGGCTCGAGGTCAACGTGCTCGTCACCAGCCAGCGGGGAGGGGAGCTGCCGGCGGAACGCCGGTATCCGGTCTGGTCGGGAAAGTTGAAATCGGTCAAGGGCCATCTCGGCGAGTTCGGAATCGAGTGGGAGCAGGACAACCCGATCGACCTGGAGGTCTGCACGCGCTGTAATGCCTGCATCAAGGCCTGCCCGGAATCGGCGATCGACTTTTCCTACCAGGTCGATCCCGACAAGTGCAAGGCGCATCGCCAGTGCGTCAAGGCCTGCGGTGCGATCGGCGCGATCGACTTCGAACGGGTCGAGCGGGCGCGCAGCGAACGCTTCGACATGGTGCTCGATCTCTCTCGCCAGCCGTTCCTCAGGACGCTCCAGCTTCCGCAGGGCTATCTGGCGCCCGGCGACGATCCGCTCGAGCAGGCGCTCGCCGCGGCGCAGCTCGCGCAGATGGTCGGCGAATTCGAGAAGCCGAGGTTCTTCGCCTACAACGAAAAAATCTGCGCCCACAGCCGCTCGAGCAAGCTCGGCTGCACCCAGTGCCTCGACGTGTGCTCGACCGGGGCGATCGCTCCGGACGGCGACCTCGTCAAGGTCGATCCGCACTTGTGCATGGGATGCGGCGGCTGCACCACCGTGTGTCCCTCGGGCGCGATGACCTTCGCCTATCCACGCGTACCGGATCTGGGCGCGCGCCTGAAGCGCCTCCTTTCGGTATATGCGCAGGCGGGCGGCAAGGATGCCTGCCTGCTGTTCCACAATACGGGTGAGAGCCGTGACCTCATCGCCAGGCTCGCGCGTCGCGGGCGGGGACTTCCGGCGCGCGTGATCCCGCTCGAAGTTCACCACCCGGCCTCGGTTGGGATCGACGTTCTGCTCGCCGCGCTCGCCTACGGGGCGAGCCAAGTCCTCATCCTCGCCGGGCCGAGGGAGGTGGCCGAGTACGGCGACGCGCTGGCCCGGCAGCTGGGTTACGCCCAGACCATCGTCGGCGCCATGGGATACGAAGGCGCACACTTTCGTCTGCTCGCAGCCGACGACCTCGCCGCGCTGGAAAGGGAAGTGTGGACGCTTGCGCCCGCAGCCACGGTCCCCAAACCTGCGACCTACAATCTCGCTCCCGAGAAACGCGCGACGCTCGAGTTTGCAATCGAGCACCTCGCGAAACACGCGCCCAAGCCGCAGCAGGTCATCGCGCTCGGTGCCGGGGCACCGTACGGTCAGGTGCTGGTGAACCGGAAGACCTGCACCTTGTGCATGGCCTGCGTGGGCGCGTGTCCGGAGTCGGCGCTGGCCGACGGCCGGGATCGGCCGATGCTCAAATTCATCGAGCGCAACTGCGTGCAGTGCGGACTGTGCGCCAGCACCTGTCCCGAAAACGCGATTACGCTCGCCCCGCGCCTGCTTCTGGCCGCGCAGGCAAAACAGGAAATCACCCTCAACGAGGCCGAGCCGTTCAACTGCGTGCGCTGCGGCAAGCCTTTCGGGACCCGGCAACTGGTCGACAACATGCTCGGCAAGCTGAGCGGGCATTCGATGTTCGCGGCCGACGGCGCCCTCGCCCGGCTGCAGATGTGCGCCGACTGCCGCGTGGTGGACATGATGGAGAACAAAAAGGAAATTTCGATACAAGAGGTCAAGCGATGAGCGCGACCGTCACACCGCTCGATTTCCAGCCGCAGAAAGCGCCCGAAGACGAGGCGCGTGCCGGGTACTACGCGCTGCTGGCGCGTCTTTTTTACGGCGGACCCGACGCGCGCCTGCTCGAAACCATCGGGGGTTCCGGCGAGCCCGTCGCCGAGGCGGAGCCGACCCCGCTGGCGATGGCCTGGAACGCCCTGGCGAGCGCCGCCCGGGCCGCGGACGCGGAGGCGGCGCGGCTCGAGTACGACCAGCTCTACGTCGGCACCGGGAAAGCGCCGGTGACCCCCTACGCGAGCTTCTACCTGACCGAGTCCGGCCGGGAGAAGATCCTGGTGCGGATCAGGCAGGAGCTGGACGCCATGGGGCTTGCCAAATCCGATTCCGCCCGCGAGCCTGAGGACCACGTGTCGGGACTCTTCGAAATCATGAGACACCTGATTTCCAAGGGCTCCGATGATGCTGCACTGCAAAAGCAACGCGACTTTTTCGAGCGTTACCTCGAACGGTCCCTGCCGCCATTTTGCAATGCGATATGCGTGAATGAAAAGGCCGACTTCTACAGGCACGTCGCCCGTTTCGCGCAGGCTTTCTTTGTAGTTGAAACCGAAGCCCTAAAAGTGTTCTAATGCGCCCAAGCACTGAGTTGCATATTTGGGTTTTGACGATAAGAGGAGAGGAGCCGGCACATGAAA
Organism: Burkholderiales bacterium; assembly: GCA_049663805.1. GTDB lineage: Bacteria > Pseudomonadota > Gammaproteobacteria > Burkholderiales > SG8-39 > VBDM01. Next base: position 12,428 of record JBATEB010000390.1, on the reverse strand, counting down.
AGCGAAACCAAATCCAAGCTCACTCGCAGGAACTTCCTACTCGCAGTCGGCGCCGGCGGCGCCGCAACGGCGGCCGCGATCGCCGGCCGGGCGGTCACTCCCGATGAGCCCAAGGCCCTCGCCAGCACCGACAAACGGCGCGGCCGGGGCTATCAGGAAACCGCCCACGTCCGCAGCTACTACAACACCGCAAAAGTCTGAACCGAGGAGACCCGATTATGCTGCTCACCAGGAAATCTGCTGGCGCTCCCGCTCATCTTTCGTCCGGCCACAGCCGTCTGTCACGCAGTCTCTCCGGCATGCTGGCGAAGACCATCGACCGGCGTGCGTTCCTCAAGCGCTCGGGCGTCGCGGCGGGCGCGGGGGCGTTCGCGACCCAGTTGCCGTTCAACATGATCGGCCGAGCCGAGGCGCAGGTGAAAGGCGACGGCGGCAAGATCGAGGTGAAACGCACCGTATGCACGCACTGCTCGGTCGGCTGCGCGATCGACGCCGTGGTGCAGAACGGCGTGTGGGTGCGCCAGGAACCGGTGTTCGACTCGCCGCTCAATCTGGGCGCGCACTGCGCCAAAGGCGCTTCGGTTCGCGAGCACGGCATGACCGAGCATTCGCACCGCCTGAAGTACCCGATGAAGCTGGTCAACGGAAAGTACCAGCGCATTTCCTGGGAGACCGCGATCAACGAGATCGGCGACAAGATGCTCGCGCTCCGCAAGGAATCGGGACCCGACGCGCTGTACTTTGTCGGCTCCTCCAAACACAACAACGAACAGTCCTACCTGATGTGCAAGTGGGTGCGCCTGTGGGGCACCAACAACACCGACCACCAGGCGCGCATCTGCCACTCGACTACGGTCGCGGGCGTCGCGAACACCTGGGGCTACGGCGCGATGACCAATTCGTACAACGACATGCACAACTGCAAGGCGGCGCTCTATATCGGCTCGAACGCGGCCGAAGCGCACCCGGTGTCGATGCTGCATTCGCTGCACGCCAAGGAGACCGGCGCGAAGATCATGGTCGCCGATCCGCGTTTCACCCGCACCGCGGCGAAGGCCGACCAGTACATCCGCATCCGTTCCGGCACCGACATCCCGTTCCTGTTCGGAGTGCTGCACCACATCTTCAAGAACGGCTGGGAGGACAAGAAGTACATCCACGACCGCGTCTACGGCATGGAGAAGGTGAAGGAAGACGTCATGAAGAAGTGGACGCCCGCCGCGGTCGAGGAAGCCTGCGGCGTGCCCGAGGCGGAGGTGTACAAAGTCGCCGAGACCATGGCGAAGAACCGGCCGAGCACCATCGTCTGGTGCATGGGGCAGACGCAGCACACCATCGGCAATGCCATGGTGCGCGCCTCCTGCATCCTGCAGCTCGCGCTCGGCAACATCGGCGTAGCGGGTGGCGGCGCGAACATCTTCCGCGGCCACGACAACGTCCAGGGCGCGACCGATCTCGGACCGAACCCGGATTCGCTGCCGGGTTACTACGGCATCGCCCCGGGGTCCTTTGCCCACTGGGCGCGCGTGTGGAACGTCGATCTCAAGTGGCTGCAAGCGCAATACGTTTCGCCCGCGATGATGACCAAGCCGGGGATCACGGTATCGCGCTGGATCGACGGCGTGATGGAGAAGAACGAGAACATCGACCAGGACCCGAACATCCGCGGCTTGTTCTTCTGGGGCCATGCCCCGAACAGCCAGTCCCGCGGCCTGGAAATGGTCAAGGCGATGAAGATGCTCGATCTGCTGGTGGTGGTCGACCCGTACCCCTCGGCGACCGCGGCGATGGCGGCGATGCCGGTCGAAGGCGTGCAGGCGAAGGCCGGGCAGGGCGTGTACCTGCTTCCCGCGGCGACGCAGTTCGAGACGATCGGATCGGTGACGGCCTCCAACCGCTCGGTGCAGTGGCGCGAGAAGGTGATCGAGCCGCTGTTCGAGTCCAAGCCCGACCAGACGATCATGTACCTGTTCGCCAAGAAGCTCGGCTTCGCCGATCAGCTGGTCGGCAAGAAGGACGGCAAGCAGAACATCAAGGTGAAGAACGACGAGCCGGATATCGAGGACATCACCCGCGAATTCAACCACGGGACCTGGACGATCGGCTACACCGGCCAGTCGCCCGAGCGCTTGCAGGCGCACATGCGCAACATGCAGGTGTTCGACGTCAAGACCCTGCGCGCCAAGGGCGGCAAGGACGCGAAAACCGGCTACGTGCTCGACGGCGACTACTTCGGGCTGCCATGGCCGTGCTACGGCAATGCGGCTCTCAAGCACCCGGGTTCGCCGAACCTGTACAACACCCACCTGCACGTCATGGACGGCGGCGGCAACTTCCGCGCGAACTTCGGCGTCGAAAAGGACGGCGTCAACCTGCTCGCCGAGGACGGCTCGCACTCCAGGGGCGCGGACATCACCACCGGCTACCCCGAGTTCGACCACGTGCTGCTGAAGAAGCTCGGCTGGTGGGATGAGCTGACCGACGAGGAAAAGAAGGAGGCCGAGGGCAAGAACTGGAAGACCGATCTCTCGGGCGGGATCCAGCGCGTGGTCATGAAAAACCACGGCTGCCATCCCTTCGGCAACGCCAAGGCGCGCGCCGTCGTCTGGAACTTCCCCGACGGAATTCCGCAGCACCGCGAGCCGCTCTACAGCATCAAGCCGGATCTGATCGCCAAGTATCCGACCCACGACGACAAGAAGGCCTTCTGGCGCCTGCCGACCCTGTACAAGTCGATCCAGGAGAAGAACAAGGATATCGGCAAGACCTTCCCGATCATTCTCACTTCGGGGCGGCTGGTGGAGTTCGAAGGCGGGGGCGAGGAGACGCGCTCCAATCCGTGGCTGGCCGAGCTGATGCAGGACAACTTCGTCGAGATCAATCCGAGGGCGGCGAACGACCGCGGCATCCGCGAGGGCGAGTACGTGTGGGTGAAGACCCCGTCCGGCGCAAGAATCAAGGTCAAGGCGCTCGTCACCGAGCGGGTCGGGCCGGATCACGCGTTCATACCGTTTCACTTCTCGGGCTGGTGGCAGGGCCAGGATATGCTGCCCTACTACCCGGACGGGGCGGCGCCGATCGTGCGCGGCGAGGCGGTGAACACCGCCACGACCTACGGCTACGACTCGGTGACCATGATGCAGGAAACCAAGACCACCGTCTGCCAGATCGAGCGGGCATAGCGGAAATAGGACGAGGAGAAGACTATGGCCAGAATGAAATTCCTGTGCGACGCCGAGCGCTGCATCGAGTGCAATGGCTGCGTGACCGCCTGCAAGAACGAGAACGAAGTGCCCTGGGGAGTGAACCGCCGGCGCGTGGTGACCGTCAACGACGGCATCGTGGGCGCCGAGAAGTCGATCTCGGTCGCCTGCATGCACTGCTCGGACGCGCCCTGCATGGCGGTCTGCCCGGTGGACTGCTTCTACCGTACCGACGAAGGCGTGGTGCTGCACGACAAGGACTTGTGCATCGGCTGCGGTTACTGTTTCTACGCCTGCCCGTTCGGCGCGCCGCAGTTCCCGCAGGCGGGCGCCTTTGGCCTGCGCGGCAAGATGGACAAGTGCACCTTCTGCGCGGGCGGCCCGGAGAAGGACCTCTCGAAGGAGGAGTTCACCAAGTACGGCTCGAACCGCCTTGCCCAGGGCAAGCTGCCCGCCTGCGCCGAGATGTGCTCGACCAAGGCTCTGCTCGGCGGGGACGGTGACGTCATCGCCGACATCTACCGCCAGCGGGTGCTCAAGCGCGGCAAGGGCTCCGAAGTCTGGGGCTGGGGCACCGCTTACGGCAAGCCCGACCAGCAAAAGGCCGCGGCGGGAGCGAAATCATGAACGCCGCCCGCACGCTCGTGCTCGCCGGCGCCGCGCTGGTGCTCGCCCTCGGCCTCGCCGCTTGCGGCGAGCGTGACCAGGTCACGGTCTACAAGCAGGGGAAGTACCAGGGCAAGCCCGATACGAAGCCCTGGGATAACGATCCCGCGGCGAGCCTTTACACCACCTCAAAGTGGGGCAAGGGCGACAAAACGGCCTGGGAGTCCGCCGTCAAGGCTCGCAATCTCGCCCAGAACGAATACACGCGCGCGGAATAGGAGTAAGCCTCATGAAACCCATTGCGGTGTGGGCGCGTTCCTTTGCCGTCTCGCTGGCTCTGGTGCTGCCGCTCGGCGGCACGGCGCTGGCGCAGCAGCCGGCCGAAACCCAGCAGCAGCGCGCGCAGTCCCAGCCTTACAACAACGCCCCGGTGTGGCGCGACGTGCGCTCCGGCAAGGAGGAGTACACCTCGATCAAGGGCCGCGAGACCGGCGTGCTGGTCCAGACCTACGGCGAGACCTGGAGACAGTTGCGTAACGCCTGGATCACGCCGATCGGCGGATGGGCAATCGCCCTGGTCGCCCTCGCCATCGGCTTTTACTACTGGAGTAAGGGACCGGTGAAGCTGCATTCGACTCCGACCGGCAGGCTGATCCAGCGCTTCACCGCGCTCGAGCGCTACGCGCACTGGGTCATGGGGATCAGCTTCGCGATCCTCGGCGTGACCGGCTTGATCATGTTCGTCGGGAAATACGTGCTGCTCCCGGTCATCGGTTACACGCTGTTCGCGTGGCTGACGCAGTTGTCCAAGCACCTGCACAATTTCGTGGGACCGCTGTTCGCGCTGAGCCTGCTCGTATTCATCGTCATCTACATCAAGGACAATCTGCCCGCTGCGTACGACTTCAGGTGGTTCGCGAGCGCCGGCGGCATGTTCGGCGGCAAGCACGTCCCTTCCGGTCGGTTCAACGCGGGCGAGAAGGTCTGGTTCTGGATAGGGGTAGTCGCGCTCAGCATCATCGTCAGCGCGACGGGCCTGATACTTAACTTCCCGAACTTCGACCAGGTGCGGGCGGTCATGATCGAGGCCAACGTCGTTCATCTCGTTTCGGCGTGTGCAGTGATGGCGCTGTCGCTCGGCCACATCTACATGGGCACGATAGGGGTGGATGGCGCCTACGAGTCGATGCGCCACGGATACGTGGACGAAGCCTGGGCCAGGGAACACCACGAGTACTGGTACAACGACGTCAAGTCAGGCAAGGTCAAGGCCGGAACGGCGATGGGGCAGCCGGCCGCGCCGCAGGCCCAGCACTGAGAGAGGAGAGAGCGCAATGAATATCCGTATCGTGATCATGACCGTTACAATGGCTGCGGCCGCAGGCACCGTCTGGGCGAAGCTGCCGCCGGCCCCCGCCGCCGACCCGGCCAAGGCAGCGGAAGCCAAGAAGACGGCGGATGCCGCGGCAAAGAAGGATTCCGATCTGCTCGGCAAGGCGCAGGATAGGGCGACGGCGAATTTTCGCAAGAACAAGGGTATCAAGAAGAAGTAGCCCGACCTGGCTGCAGGTGGAAAGGGCGCCTTGGCGCCCTTTTTGTTTGCAGCGGCACTTCGGGCGCCCCTCAGACCGTCACCAGGCGGTAGATCAATCCGGTCGCGCCGCAGGCCAGAATCACGGGAATCATGCCGGTTTTGTAGCGCCACAGCGCGGCGGCGGCCGCGATGCCGATCAGCGCGGAGAACCATTCGAAACGTCCCCCCAAGCCCTCCGGCCAGAAGACATGCCACGCGAAGAACGCCGCAAGATTGACGATGACTCCGACCACGGCGGCGGTGATTCCCGTTAGCGGCGCGGTGAACCGCAGGTTTCCGTGCGTCGATTCCACAAGCGGCCCACCGAGGAGAATGAAGAGGAACGACGGCAGGAAGGTGAAAAACGTCGCCACCATCGCCCCCGCGCAACCCGCGAGCGCCAGTCCTTCCGGACCCAGAGCTCCCTTGGTCCAGCCGCCGACGAAACCGACAAAGGCCACCACCATGATGAGCGGTCCCGGCGTCGTCTCCCCCAGCGCCAGGCCGTCGATCATCTGCGTCGCGGTGAGCCATCCGTAGTGCTCGACCGCGCCCTGGTAGACGTAGGGCAGAACGGCGTAGGCGCCGCCGAAGGTGAGGAGGGCGGCCTTGGTGAAGAACCATCCCATCTGCGCGAGGGTGCTCTCCCAGCCGAAAGCCGCGGACAGCGCGGCGAGCGCGCCGGCCCAGAGAAAGAGGAACGCGGCCAGCGCGCGGAGGAAACGCGGCCACCGGAACAGCGCGTGGGGGGGCGTCGGCGTGGCGTCGTCGATCAGCGCCGCGCCATGGCTTTTCGCGGCGGTGCCGTGGCCTCCGGTAGAGAACCTGTCCGGGGCGACGCGTCCCCCGACGTAGCCCGCGATCGCGGCGCCGAGGACGATGTAGGGAAACGGAACGTGGAACGCGAATATTGCCACGAAGGCCACCGCGCTGATGGCCCACAGCGCCGCGTTCTTGAGCGCTCTGGAGCCGATGCGGTACGCGGCGACGAGCACGATCGCCGTCACAGCAGGCTTGATGCCGTAGAACAATCCTTCGACCGGTGGAAGGTTTCCATACACCAGGTAGATCCAGCTGAGCGCGGCGAGCATCGCGAGCGAAGGCAGCACGAACAGCGTCCCGGCGATGATTCCCCCCCAGGTACGATGCATGATCCAGCCGATATAAGTCGCGAGCTGGGTGGCTTCCGGGCCCGGCAGCAGCATGCAGTAGTTGAGGGCATGGAGGAATCGCTTCTCGGAGATCCATCGCCTTCGCTCGACCAGCTCCTGGTGCATGATGGCGATCTGCCCGGTCGGGCCGCCGAAGCTGATGAAGCCGAGCTTCAGCCAGTAGCGGAAGGCTTCCGCGACGCTTACGGGGGCGGGCGGCTCACGCGCATCCAGGCTCAAGTCGGGCTCCCGCAGGCTCAGGCGAAAGGATGAACTATACTGGTCCGCTAGCGCCCGTGCCGCTGCGCTCACACGACCGAGTTTTCGATGCCGACCCCGCTGGTACCCAAGATCCGGATCCTGATCGGCGCCGTCGTGGCGATCGGCCCGGGAAAGGCCGATCTGCTCGCCGAGATCGAGCGCACCGGCTCGATCTCGGCCGCCGCGCGAAAGATGGGGATGTCCTATCGCCGGGCCTGGCTCCTAGTCGAGGCGATGAACGCCGCATTCCGGCGACCGCTGGTCGAGACGCTGACCGGGGGCGAGGGCGGAGGCGGCGCGCGCATCACCCCGCTCGGGGCGGAAGTCCTGCGGCGCTACCGCGTGATGGAGCGCAGGGCCGCGCGGGCGGTGGCGCCCGATCTGAGGCACCTGTCCCGCCTGGTCCCGGTGCGCCGCTCAAAATAGCATCTGGTGTCCAGTTCCGCAGTCGCATAGAATTCACCTCGTTATATTCATATGTATATCACGGCCCGGGCCCGGAGACTCATGCGCGGAAATCTTGCGGCAGTGCTGCTCGTATCGATCGTGGCCGGTATCCTGCCCGCAGGCGCCCGCGCGGCGGGTCCGGTCGTGTTTGCCGCTGCGAGCCTGAAGGAAGCGCTCGATGCGCAGATTCTCGCATTCGAGCCGCGCGTCGGAAACGGGACCGCAGCGTCCTACGCCGCCAGTTCCGCCCTCGCCCGGCAGATCGAGCACGGCGCGCCCGCCGACCTGTTCATCTCGGCGGACGTCGCGTGGATGGACTATCTGGACGAGCGAAGGCTGATCGATGGCGGCAGCCGAGTCGAGCTTCTTTCCAACCGGCTCGCGCTGATTTCTCCCAGGGCGAGCAGCATCAACCTGGCGATCGTTCCCGGATTTTCCCTCGGCGAGGCGCTGGGGCGCAGCCGGCTCGCCATGGCCGATCCGGATCACGTTCCCGCCGGAAAGTACGCCAAGGCGGCGCTCGAAGCCCTCGGCGCGTGGACCGAAGTGTCGGGCAGGATCGCGCGTTCCGAAAACGTTCGGTCGGCTCTGGTGCTTGTTGCCCGGGGAGAAGCGCCGTTGGGCATCGTGTACCGGACGGACGCGCTCGCCGAACGGCGCGTACGGGTGGTCGCCGAGTTCCCCGTCTCCTCTCATCCGAGAATCGTCTATCCGGCGGCCGTGACTGCGTCGTCCGGGTCCCTCGTTGCCAGGAGCCTGCTGCGCTACCTGCGCTCTCCCGCCGCCCGGGCCGTCTGGGAAAAGCACGGTTTTGACGTCGTCGACTGATCGATGCCGCTGACGCCCGAGGAAATCGAAGTCCTGGGGCTGAGCCTCAAGGTCGCGTTCTGGAGCGTCCTCGTCAGCCTCCCGTTTGCCGTGGGCATCGCCTACACATTGGCGCGGGCCAGCTTTCCTGGAAAGACGCTGTTCGATGCCGTAGTGCACCTGCCTCTGGTGCTGCCCCCGGTGGTTGTCGGCTACTTCCTCCTCCTGGCTTTCGGCAGGCAGGGACCGATAGGTTCCATCCTCGACGAGTGGTTCGGCGTCGCCGTGGCGTTCAGATGGACCGGGGCGGCGCTCGCGGCCGGCGTCATGGGCTTTCCCCTGATGGTGCGAGCGGTGCGCCTGTCGTTCGAGACCATCGATCGCAAGCTCGAAGCGGCGGCGGGTACGCTCGGTGCCGGGCGCCTCGCCGTGTTCGGGACCGTGACACTGCCGCTCGCGCTGCCGGGAATTTTCACGGGCATGTTGCTGTCCTTCGCCCGCGGCCTGGGCGAATTCGGCGCGACCATCACTTTCGTTTCGAACATTCCGGGCGAGACGCGCACCCTGCCCCTTGCGATTTACACTTACACCCAAATGCCGGCGGGCGACGAACCGGCCTTGCGCCTGAGCCTGATCGCGGTCGCGCTTTCGCTGGCGGCGCTGTTCGCTTCCGAAGTGCTGGTGCGCCGCGCAACCCGGAGGATCCTGGGCGATGACCCTGAAAGTCGACATTGAGCGCAGCCTTGGGGCATTCCGCCTCAGGGCGCAGTTCGAAGCCGGCGAAGGCGTCACCGTGCTTTTCGGCCGGTCCGGCGCGGGAAAGACCTCGGTCGTCAATGCGGTCGCCGGTTTGCTGCGACCCGATCGCGGCCGCATTACTATCGGCGCTCATGAAGTTTTCGACGGCGCTCGCCGGATCGACGTGCCCACTTCGAAGCGGCGCGTCGGGTACGTGTTTCAGGAAGGGCGTCTGTTCCCGCACCTGAGCGTGCGCCAGAACCTGCGCTACGGGGGCCTCTTCTCGGCCGCGGCGCGGCGTTCGGACAACTTCGAACGCGTGGTCGACCTCCTGGGCCTTCGGGAACTCCTGGACCGGCGACCCGGCAACCTCTCAGGCGGCGAGAAGCAGCGCGTTGCGATCGGCCGGGCGCTGCTTTCCGATCCGCAGCTGCTTCTGCTCGACGAACCGCTGGCGTCGCTCGACGCGCACCGCAGGAACGAGATCCTGCAATATATCGAGCTGATGCGCGACGAGGTGGGGATTCCCATCCTCTACGTGAGCCACGCCGTGGAGGAGGTCGTGCGGGTCGCAGATGCCGTGGTGCTGATGTCCGCCGGCGAGGTCGTGAAGGTGGGCACGGCCGAGGAGGTGATGGGCCGGCCCGACCTCAGGCCGGTGGCGGGAACCTTCGAGGGCGGCGCCGTGATCGACGCGAAAGTGATCGAACAGGATCTGCGGTACGACCTCGCGACGCTAGCGTTCGACGGCGGGACGCTGACGGTCACCAATGTGGACGCTCTGGTGGGTGAGCCCGTGCGCGTGCGCATCAGGGCCCGCGACGTTTCGATCGCGCTCAGGCGTCCCGAAGACATCAGCATCCAGAACATCCTGGAAGGGACGGTTCGGGAACTCGGCCCGGAGCGCGGCGGTGCGGTCGATGTCGTGATCGCCGTGGGCGGCACCCTGCTGCGGGCGCGCGTCACGCAGCGCGCTGTTGATCGACTCGGGCTCGTCCCCGGCCGCGGCGTCTACGCGCTGGTAAAGGCGGTTTCCCTTGCGCGCGCCGGTTCCGGCCCGGTGTGATGCAGGGTGGGCCTTGAACTCTTTCCCCGCATGGGTAAGATAGCTGTCATCAGCGGCATCAACTTTGAGGAGAATGCAATGTATCGCCGACACTTTCTTCAGACAGCCGGGGCTCTTTCCGCGGCGGCGTTCCTTCCCAAGCCCGCTCTCGCGCAACACCTTCCATTCAACCCGCAGGCTGCCGAAAAGTGGCGGACCTTCGAAATCACGACGCGGGTCGAAGTCCTGGTGCCGGGTGGCACGACGCGGGTGTGGTTGCCGATTCCGTCGGTCGATACGTTCTATCAAAGATCCATCGACAATGCCTGGTCGGGGAACGCCGCGGTGGCGACGCTGTTGCACGAACGCCGATACGGCGCCGGGATTTTCTACGCGGAGTGGCCGGACTCCGTGAATTCACCTATGGTCGAACTGCACAGCCGTTTCGCCACTCGCGACCGCGCCGTGAATTTCTCGGCCAGACCCGGAAGGATCGACGAACTGACTCCCGGGCAGCGGGCGCTCTACACCGAGCCGACCGAGCACATGCCCACCGACGGGATCGTCCGCAAGACCGCCCGGGACATCACCAGGGGCGCCGTGTCCGACTACCAGCGGGCCAAGGCGATCTACGAATGGATCGTGGAAAACACCTACCGCGATCCCAAGACACGCGGCTGCGGAGTCGGAGACATCAAGGCGATGCTGGAGACCGGCAACCTGGGCGGCAAGTGCGCCGACCTGAACGCTCTCTATGTGGGGCTCGCGCGCGCGGTGGGCCTGCCCGCGCGCGATGTATACGGCGTGCGCGTGGCGAAATCCCAGTTCGGCTACAAGAGCCTCGGCGCAGGCACGGCGAATATCACGCGCGCGCAGCATTGCCGCGCCGAGGTGTATCTCGCGGGCTTCGGCTGGGTTCCGGTCGATCCTGCCGACGTGCGCAAAGTCGTGCTCGAGGAGAAGGCCCAACCGACGAACCTCAGCGATCCGCTGGTTCAGGCGGTAAGACCGAAGCTCTTCGGCGCGTGGGAAATGAACTGGGTGGCGTTCAACACGGCGAACGATCTGACCTTGCCGAACGCGAAAGGCGGCAATCTCACCTTTTTCATGTACCCCCAGGCCGAAACGCATGCGGGCCGCGCGGACAGCCTCGATCCGGATAATTTCAAATACACGATCACCGCAAGGGAGCTGACCGCCTGAGGTCGGCGGGCGCCCATCGGCACCCTTCCGGGGCAGGGCATCGAGGACATTGACGCACTGAAGGGCTGCCGCCCGATCATCGCGCGCGCGCAGGCCTGGCTTCGGGTTGCAGTACGATGCGCCCTCCGCCGCCGGCGCGCCCTCCGAGGACCACTTCGGCGTTCATCTGCTCGCCGACGCCGGTCCAGTCGTAGCCCGCCAGGTCTTTCACCAGGGTCTCGAATTCCGGGCTCCGGAGGACGGCGATGAGCGATTTGACCGGCTTTCCGCTCGCGACCTCGTTGCGGCAGGCGAGGTAATAGCGCTCCCTGATCAAGGGAATGAATCCCAGCCGGTACTGCGCGGCGGCGGCCTCGATGCCGAAGCCGACATCGCACATGCCGGAGGCCACCGTGGCCGCCACCGCAAGGTGGGTGAATTCGAAGGTGTCGTACCCGGTGATGAGCGCGGCGTCGATCCCCGCCTCGCGCAACAGCTGGTCGAGTTCGACGCGGGTTCCCGAGCCGGACTGGCGGTTGATCAGCTTGATCTCCCCCCGTGTGAGGTCCGGCAGGCCATGTATGCCCTTCGGATTGCCCTGCGCGACCATGAGCCCCTGGGTTCGCGTGGCGCACCGGATCAGCGTGTGATCGCGCAGCTTGAAGGCGCGGCGGTGGACGAAGAAGTCGGTCTCCAGGCCTCCTTCGGGCAGGTGGAATCCCGCCAGATCGCAGCGGCCCTGCGCCAGGCCGTTGAGGCTTTCGAGGCTGCCGTGATATTCGAGCTGAAGGCGAATGTCGTGCTGCTTCTGCAGCAATTCCTTGAGGTGGCCGAGCGCCAGGTCGTGGCTGGCGTGCATCACGAGATTTGAAATGCCCCTGGAGAGTTCTGCGGACAGCTCGGTCTGGAGCTCCTGCTGGACCGCTTCGATCTGGCTGTCCAGGCGCGTGCGGGCCATCTGTTCCGCCCACATCAGCTTCTCGCCGAATTCGGTGAGCTTGGCGCCGCGGCCCCGCTCCAGCCGCACCAGCGGTTTTCCGACGGTCTTCTCCCACTTACCCAGAAGTCCCCAGAGGTGCCGGTACGAGAAGCCCAGGGTGCGAGCCGCCTGGGCGAGGGAGCCCGAGGCCTGCACGGCCTCGAGCAGGCGAAACAACAGCGGACCCGTGAGCTCTGCCTCCGAGGTGCCGATACGCCAGTTCGTTTCGATTTTTATCGTGATCATGCCGAGCGAGTGATCATGGGTCCATAATGGAAAAACGTAATGAATTCCTAGTCTAAGCTCGATCGACCCGAATCACCAGGTATTCAGTCAAATATGAAACGTGTTGGAGACCCAGGGTCGTTTCGATGGTGTTGTAGAAGGACGGAGTCTTCCAGCCGCTGTATTTCCCTGGGTCACAGCACTTATATGA
>JBATEB010000389.1:0-9784 GCA_049663805.1 Burkholderiales bacterium | reverse complement strand
GAAGGCGCTCTCCGCCGCCCTGCAGATGGCGGAGGTCTTCCCGCACATCGACTTTCGCCGCGAGGTGACGATCGGGCATCTCATGCTCGACATCGGCGCGAGAGCGGGCGTGCTCGCCAAGGTGAATCCGCCGATCCGTCCGCGCGAGGACGTCGAGTTCCTGTGGGAGAAGCTCCTCGACGGCAAGGTCGACTGGGTGGTGAGCGGCCATGCCTGCTGCCGGCACGAGACCAAGGCGGCGAAGAAGACCTTCGGCAACATCTGGCTCGCGAAGTCCGGTTTCGGCGGCACCGAGTACCTGCTGCCGGCGCTCGTCTCCGAGGGCACGAAGCGCGGCCTCCCGCTCAACCGCATCGCCGCGCTGACGAGCCTCAATCCCGCGCAGCGCTACGGCCTGAACGCCAAGGGCGACATTGCCGAGGGCCTGGACGCCGATCTCGCGCTCGTGGACCCGCGCGAGACCTGGACCGTGCGCGCCGGGGACTCGCAATCGACGCAAGGCTACACCCCCTTCGAGGGGATCGAGTTGTCGGCGCGGGTCAAGGCGACTTTCCTGCGCGGGCAGCTCGTCTGCGAGAACGGCAACGTGCTCGGGCGGCCGCGCGGCGAGTACCTGCGCCGCCCGACCGCGTAATGCCGGTCCTGTTCGGCGACGGCCATACTCTGCCAAAAGAAAAAGGCGGCGGACGAGCGTCCACCGCCTCAAGACCTCCCCATCCCCTCGCACGGTTTTCGCCGTGTCTTCTCGACCAGCCCGCCGGCCCAGCGATAGAGTCTCGGGCTAGTGCTTGAATTCCTTGCGCTTGCCGCGCGCCGCCTTGCGCAGATTCACATAGAGATCGGGATGATTCGACTTCAGATGGTCGATGATCTCGAAGTCTTCCTTTTTCACCCGGCCGAGGTCGATCCGTTCGACGTGGACCAGGCGGAGCAGTTCGCGCACCGGCTTGGGCATGCTGCGGCCGCTCTCGTAGCGCGAGCCGCCGCTCTGCGTGACGCCGATCCGGGTCCAGAATTCCTCCTGGTTCATTCCGAGGCGCCGCCGGATTTCCCGCGGGTTGATCATGTCGAGCAGCTTCATGTGTTGTCACCGATGCCGGAATTTGTATACCCGTATGCCAGGAGCATGGAGCGTGCCAAGTGAAAAAATGCACAGTCGGTTCGCCGCGGGATGGCGGCAACCCGGAGCGGCGTGTTTCCCGACAGAGCCGCGTATTTTGCGATAAAATTCAAGGCCTTTTTCCCGGATTCCCATGGCGCTGATCGTTCAAAAATACGGCGGGACATCGGTCGGAACCCCCGAGCGGATCAAGAGCGTCGCGGAACGCATCGCGCGGTCCCGGGCTGCCGAAAATCGGCTGGTTGTCGTAGTCTCGGCGATGAGCGGAGAAACCAACAGGCTCATCGCCCTGGCGAAGGAAATCCAGCCCGACCCCGACCCGCGCGAGCTGGATGTCGTCATGGCCACCGGGGAGCAGGTGACGGTGGGCCTGCTGTGCATGGCGCTGATCGAGATCGGCGTCGAGGCGCGCAGCTACACCGGAGGGCAGGTCCGCATTCTCACGGACAGCGCGCACACCAAGGCGCGTATCAGGAAAATCGACGAAGAGCACTTGCGCGCCGACCTCGACCGGGGAAGGGTCGTCGTGGTCGCCGGGTTCCAGGGAGTGGACGCGCACGGCAATCTCACCACCCTCGGCCGGGGCGGATCCGACACCACCGCGGTTGCCCTCGCCGCGGCCCTGAAGGCGGAAGAGTGCCAGATCTACACCGACGTCGACGGGGTGTACACGACCGACCCGCGCATCGTTCCGGAGGCACGGCGACTGAAGTCCGTGACCTTCGAGGAGATGCTCGAGATGGCGAGCCTCGGTTCCAAGGTCCTGCAGATTCGCTCGGTCGAGTTCGCGGGAAAATACAGAGTGCGCCTGCGGGTGCTTTCCAGCTTCGAGGAGCAGGGCGAAGGCACGCTCATTACTTACGAGGAAGACGCCAAGATGGAACAGGCCCTGATTTCGGGAATCGCCTTCAATCGCGACGAGGCGAAAATCACCGTAATGGGCGTGCCCGACCGGCCCGGGATCGCCTACGCGATCCTCGGCCCGATCGGCGACGCCAATATCGATGTCGACATGATCATCCAGAATGCCGGCGTCGACGGTCTGACCGACCTGTCGTTCACGGTGCATCGCAACGAGTACCAGAAGGCGCTCGACGTGCTCAACAGCAAGGTGAAGGACCACATCAAGGCCGCCGACATCCAGGGCGACAACCGGATCTGCAAGGTGTCGATGATCGGCGTGGGCATGCGCACCCACGCGGGAATCGCAAGCCAGATGTTCCGCACGCTCGCCGAGGAGGGGATAAACATCCAGATGATTTCGACCTCCGAGATCAAGATTTCGGTGGTCCTCGACGAAAAGTACATGGAGCTCGCCGTGCGCACGCTCCACAAGGCGTTCGGGCTCGATCAGCCGGCTTGAGCGCCGAGCGGTGTGTTATAGTCGCCGGAACCGCTGCTGTTCCGGCAATACAAACTGCGGTTGTGCGAAGTTGTCGGTAAGATCGGTTTGCAGCAAATACGGAGAGATGCCCGAGCGGTTGAAGGGGGCGCCCTGCTAAGGCGTTATACGGATTAACCCCGTATCGAGGGTTCGAATCCCTCTCTCTCCGCCAGAAATCGTCCGAAGTAGTCCTCTCAAATTCACATTGTTATGTTGAGCCCAGGGGAAAGAAATGAAGACGCATTGGCTAACTGTCCTTACCGTTTCGCTTTACGCTGCGATGTCGTCCGGAATTTGCGGCGCACAGGCGCCCGACGATTCAGCGAAGGACTTTCCGAGTGGGCCCATCCGTATCCTCGTCGGCTTTGCGCCCGGCGGCTTGCCGGACATCGCTGCGCGCATCGTTGCGGGACCGCTTTCCGTGGCTTTGAAACAGCCCGTATTCGTGGAAAACAGGCCGGGCGCCGGCGCCACGATCGCAGCGAAGATCGTGGCCGATTCCAGGGCTGACGGGCAGACCTTGCTCTCGGTGACTTCGGCTCACGCTGCGGCACCTGCCCTGTACGCCAAGTTGTCATATGATCCCGCACGGGATTTTGCCGGTGTCGCGATGTTTGGCACTAATACGATGCTCTTGATCGCTTCGCCGTCACTGGGGGTTAAATCGGTGCCGGAACTCATCGCGCTCTCCAAGGCCAAGCCCGGGCAGCTCAACTTCGCCTCTGCCGGGACCGGTAGCAACACACATTTCTCGATGGAGGTATTCAAGAGCATGGCGGGCATCGATGTTGTGCACGTGCCCTACAAGGGCATAACCGAGCCGCTCACTGAAATTATGACGGGCCGCATGCAGTTGTTCATGGCGCCGTTCGGCACTGTGTTGGCGCAAGTGAAGAGCGGCAAGGTGTTGGCGCTGGCAAGCACCGGTACGCGCCGCAACGCAGCGCTGCCCGACGTTCCGACGGTCGCCGAGTCGGGCGTGCCCTCGTATCACTGGATAGCTTGGTTCGGGTTGCTCGCTCCCGCGAAGACCCCACGGGCAGTCGTTGCAAAGCTTCACGGAGAAATCACGCGCATACTCGAGCAGCCGGTCGTGCGCGAACGTTGGGCGAAGATGAACGTGGAAATTACGCCGACCACGCCGGAGCAGTTTGACAAGATCATCCGTGACGAAATTGTGACCTACAAGACGGCTGGGCGTCTCGCGAACATCAAAGCCGAGTAAGGGTACACGGCAAGCGGCACGGCATCGCTGCGCTTGCCCTCGTAGCCGAGGGTGGATGCCTTGCAGGTCACCGCGCGAGTGCCAGCGGCTGTACACGCGCCATTCGTATCGACGTATGCTCAAACAGCCGACCACTCGGCGACATCCCCCGCTCTGAGTCGAGCTGCTTGCTGGATGGTTGAATTGTCACAGGAGAACTTAGATGGCGCGTGACCCCCAAGTCGACCTCATCTTTTCGCATTTCACGCCTCGGTACATCGGCACCGGGGTCGACCCGAACGACTTGAACGGCTTGGTCGCAAGAATCGACAACTGGGCGGACTGGTGCCGCATCTGGTCGGAGGAAGCCAGGCGGCACGAGGGCCTTGCCGTCGAGGCTGCCGGGAAGAGGCGAAGGACCACAGCGGCAGAGGGGTTTCTTCGCGCTTCGATTTATTACCACTATGCGAAACATATGTTCGCGAATTCTCCGGAAGAGTACCGGACGGCGCACGAGAATATGCTGCGCTGCTACATGGCAGCCGCCCCCGATGTCGACCCGCCGATGCAGCGAATCGAATTCCCCTTCCAAGGTGGACCGCTGTCGGGCTATCTTCGCCGCCCGAGAGGAGCCACACGTCCGCCGGTCGCGATTATTCTTCCCGGCCTTGATGCCTGCAAGGAGGAGCTCCATGCCTGGAGCAACGCGTTCCTGAAACGCGGACTCGCGACGCTGGCTCTCGATGGACCGGGCCAGGGCGAAACCGCCTTCCGCCTTCCGATCAGCGCCGATTGGGGGGGCGTCATCGGTGCGGTCATCGACGCTCTCGAGCAGCGATCGGATGTCGACGGCAACGCGGTCGGCGTGGTCGGGCAGAGCCTCGGGGCGTTTTATGCACCGCTCGCGGCCGCCGGCGAGTCGAGGATCAAGGCTTGCATCGCGAACTGCGGTCCCTTCGACTTTGGAGCCCTGCTGCCGAAGCTTCCCAAGCTCTCCCAGGAGGTATTCCGGGTTCGCAGCCGATCCCGCACGCAAGCCGAGGCGCAAGAGTTCGCAACGCAGCTCACGCTTGAGGGCAAAGCCGAACGGATCCGGTGTCCGCTGCTCGTCGTATTCGGCGGAGGCGACCGGCTAGTGCCGCCTTCCGAAGGGGAGCGTCTCGTTCGAGCCGCGTCGGGTGCAACCGAATTCGTGATCTACGAGGAGGGGAATCACGTCTGCTTCAATATCAGCTACAAGTTTCGGCCGCTGACAGGCGATTGGATGGCCGAGGCGCTTGGCGTTCGAAGCGGAGGTATTTGAGCCCAGCTCGAAAGTTTGGGGAGTGGTTCAAGGCTATCGGCGTCGCGGTCACAACGAGTCCGGACACCGAGCTGCACTAGGAACGAGGTCCCCGGGGGGACGCGTGCCGTCAAGGCGGCCGGCTTTAGCGGGAACCGATCGATTCAAGGACAGCCACGGCATGCGCACTCAGCTCATTTCCATTCCGACGGACACAACGCCGCTCGACGGCGCATTCCACGAGCCCGACGGCGCCGCAACCGCAGGCGCCGTGCTGCTCTTCCACGGCAACACCATGAACTTCTACATCGGAGCACTACGCTTCCTGCCTCCGGTGCTAACCCGCCTCGGCCTCGCCTGCCTCGCGTTCAATCGCCGCGGTCACGACATCCTCAGCATCCGCAACAGCCGCACCGCGGAGGGAGCGGCATTCCAGCTCACACACGAGGCGATCGCCGACAACGAAATCGCGGCTCAGTGGCTTGCGGCGCGTGGATTTCCGAACCCAGTCGTGATCGGGCACAGCAATGGAGGCGTTCTCGGCGTGCGCCATGTCGCCAATCATCTGCAGACGCCAGCGCTGGTGGTGCTTTCGGCGACTCGGGGCGGTACCGGTTCGGCCAGATCTAGCGGTGGCGAAGGACTCTTCGCTGGTGACCGCCTGGACGAGCTGACCGCTCGCGCCCGCGCACTGGTGGAAGCCGGGCACGGCCGCGACCTGATGTTCCTGCCGGGTTGGTGGCATGTCATCAGCGCGGAGAGTTTTCTCGATCGGCTCACCGAGGTGCCCGACACCATAGCGCTGGCGCCAAGAATCAAATGTCCGGTCCTGTATCTTCGCGGCGGCAATGAAATTCCGGAGCGCTTTCCCGGGGAGGAATTGTGTCGGCACATCGGCGGTCCCTGCCAGGTCGAGGTCGTGCCCGATTGCGACCACTTCTACAACGGCTGCGAACCCTTAGTGGCCGACATCGTGGCATCCTGGTTGACGGAAACGCTCGGGTTGCCGCGGGCGACCTGATGTGCAACTGCATCATGATCTCCCTGGCCGGAGATCCTTGTCGGAGGAAGAGGAGGGTCCGCCCTAGACTGATCCCACCTCCACGACCGATCCCGGAAAGTCCAGGCAGGCCCGCCCGCGCGTCGCAGCCTTGGTTGACCTAGATCAAACCCGCACCCGGGCGTTGCTATAAAAGCAAGCTAAGACTATAAAAGCAACGAGGGACGGGCCTGCTTGTTCTCGAATATCCGGAAGGCCGGGCGCACGTGATGATGAACGCCGCCGAGTCTCTGCTTTCAGCGGGGGATGATGGACGTATCGCGCTGGAGTGCGGAGACTCGACTATTTCGTATTCGGAGCTGCGCGCCGCGGTGGGGCGCGCCGCCGGGGCCTGGCGTCGTCTCGGCCTGCAGGCCGGAGATCGCGTCCTCGTCTTCACCCCGGACAGCATCGACTGGGTGATCGCTTATCTGAGCGCGATGTGGGCGGGCGGCGTCGCGATCGGACTCAACCCGCGCCTGTTCGAAAAGGATTTGTCGGTGGTCATCGCCGACAGCGGGGCGCGCTTCATTTTCTGCGACGCGAGCGGTCTGGCGACGCTGGAGCGGCTGCTGCGCGACGATGCCGGCGCGCCTCGGATCGTCACGCTGCAGGAAGCGCGTGCGCTCTGGAGCCGCGCGACCCCGATCCCCGCCGAGCAATGTCCCGAGGATACGCCCGCGCTGTGGATCTATACCTCCGGCACGACGGGACTTCCCAAGGGCGTGATTCACGCCCAGCGCGCGGTGATCGAACTGGCGAATTTCGCGAAGACGGTGCTCGGTCTGGACGCGAGCGCGCGTCTCTATGCGTCGTCGAAGCTGTTTTTCGCCTACGCGCTGGGCAACGCGCTGTGCGCCGGCCTGCGCCTCGGCGCGACCGTTATCCTGGACAGCGAGTGGCCCACCGCCGAGCACGTCGCCGGCGTAGTGGAGCGGCATCGGCCCAGCGTGATGTTCTCGGTGCCTACGCTCTATCTCAAGATGCTGCAGGCAGGCCTCACGACCCGGCTGGTTCGCGCCGGAGTGCGGCAGTTCGTTTCCGCGGGCGAAGCGCTACCGGTCGCGGTGCGCAGGCTGTGGAAGGATGCGACCGGTATCGCGCCGGTCTCGGGCTACGGAGCGTCGGAGACGATCGCCCTCGTCCTGTACTGCGAGGAAGACGAGGTGCTGCTGTCGCCCTCGCCCCTGGTCGAGATGCGCCCCCGCGCGGGCGAGGTCGAGACCGCGGAGACGCCCCAGCGGGTCTGGCTGCGGCATCCTTCGGTCGCGCTCGGGTACTGGAAGCGGCCGGAGGCCGACGGCGACAGTTTCGCCGACGGCTGGTTTTCTCCCGGCGACCTGTTCCGGCGCGCCGGCGCCGGAAACTGGGAGTTCTGCGGCCGCGACGACGACATGCTGAAGATCTCCGGGCAGTGGGTGAGCGTGCTGGAGGTCGAGCAGTCGCTGATCTCCTGTACCGCCGGAAGCGTGCAACAGCTCGCCGCCGTGGGCTACACCAACGCCGAGGGGCTGGGATCGATCGCGCTGTTCGCGGTCGCGGCCAAGGGGCGGGAGGCCGACGCCCGGGCGAGAGTCGAGGCCGGAATCGCCGCCTTGCCGAAGATCAAGCGGCCGAGGCTGGTGAAGTGGATCGACGAACTGCCGGTCACGGCCACGGGGAAGCTGCAGCGGCGCAAGTTGAAGGACCTTCATCTCGCCGGCGCTTTCGCATGACGGGAAACGAGTCTCCCGTGGGGCACATTCTGAGCGACACGCAGTCCGAAAGGCCCGCGCCGGCCGGGCATGAGGGGCGGCCGCAGCGGGAGAGCCCGCAAGCGCCGATCCGGGATTTGCGCGAGTGGCTCGCGCGCGTGGAGAAACTGGGCGAGCTGGTCCGCATCGCGCAACCGGTGAGCCGCGACGAGGAAATGAGCGCGGTCAGCTATCTCGTGGCGAAACAGCAGCCGTCCCCCGCCGTCCTCTTCGAGTGCGCGAGCGGCTTCGAGAAGAGCGCGATCGGCGCACGGCTGCTGTGGAACATCCTCGGCCCCAGTCTCAAACGCATCGCGCTCACGCTGGAGGAGCCGCCGGATACGCCCGCAGTCGAGCTGATCCGCCGCGTTAAGGAAAAACTCAAGCGGCGCATTCCTCCGCGGGAGGTTGCGCGCGACCGCGCCCCGATCTATGAAAATACCCTGTCGGGGCGCGCGATCGACCTGGAGCTGCTGCCGATCCCGAGGCATTGGCCCCTGGACGGCGGGCGATACGCCGGAACCGCGGACGCGGTGATCACCCGCGACCCGGACAGCGGCTATCTGAACATCGGCACCTACCGCATGATGCTTCAGGGCAAGTCCGAAGTCGGCCTTTATCTTTCGCCGGGCAAGGACGCCCGCCTGCACATCACGCGCGCCTGGCAGAAGGGCGAGCCCATCCACGTCGCGGCCGCCTGGGGGATCGATCCGCTGTTCATGCTGGTGGGCTCGCAGACCTTCCCGAAGAACGTCTCCGAGTACGAGTTCGCCGGCGGCATCAAGGGCGAACCGATACCGGTGGTGCGCGGCACGACGACCGATTTGCTGCTGCCGGCAAACGCGGAGCTCGTGATCGAGGGCATCATCCGGCCGAATTCGGTCAAGGCCGAAGGCCCGTTCGGCGAGTTTCCCGGGTACTACGGCAGGCCCGAGGCGGGCGCGCCTCTGGTCGAAGTGACCGCCGTGCACCACCGCTCCCGTCCCATCCTGACCAACGCCCTGATGGCCGACTACCCGTCGTGCGAGCAGAGCGGATTTTTCTCCATCATTCGATCGGCCAAGATCTGGGACGACCTCGACAAGCTCGGCATCCCGGGAATTCGCGGAATCTATTCGCATCCGGCCGCCGCCGGCGGCTTCGGCATGACGGTGGTGAGCCTCGAGCAGCGCTACGCGGGGCACGCCGCGCAGGTGCTGTCGCTCGCGGCCCAGGTTCCCGGCGGCGCCTACTACACCAAGTGGATCATCGCCGTCGACGAGGACGTCGACCCGACCGACATGAACGAGGTCATCTGGGCCATGGCGAGCCGCTGCAACCCGGTCGACGACATCGATATCCTGCGCAATACCTGGAGCACCTGGCTCGATCCGACGCAGAACCCGCCGGACAAGCGGCCCTACGGCTCCAAGGCGCTGATCAACGCCTGCAAGGAACATCGTTACCTGCCGACGTTCTCCAGGCGCACCACGCTGCGCAGGGACACCTACGACCGGATTGCCGCGCGCTGGAAGGAGCTGGGTTTGCCGGGGCAAATACCCCAGGTCCGGGCCTTCGAGGAGGAGCATGCCGTCGTCTATCACGAGCTCGGCGGTTTTGAACCCGGCGGCTGACATGCTTTCGGTCGAGCGGCGCGGCCGCGTCGCCGTGGTGACGCTTTCCCGCCCGCCGGTGAATGCGCTCGACGACGCGTTGATCGCGCGCCTGGGGGCGGCGCTCGACCGGATCGCCGACGACGACGAAGTGACGGTGCTGCATCTGCGGAGCGCCCAGAAGGCTTTTTGCGCCGGCGCCGACCTCGCCCTGATGCGCTCGTGCTTCGCCGGCGACGACGGGCCGGAGGTCATGCTGGGCGTGGTGACGCGCATGCAGCGCCTGTTCGAGCGCATCGAAACCGCGTCCCTGGTGACCCTCGCCGAGGTCGGAGGCGCGGCCCTGGGCGGCGGAATGGAACTGGCGCTCGCCTGCGACCTGCGCGTCGCCGCGGCGGAGGCCAGGCTCGGCCTGCCCGAGGCGTCGCTC
>JBATEB010000388.1:0-2404 GCA_049663805.1 Burkholderiales bacterium | reverse complement strand
CATCACTCCGCGATTCTGCAGATAGCGCATAAAGCGCGCCTGGTAGATCGCATTCAGCGGCCCGAGACCCATGGAGCCGGTCGGGAACTGCCAGAACTCCGGCATCAGGTACGGATGGCAGTACGAGGAGAGCCCTTCGCCCCCGGTTTCTCTTCTGTAGTTGCTCAGTTGCTTTTCACTCAATCTTCCTTCAAGAAACGCCCTCGCATACACCCCGGGGGCGGACTGCGGCTGGAAGTACACCAGGTCCCCGTCGCGACCGCCGCGGAAGAAGTGGTTGAAACCGACTTCGAAGAGGTCCGCGGCCGAGGCGTAGCTTGCGATGTGCCCGCCGAGCTCCGGGTGCTCGCGGTTCGCGCGCACCACCATGGCGAGCGCGTTCCAGCGCACGATCGAGGCAATGCGGCTTTCCAGCTCCAAATTGCCGGGGAACTGCGGCTGCTCGGCAAGCTGGATCGAGTTCTTGTACGGCGTATTGAGCACCGGCGGCAGCGGCACGCGCCTCGCGCGGGCGTGGTCGAGAAGCTTCCTCAGCAGGAACGTCGCGCGCTCGCGGCCCTCGGTGGCGACCAGCGCATCGAAGGCCTCCAGCCACTCGCGCGTTTCGGCCGGATCGGCGTCCGGGGGGTTCACGCGCCAGAAGGCGGAGCTGACGATATCGGTGAGGTCGGTCATGGCGAAATGGTAGTCCTCGCACCGCGGAAAATGGTGATATCATCCGCCCGCCGTGATCAGTCAGGCAGCGAAATTGGACCCTTACCCGCCGCATCAATCAGCGCTCGTAGTGGCAGTCTCTTCCCTTCCTCGATCGTCATGCCCGGCTTGCCGCGCCCGGATCCGTCGCGGCATTTCGCAATAGGAAAAGAGTAAATTCATGGCAACCGGTACCGTAAAGTGGTTCAACGACTCCAAGGGTTTCGGCTTCATCACCCCGTCCGAAGGCGGCGAAGACCTGTTCGCGCATCACACCGCGATCCAGATGTCGGGCTTCAAGACGCTGAAGGAAGGCCAGAAGGTGGAGTACGAGGCGAAGAAGGGCCCCAAAGGCATGCAGGCGGCGAACATCAAGCCCCTGTAAGGCATCACCGCACGACAAAAAGCCCGCGCCAGCGGGCTTTTTCGTTTCCGGAATCCGGGACGCGCGGCGTCTGTACGATGGCGCACTGAAGGTGCGGGGCGCGCGGCGCACCCTGCGCACCCATTCAACGGAGAACGACATGACCCTGCTCAAGCGCTGTTCCGCGTTTCTCATGGCCGCCCTGCTGCTGTCCGCACTGGGCTGCGCTGCCACCAGCACCCGGGAAAGCACCGGGGAATACCTCGACGACAGCGTGATCACGTCGAAGGTGAAAACCGCGATTTTCAACGAGCCATCGCTGAAGACCTTCCAGATCAGCGTCGAGACCCCCAAGAACGCGGTGCTGTTGAGCGGCTTCGTTGCGACCTACCGCGAGATGTCCAAGGCAGGCGAGCTTGCCCGCTCGGTCGAGGGCGTGCGCTCGGTCAGGAACGGCATCCTGGTCAAGTAGCCGCCGCGCTCAATGCGCAGCGTCCTGGCGGCCGGCCATGACCGCCGGAAGCAGGCGGTCGTACTCCTTCTTGACGACCGCGTAGCACTCGCACACGCGCGCTTCCAGCCGCGGACGGTCGAGAACGGCGATGCGGCCGCGGCTGTAGTGAATCAGCCCCTCGGCCTGCAGCTTGCCGGCGGCATCGGTGACGCCCTCGCGGCGCACGCCGAGCATGTTGGCAATCAGCTCCTGGGTCATCACCAGCTCGTGCGCCGCGAGCCGATCCAGGCTCAATAGCAGCCAGCGGCAAAGCTGCTGGTCGACCGCATGGTGGCGGTTGCACACGGCCGTCTGGGTCATCTGCGTGATCAGCGCCTGCGTGTAGCGCAGCAGCAGGTGCTGCAAGTCGCCGCCCCTCTCGAACTCCTTTTTCAGAACGGCGGCCCTGAGGCGGTAGCCGTGGCCGGCGCTCTGCACCACCGCGCGGCTCGGCGTGGTCTCGCCGCCCATGAACAGGGAAACCCCCACCAGGCCCTCGCGGCCGACCACGGCGATCTCCGCCGAAGCGCCGTCCGCCAGCACGTAGAGGAGCGACACGATGCAGTCCGTCGGGAAGAAGACGTAGGCCTGCCGGCCGCCGGATTCGTAGACCGACATGCCGAGCGGCATCTCCACGTACTCGAGCGAGGGCAGCAACTCGCGCAGCAGTTCCTCGGGCAGGACGGCGAGCAACCCGTTAACGTCCGGGCGCATGAGCGCTCCAGCCTGACTCACTCGAGTCGATAAATTCCAGGAACTGGCCATCGGGCGATGGTACGCTTGTTGGTGCGATAGCGCACACATATTCGCGAACGATATGTGCGCCGCCGCACCGAAGAGCCTCCACTGAGGAC
>JBATEB010000387.1:0-17609 GCA_049663805.1 Burkholderiales bacterium | reverse complement strand
GCTCAGGGGTACCGGTGCCAGTTTCGATTGGTCCCTCATAATGTCGGAAAATAATGCATTCGCTGTGTTCCCTCTCGGCACCCTCTCGAATCCAATATTGCTCGGGAATGCGCCGCAAGACTTGCGCCTCACTTCTGCCGAGATCCTTTGCGCGAACCCTGTTTTTGGTACCCACCTCTTTGTACAGGCGGGTACCGTCTTCACGCGGTTCAAGCTCTTCTTTGAGGGGAAGGTCCTGTTTGAGTTTTCGGTTGGAGGAACCAACAGTACGGGTGATTCGCTGGTCTTGTTGAACGCCAAAGGTGTCCATCCGACTGATGTGAGCTGCATAAGTATCCAGTAGGAGGCGCTCCTGAGCGGCGGGCTAAGGCGGTTTCCACCGTCGTAACGCTAGCGGGCTCTAGCGGGCGCCACGCAATTGAAGCGGGGCAGGCGAACCGCCTGCCCCGCACCGGGTTACCGCAGAAAGAACGGCTCAACGTCTTCAACAGCTCACCTCAGTTCGGGCGGAACAGGTCCTGCGGGACGCGCGCCACGCTGAACAGGAAGTCCCGCGAGTCTTCCAGCTCGTCGCGCAGCCTGCGCAGATCGACGTCGAGCGGCTTCCCTTTCCACTTGCGCACCTTGCCCGCCACGATCACCGTCTCGACGTTCGAGCGCTCCATCAGCGAGACCACCGCGCCCGGCACGACGTTGAGCGGATGCACGTTGATCGCCTCGGCGTCGAGGATGATGATGTCGGCCTCCTTGTCCGGCGTGAGCGAGCCGATCTTGCTGCGGAGCTTGAGCTCGTTCGCGCCCTGCTGGGTGGCGAAGCGCAACACGTCACGGCTGGTGAGCAGCGGCAGCTTCGGGAAGCCGGCCGCATAGGGCTCGCCGAGCGCGCGGGCGTTCTCGAACAGCGCTGCAGCGTCATCGTCGAGCGCACCTGCGTGAACATGTCCGCGGTTAGCGTCACCTCTACGTCGACCCTGAGCGACGGCGAGACGCCCGTCTGCGGGGTCTTGATGATCGACGGCGTGTATGCACATGGTTTTCCCCCTCCTGGTTTTACAGTAAATATGTGCCGAGCTTTCCTCAGTAGGGAAGGGGAGGCCGAACGGGGCTGACCGCCGCGGCCGGAAAATAATGTGTCCGGCCTGACAAGCGACGACATACTGGGCTCCAGAGGGCCGTAACCGACTCCGGTCCGACGACGCGGACTCGCGTGGCATGCGGCACGGCCAACGAGGTTCGCTACGTGGCCAGAGGCCTCAGCGTCCGGGCTTGCGCCTCGCGGAGAGCGCTGGTTCGAGACCCGCGCCGACCGATCGCGATTGCTGCGCCGGCAGGCGCCCCTGCCCGCGGGCGGTTTGACAGCCTAATCCCTCGGAATCCCCGCGGCGAACCAGCTTCCCGCAGGCGCGACGCCGCTGACGATCAGCAGGATGGGATCGGCGCACGGGGAGGGCGGCAGGGGCGAGAGGAGGTCCTCGAGGCGGAAGTCGCCGTTGGCCTCGAGCGCCACGGTGCCGGTGTTATGCGGTACGCCGCCGCAGAACAGCCGCGCGTGCACGCTTTGCCCGCCGGTCCTGCCGATGTTGTTGCCGCCCGCGAGCAGCAGCCCGCGGCCGTCGACCGAGATCCGGCCGTCGGTCTTGACGTCGGCCCTGAGGCGCTCGATCACCCACGGCCGCCCGCCCGGGTTGACGCCCAGTACGTCGTTGATCGCGCCGCCCGCTCTGAGGGGCTGGCTGCCGATTCCTCCGTCGAACCTGACCAGAGGACCCTCGGCGAACGCCGGGGCGGAAAAGATCGTTCCGAGGAAAAGCGTGAATAGCGCTGGTTTCTTCCACATGGAAATTCTTCCTTTGCATGAGTTGGACGACGGGAACGCAGGGACCCGCGATGCAAAGGCGCACCGGAACGGCCCCCCTCGCGAACACCCGGGCGAGGCGCGTATTCCCTTTTCTTGCGCCGGCGGCTCGAAGGTCCGGCCGGTCCGGCCGGCGGAAAAGCCTTGCCGGAATTGACAGCCTTCGCGAGGCCCTCTAGCCTTGGGACCGGGCCGGCGGGGCTGCTGCGGCCCGAAACGAGGAGGGAAGGTTCATGAATATCAGAACCCTGGCGGCTTTTCTTGCCGCCGCGGCCGTTGCCGCGTCCCCGGCGCCGGCGCAAACCGCGGGGATCGGCGCGACCACGACCGCGTATGCCGCGCACGCGGGGGCGGCGATCGCGCGAGCATGCTAGACGCCCTCATCCAGGGCCTGTTCCTCGTCCTCCAATGGAAGGCATTCAGCCTGATGATGGTCGGGATGGGGGTGGGTTTCGTCATCGGCCTGCTCCCGGGGATCGGCGGCCCGGCGACGCTCGCGCTGATGCTGCCCTTTGTCTTCACGATGTCGCCGGTGGAGGCGTTCGCCTTTCTGCTCGGAATGCATTCGGTCGCGGCGACCACGGGGGACATCACCTCGATCCTGTTCGGCGTGCCCGGCGAGGGGCTTTCGGCCGCAACCGTGATCGACGGCCATCCGATGGCGAAGAACGGCGAGGCGGGGCGGGCGCTCGGCGCCTCCCTCACCGCCTCGCTGCTCGGCGCCTTGATGGGCGCCGCGATGCTCGCGATCTCGATCCCGATCGTGCGGCCGCTCGTCCTCACCTTCGGGTCGCCCGAGCTTTTCCTCATCATCATGATCGGGCTCGCCTGCATCACTTCCCTGAGCGGGATGGGCGCGAGCGCGCAGATCAAGGGCTTCGCCGTGGGCTTCCTCGGCCTGCTCCTGTCCACCATCGGGCAGGAGCGCCAGTCGGGGATGCTGCGCTTCGATTTCGGACAGATGTATCTGTGGGAGGGGCTCGACCTCATACCGGTGCTGGTCGGGATCTTCGCGATTCCCGAGATCATCGACCTCGCGGTGCGCGGCACGGCGATCGGGGGGAAGCAGCCGGCGCTCAGCCTCGGGGGAGGCGTGTGGCAGGGAGTGCGGGACGCCTTCCACCACTTCTGGCTGGTGATGCGCTGCTCCGCCATAGGCGTCTTCGTCGGCATCCTGCCGGGGGCGGGGGGCGGGGTCGCGCAGTGGATGGCCTACGCTCACGCCGTGCAGAGCGCGAAGGGCGCGAAGGACCGCGCCCGCTTCGGCAAGGGGGACGTGCGCGGTGTGCTCGGTCCGGGGTCGGCGAACAATTCGAAAGAGGGCGGCGAACTCATCCCGACCATCGCCTTCGGCGTGCCGGGCAGCGGGGCGATGGCGATCCTTCTCGGTGCGTTCATGATCATGGGCCTCGTTCCCGGGCCGGACATGCTGACCAAGCACCTCGCGGTGACCTATTCGATGGTGTGGACGCTCGCGATCGCCAACGTCATCTCGGTCCTCCTGTGCCTGGTCCTGCTGAAACACCTGGCGAAGGTGACGCGGGTTCCGGGGAGGGTGATCATCCCGATCGTCCTGCTGTTCATCTTCATCGGCAGCTACACCTCCAACCGGGAGATCGCCGACCTGCTGGTGACTTTCGCCGCGGGCGCGCTGGGGTACCTGATGATGAAATACGGCTGGCCGCGCGCCCCGCTGGTGCTCGGTTTCGTGCTGGGGAAGCTCGCCGAAACCTACCTTTTCATTTCCGTGGCGCGCTACGGCTTCTCGTGGCTGACGAAGCCCCTGGCGATGCTGCTGATCGCGATCGCGGTGGCCGTGGTCGCGTATCCCTTCATCCAGGAGCGGCGGCGCATCGGATCGGCGAGGAGGGCCCATGCGGAGATTCCTTGAGGGCAGGGTGCTGTTCAGCCTGTTTCTCGCGGCCGTGGGGGCCTTTGCCGTCGGCTATGCGCTCGGCTGGCCGTTCAAGGCGGCGCTGTTTCCTCTCATCATCGGCATCCCGCTGCTGTGCCTCGCGCTGCTCCAGGCGGTCCTCGACCTTCGCGGCAAGACGCAGGCGGCCGAGGGCCCGATCATGGATCTCCAGCACGCGGCCGACGTGCCGCCGGCGATCGCGCAGCGCAGGACCCTGGCGATTTTCGCGTGGATGGCGGGATTCATCGTGCTGGTGCTCTTCGCGGGGTTTCCGATCGCCGTGCCGCTGTTCGCGTTCTCATACCTTTTCTTCGGGAGTCCGGCCGGCTGGCGCCCCTCGCTCGTTCTCGCCGCGGCGGCCTGGATTTTTTTCAACGCCCTCTTCGAACGGCTGCTTCATCTTCAGTTCGAGGCGGGGCTCGTTCAGACCTGGATCGGTCTTGATTGACACAAGGAGAAAAGCAATGAAACGCCATGGGTTCTTCGGTTTTCTGGCCTGCGTCGCCCTGGGCGCGTCCGCGCCGCCCGCAGTACAGGCACAGGGTTCCTTCTACGAGGGGAAGACGGTCACGGTGATGATCGGGGCAAAGAGCGGCAGCCTCGAAACCGCGACCCGGATCGTGTCCCGCCATCTGGGCAAGTATATCCCCGGCAACCCCGCGGTGATCGTGCAGAACATGCCCGGCGCCGCGCATCTGCTCGCCACGAACCACGTCTACAACGTCGCCAGACCCGACGGCCTGACGCTGCTCGCCGTCAATCCCACGGTCGGCATCGGGCAGCTCACGAAAGTGGACGCGGTGCGCTTCGACCTGCGGAAGTTCGAGTGGCTCGGTTCGTCGGGCGCGGACGGAGTCGCGATGTCGATCCGCCCGGACCTGCCCTACAAGACCTGGGATGATTTCAGGAAATCCGGCAAGGAACTGGTCGTGGGGACCACCGGACCGGGGTCGAACGCCCACGATTTTCCGCTGCTCCTGAAGGAATTTGCCGGAGCCAAGCTGAAGCTGGTCTCCGGTTATCCCTCCAACTCCGACATTCTCCTGGCCGTGGAGCGCAAGGAGGTGGACGCCTGGGCCGCCTTCGCGACGACCATCAAGATCGCCGCAGACCGCGGGGCGGTACGGCCCATCGTCCGCGGCCGGGTCGCGATCGCGGGGTTCGAGCAGCTGCCGGTCGACGAGGATCTCGCGACCAGCCCGGTCGGCAAGGCGATCATGGGAATCCGCGCGGCGCCGTTGACGATCGGTCGGGCCTTCGCCGCGACGCCGGGGACGCCCGCGGACCGCGTGAAGATGCTGCGCGAAGCCTTCTTGAAGGCGGTGCAGGACCCGGCGCTGCTCGCGGATGCGAAGAAGGCGAAGATCGGGATCAGCTATATCGATCCGGCGCAGATCCAGAAGATCTTCGTCGCGCTGATGGATCAGTCGCCGGAGGTGCAGAGGGAGATGGTGAAGTACATCAAGTTCGGCGACTAGGAACGCTCCGGGCTCCGCGGCAGCGGAGCCCGGAAGCCGGCGCTTCGGGAAAGGCGCGGGTCGCTCAGCCTTGCGTGAGCGGCGCGAGCGTTACTTCGACGCGGCGGTTGGCGGCGCGTCCCTGCTCGGTCGCGTTGCTCGCGATCGGATGGTCCTCGCCGCCGCCGGCGGTCATGATGCGCGCGGCCGCGACGCCCCGGCTCGACAGATACCGCGAGACGGTATCGGCGCGCTGCTGGGACAGCTGCTTGTTGTAGTTGGCGCTGCCGACGTTGTCGGTGTGTCCGGCGACCTCGATGATGGTCTTGTCGTATTTCTTCGCGACCGCCGCGACGCCGTCGAGCACCTTGAAGAACTGCGTGTTGAGATCGGCGCTGCCGCTGCGGAAGGTGACGTTGCCCGGCATGTTGAGGACGATGTCCTCGCCCTTGCGGGTGACGGTCACGCCGCTGTCGCGCATCAGCGCTCGCAGCTCGTTCTCCTGCCTGTCCATGTAGGAGCCGACCGCGCCGCCGCTCAACGCGCCGACCCCGGCGCCGACCATGGCGCGCTGCCTGCGCTGCCTGGCGTCCTTTCCCGAAATCATGCCGATCGCCGCGCCGGTTCCGGCGCCGATCAGCGCGCCGAAGGTCGCACTGGAGGTCTTCTGCTGGCCGGTATAGGGGTCGGTGGTCTGACAGCCGACAGCGACGGCTGCGGCAAGCGTGGCTGCGAGGGTTGCTTTCACGGGGAAATTCAGCATGGGTCGTACTCCTTGAGAACACGAACGTCGATTCTAGCTAAAAACCGTCCCGCCGGAAGGAGCGTCAGGCAGCCGCGTTCGGGGCGCACATCTCGTCCTTCAGGTTGGCCAGAAACTGGTCGCACTTCGCGATCTGGCCCAGGCTCACGTACTCGTTCGGCTTGTGCGCCTGTTCGATCGAGCCGGGTCCGATGACGATGGTGGGGATGCCGGCCCGGTGAAAGTGTCCGCCGTCGGTCGCGAAGGGGACGCGCCCCAGGCGCGCGTCGTGCGCGAGGCGCGTGCCGAGGCAGGTGAGACGATCGTCCGATGCGGTGGACAGGGCGGGCGCGTCCTCCTCCATCTCGATGCGAATGGACGTGTCGGCCGCTCCGCGCCGCATTTCCGGGAGCAGCGTCCGGGCGGCGTACTGGCGCAGGCGCTCGACCGGCGCGTCCGCGTCGGCGCCGGGGAGGTAGCGCAGGTCGAAATGGAATTCGCACTCGCGCGGCACGATGTTGGCGGCCGTCCCCCCGCGGATGGTACCCGTGCTCATCGTGAAGTAGGGCACCGAGAAGCTCTCGTCGCGGGGACCGTGCTCGCGCAGTTCGAGAGCGATTTCGCGCAGCCGCGCGATCAGGCGCGCCGCGTACTCGATGGCGTTGACGCCGCTCGCCGCGAGCGAGGAGTGCGCCTCGAGCCCGTGCACCTGACAGCGGTAGCGGCGGTGGCCCTTGTGCCCGATCATCACCTGCATTCCGGTCGGTTCTCCGATGATGCAGCCCGAGGGCCTGATCCCGGCCGCCTGCAGGTCGCGCAACAGGACCGGCGCGCCGAGGCAGCCGACCTCTTCGTCGTAGGTATAGGCCAGATGAACCGGGCGCTTGAGCGGCGCCTCGAGGAACATCGGCGCGGCGGCGAGCGTGCAGGCGATGAATCCCTTCATATCGGCGCTGCCGCGGCCGTAGAGGCGGTCTTCGCGCCTCGCCGCCTTGAACGGATCGGAGTCCCAGGGCTGGCCGTCGACCGGAACGACGTCGGTATGGCCGCAGAGCGCGAGTCCCGGCTCGCGGCTCCCGCCCAGTGTGGCGAAGAGGTTCGCCTTGTTCCGCGTCGCGTCGTAAGACAGCCGCGATTCGATGCCGAGGCGTTTCAGGTAGTCGCGTATCCACTCGATCAGGCCGAGATTGGAGTTGCGGCTGACGGTGTCGAAACCGATGAGCGCTTCGAGGAGCTCCAGCGATTGCGGGCGTTGCGGGGGCGGATTGCGTTGCATCGGTCAGGTTCCCCGCCCAGTATAAGGCTCACCGCTGCCGGCGCGGATCGAGCACCTCGTGCAGCCGGTCGGCGACCAGATTGATGCTGACGATCGCGGCGAGCAGGCCGATTCCCGGGAAGAAGCTGATCCAGTAGTGGCCCGAAAGCAGATAGGTGAACCCGTTCGCGATCAGCAGGCCGAGCGAAGGTTCGGTAATCGGCAGGCCCAGTCCGAGGAACGAAAGCGTGGCTTCCAGGGTGATCGCAGCGGCGACCTGGACGGAGGCGAGGACGATCAGCGGCGGGAGGCAGTTCGGCAGCAGATGCCGGAGGAGGATGCGCGCATGCGAAATCGCGAGCGAGGCCGCCGCCGCGATGTAGTCCTTTCCGATCTCGACCAGGGCGGCGGCGCGGGCTGCGCGGGCGTAATAGGCCCATTGCACGGCGACCAGCGCGACGATGATCTTGTCCAGGCCCTGTCCGAGCACCGCGAGCAGCACCAGCGCGATCAGGACCGACGGAAACGACAACTGCAGGTCGGCGAGCCGCATGATCAGCGCGTCGAGCCAGCCGCCGAACCACGCCGCGGCGAGTCCCAGGCTCACGCCGATCGCGAAACCGAGCGTCGCGCTCGCGAGACCGACGGCGACGCTGGTGCGCAGCCCGTAGAGAATCGCCGAGAGCATGTCGCGGCCCTGGCCGTCGGTGCCCAGCCAGTGGATCATCCCCGATGCCGAACGCGCGCCCGGCGGCAGGCGGGAGTCGAGCAGGTCGAGCTGCGCGAGGTCGTAGGGGTTCTGCGGTGCGATCCAGGGTGCAACGCTCGCCGCGGCGAGGAGCGCGATCAGCAGAGCGAGGCCCGCGAGCGCGGCGCGGCTCGCGGCGAATTCGGCAAGAGCGCGCGCGAGCGGCGCTTCGGCCTTCATGCCGTCGCCCCGCCCGAGCGAGCGCGCGGATCGAGCCACGAATAGAGCAGGTCCACGATGAGGTTGATCGCGACGAACAGGGTGACGACGATGCACAGGTAGCCCACGATCACCGGGCGGTCGAGCACGTTGATCGAGTCGATCAGGAGTTTCCCCATCCCGGGCCAGGAGAAAATGGATTCGGTAACGACGGCAAAGGCGATGACGGAACCGAACTCCACGCCGACGACGGTGACGATCGGAACGAGCACGTTCCTCAGCACGTGCACGCCCACGATACGCGCCTCGGTGAGCCCCTTGGCGCGCGCGAACCGGACGTAGTCCTGGGCGAGCGCTTCGCGGGTTCCGGCGCGCGCGAGCCGGATGACGAGCGCGAGATTGAACAGCGCCAGATTGGCCGCTGGCAGTGCGAGGTGCCGCCAGCCCTCGATCGACAGGAAGCTCACCGGGACGCCGAAGAGATCGGTAGTGGGGCCGCGTCCGGCGGAAGGAAGCCAGCCGAGATGCACCGAGAAGACCATGATCAGCAGCAGGCCCACCCAGAAGCTCGGCAGCGAGAAGCCCAGGATCGAGCCCGCCATGATGGACTTGCCGGCGGCGGACTCGGGCCTGACTCCGGCAAAGAGCCCCAGCGGAATTCCCGCCAGCACCGAGATCAGCATCGCCGCGGAGGCGAGCTCCAGCGTCGCCGGCATGCGCTCGAGAATGAGCCCGAGCGCGGGAACGTTGAAGGCGAACGATCTTCCCAGATCGCCCCGCACGGCGTTCCCGAGAAACAGGAAATACTGCTCGATCAGCGGCCGCTCCAGGCCCAGCGCCGCGACGGCGCGCGCGATTTCGGCCTGGTCGGCCTGGGGGTTGATGAGAATGTCGATCGGATTGCCGACGGCGTACACGCCGGCAAACACGAGCAGCGACATCGCGACCAGCACCGCGAGACTCTGGAGGAAGCGGCGAGCGACGAAGGCCGGCATGCGCCACCCCTAGCGCGGCCGGAAGTGGTGCGCGAAGGTGTACTCGTCGGTGCGCGGCGCGTAGGTGATCGCCTTTTTCATCGCCCAGGTGGTCAGCTGGTGATGCAGCGGAATCACCGCGTAGTCCCGCATCGCGAGCCGCATCGCCTCCTGCGCGAGGGCTTCGCGGCGTTTCTCCTCGACGCTTGCGAACGCGCGCTCGAGCAGCTCGTCGACGCGGGGATTGGAGTAGCCGGACCAGTTGAAGGCGCCGAAGCCCTTGCCCGGGTCGGCGGTAGCCAGCAGCGCGCGCAGCGCGAGGTCGCCCGAGAACGAACCCCAGCCGAGCAGGGCGAAGGCGAAGTCCCCCTGGCGTCCTTTGGTCAGGTAGGTGTTCATCGGCAGGGCCTCGACACGCACCGGGAGACCGATACGGGCCAGCATCTGGGCCACGGCCTGCGCGATCTGCTCGTCGTTGACGTAGCGGTTGTTGGGCGCCGCGAGCGTCATGGCGAACCCGAGGGGATATCCCGCGGCCGCGAGCAGCCGCTTCGCGCCTTCGGGGTCGTAGGCGGTGGGCTCGAGGTCCGGGGCGTAGCCGAACACCGGCGGCGAAACGAGGTTCGATGCGGGCAGCGCGGCGCCATCCATGAGCCGCCCGGCGATCGCCTGCCGGTCGATCGCCCTGGAGAGCGCCTCGCGCACGCGGCGGTCGCGAAACGGGTTGCGCGGGAGCGGCTTGCCCGAGCGGTCGGCAAGCCCGGGCGGATGATCGCGGGACTGGTCGAGGTGGAAAAAGATCGTGCGCCAGGAGACCTTTCGCGCGATGTGCAGCCCGGCATTGCGGCGCAGGCGCGGCAGGTCCGCGGTGGGAACCTGCTCGATCGCGTCCAGCTCGCCTGACAACAGTCCCGCCAGGCGCGAAGGATCGGTCGGGACGATCCTGAAGGTCACTTTTTCCCAGGCGGCTTTTCCGCCCCAGTAGGAATCGTTTCGCGCGAGCTCGACCCGGTCGCCGCGGGCAAAGCGCGCGAACCGGAACGGTCCGGTGCCGACCATGGCGCGCCCCGAGTCGAAATCCGCGGGGCCGGCGCCTTGCGCGGCCTTCTTCGAGACGATGAATACGGAATCGAGGTCGTAGGGCACCATCGCGTAGGGCGTGGCGGTCCTGAGCCTCAGGGTATGGGCGTCGACGATTTCCTTTGCGACGATGCGACGGGTGAAAGCGCGGAACTGGCCGTTGGGGACTGTCAGCGTGCGCTCGATCGAGAACACCACGTCGTCGGCGGTCAGCTCGGAGCCGTCGTGAAACTTCACCCCGCGGCGCAGCCGGAACTCCCAGGTGAGCGGGTCGATCGCGCGCCAGGAAACCGCCAGGCCGGGGATCAGGCGCGCATCCTCATCGACGTGGGTGAGCGCGTCGAATACGTGCCAGGCGATGTTGGCGTTGGGCTGAAGATTGAGAAAGTGCGGGTCCATCGAGGTGACGTCGGCCGCAAGGCCGACGCGCAGCTCGGCGGCCGCGGCGACGCAATTCCACAGGAACGATGCCGCGGCCAGGATTCGGAGCAGGCGGAGCATGGCGTGCGGTGCTACCGGGCGGCCAGGGGTCCGATGACCTGCAGCAGTTGGGCAAAAATCTTCGGGTTTCCGCAGACGATTCGCCCCGAGTCGAGATAGTTCGGTTCTCCGCCGAAGTCCCCGACGAGGCCGCCCGCCTCCTGAACCATGAGGGCGCCTGCGGCCATATCCCACGCGGAAAGCCCCGTTTCCCAGAAGCCGTCGAGCCGTCCCGCGGCGACGTAGGCGATGTCGAGCGAGGCCGCGCCGGCGCGGCGCAGCCCCGCGGTGCGCGCCGTGAGCGCGCGGAACATGGAGAGGTACTCGTCGAGGCCGTCGAAATCGCGAAACGGGAACCCGGTTCCGATCAGCGCTTCGGCGAGCTGCGCGCGCCTGGAGACGCGGATGCGCCGCTCGTCGAGGTAGGCGCCGCGTCCGCGGGTCGCCGTGAACAGTTCGTTCTTGGTCGGATCGTAGATCACGCCTTGCGTCAGCACGCCCTTGTGCCGCAGGCCGATCGAGACCGCGTACTGGGGAAAACCGTGGATGAAATTGGTGGTGCCGTCGAGCGGATCGATGATCCAGGTGTATTCCGACTCGCCCTCACGTCCGGGCTGCGCGCCGGATTCCTCTGCTAGAATCGCGTGATCCGGAAAAGCCCGATGCAGGACCTCGATGATCGCCTGCTCCGCGGCCCTGTCCACTTCGGTGACGAAATCGTTGTGCCGCTTGCGCGTGACCGTCATCAGCTCCACGTCGCGAGCGGCGCGGCTGATGATGGCGCCGGCGCGCCGAGCGGCCCGGACCGCGATTCCAAGCATCGGGTGCATCTTTGATCGTCCGGAAATGAGAAAGAGCGATGCCGCTGAACGCTGGATTCTAGTATGAAAGCCGGCGATCCGCTGTCTCGAATTCGCGTCGTTCTGTCGAATCCTGCGCACCCGGGTAATATCGGTGCCGCGGCACGCGCGATGAAAACGATGGGGATTTCCCGGCTGGTTCTGGTGAACCCGAAGAACTTCCCTCATCCCGAATCGCGGGCGATGGCCTCAGGGGCGCACGACGTGCTCGAGTCGGCGCGCGTATGCACAAGTCTGGACGAGGCGCTCGAAGGCACGACGTTTTCCGTTGCCATGAGCGCTCGCCGCCGCGACCTGTCGCATGCGCCCTTCGATGCCCGCGCGGCGGCGCGGGAAATCACGCTTGCCGCGGAGCACGGCGAAGCCGCGCTGGTATTCGGCACCGAGACGGTGGGGCTCGCCAACGAGGAGGTGATGAAATGCACGCGGCTTGCGCACATTCCGGCGAATCCGGATAACACATCGCTCAATCTCGCGCAGGCGGTGCAGGTGATGACCTACGAGGCGCGCATGGCCGTGCTCGATGGGACCCCGGAAAGCAA
This sequence comes from Burkholderiales bacterium, assembly GCA_049663805.1. Taxonomy (GTDB): domain Bacteria; phylum Pseudomonadota; class Gammaproteobacteria; order Burkholderiales; family SG8-39; genus VBDM01. The sequence continues at coordinate 5,542 of JBATEB010000387.1, read as the reverse complement.
GCGGGCGGAATATGCCCGTCATGAGGACATCGAGGGCTTCTACGCGCATCTGGAGCGCAGCCTCCATCGCAGCGGTTTTCTGCACCCCAAATCTCCGCACCGCCTGATGGAACGCATGCGACGGCTGTTCGCGCGTGCGCGGCTGGAAAAGGAAGAGGTCAACATCCTCCGCGGCATGCTCGCCGCCTGGGACCAGGAGAAACCCCCGAAGAAATAGTTGACCAATTCATTCAGGTTTCTCATAATTCCCGGGTCGATCTCCCAAAAACCGATGCTTGCCCGAGTCAAAGAAGATATCGCCTGCGTATTCGAGCGCGATCCTGCGGCGCGCTCGACCTGGGAGGTCGTCACCTGCTATCCGGGCTTTCACGCGCTCCTGATCCATCGACTGGCGCATGCGTTCTGGCGCATGAAAATGCGCTGGCTCGGGCGGTTCGTCTCGCACGTCTCGCGCTTTCTCACCGGCATCGAAATCCATCCCGGCGCGAAGGTCGGGCGGCGGGTATTCATCGACCACGGCATGGGCGTGGTGATCGGGGAGACCGCCGAACTCGGCGATGACTGCACGCTGTATCACGGGGTGACGCTGGGCGGGACCACGTGGAACAAAGGCAAGCGCCACCCGACGCTGGGGCGCGGGGTGGTCATCGGCGCGGGAGCCAAGCTGCTTGGACCGATTGTCGTGGGCGACGCGGCAAGAGTCGGCTCGAATGCGGTCGTGGTGAAGGACGTTCCGCCGGGCGCAACCGCGGTCGGGATTCCGGCCCGGATCATCCTCGATGAACAGGACAAGACCCGAGAGGAAAAGGCGGCCAAGCTGGGTTTTTCCGCTTATGCCGTTACCGCCAAGGCCGAGGACGATCCCTTCGCCAAGGCGCTGCAGGGATTGCTCGATCACAGCATGGAGATCGACAAGCGTATCGAATTGATATTAAGGGAGATTGAGTCCCTCAAAGCGGAGCAGGAGGGCGCCCTGTCGGCCACCCTTTGGGGTGATCGCAAGGTCGCCGGGAAATAATAGTCGATTGATTTTGTCGGGATTTGCTATACTTGAGCACTTTTATCGGGTATTCGGATCGCCTGGGAAGCAAACTATGAGACTCACGACCAAGGGACGCTTTGCAGTAACGGCCATGCTGGATCTGGCCATGCATGGAGGCAGAGGCCCGGTGACGCTTTCCGGAATCAGCCGGCGCCAGAGCATTTCGCTGTCGTATCTGGAGCAGCTCTTCGGCAAGCTGCGCCGTCACACGCTGGTCGAGAGCGTTCGCGGACCCGGCGGGGGTTATACGCTCGCGCGGGATCTCGCCAAGGTGTCGGTCGCGGACATCATCACGGCGGTGGACGAGCCGATCGATGCGACCCAGTGCGGCGGGAAGGAAAACTGCCGCGACGAGCAGCGTTGCATGACCCACGACCTGTGGGCGAAACTGAACGACAAGATGTACGAGTATCTGGATTCGGTGAAGCTCGCCGACCTGGTTGCGCAGCAGGCCGGGCGCAAGGAGGCGGTGAGGGTGCTCCAGGACAGGCGCGGCAAGGAAGTCGCGATCGTCTGAGGCGGAACACGGTGGAGAGTGCAATGAAGTTTCCGATTTACCTCGATTACTCGGCGACCACGCCGGTGGACCCGCGCGTGGCGCAGAAGATGATCCCCTTTCTGACCGAGCACTTCGGCAACCCGGCGAGCCGATCCCACGCGTTCGGCTGGGAAGCGGAAAAGGCGGTGGAAGAAGCGCGCGGGCACGTCGCGGCGCTGCTGAACGCCGACCCGAAAGAGATCATCTGGACCTCCGGGGCCACCGAAGGCAACAACCTCGCGATCAAGGGAGCGGCGAATTTCTACAAAGGCAAGGGCAGGCACATCGTCACGGTGAAGACCGAGCACAAGGCGGTGCTCGACACGGTGCGCGAGCTCGAGCGCCAGGGGTTCGAAGCCACCTACCTGGATCCGGAGCAAGACGGCCTGCTCGACCTGGAAAAATTCAAGGCGGCCCTGCGTCCCGACACCGTCCTCGTCTCGGTGATGATGGTCAACAACGAGATCGGCGTGATCCAGCCGATCGCCGAGATCGGCGAAATCTGCCGCGCGAAGGGCATCATCTTCCACTGCGATGCCGTGCAGGCCGCGGGAAAGATTCCGATCGATCTGCAGAAGCTGAAAGTCGATCTTCTGACGGTGACCGCGCACAAGGTCTACGGCCCGAAGGGCATCGGCGCGCTGTACGTGCGCCGCAAACCGCGGGTGCGCATCGAAGCGCAGATCCACGGCGGCGGCCACGAGCGCGGCCTGCGCTCGGGAACGCTCGCCACGCACCAGATCGCCGGCATGGGAGAGGCGTTCCGCATCGCCAGGCTCGAGATGGCGGCGGAGAGCGAGCGCATCCGTGCCTTGCGGAACAGGCTCCTGGATGGCTTCAAGGACATGGAAGAGGTCTACGTCAACGGCGACATGGAGCGGCGCATCCCGGGCAACCTCAACGTCAGCTTCAACTTCGTCGAGGGCGAGTCCCTGATCATGGCGATCAAGGACGTGGCGGTGTCCTCGGGCTCGGCCTGCACCTCGGCGAGCCTCGAGCCCTCGTATGTCCTGCGGGCGCTGGGGCGCTCGGACGAGCTCGCGCACAGCTCCATCCGTTTTACCATCGGCCGCTTCACCACCGAGGAGGAGATCGACTACGCCGTCAGGCTCCTGCGCGCCAAGATCGGCAAGCTGCGCGAGCTGTCGCCGCTCTGGGAGATGTACAAGGAGGGCGTGGATCTGAATTCCGTCCAGTGGGCGGCGCACTGAGCAAAGGCGAAACCTAGGAGCAACACCATGGCATACAGCGACAAAGTCATCGATCATTACGAAAACCCGCGCAACGTCGGTTCCTTCGACAAGGGCGACGAGCACATCGGCACCGGCATGGTCGGCGCGCCCGCGTGCGGCGACGTGATGAAGCTGCAGATCCGGGTCAACGAGCAGGGGATCATCGAGGACGCCCGCTTCAAGACCTACGGCTGCGGTTCGGCGATCGCCTCCTCGTCGCTCGTCACCGAGTGGGTGAAGGGCAAGACCCTCGACCAGGCGGAGACGATCAGGAATACGCAGATCGCCGAGGAACTGGCGCTGCCGCCCGTCAAGATACACTGTTCGATCCTCGCCGAGGACGCGATCAAGGCGGCGATCGTCGACTATCGCAGGAAACACGGGCTCGAACTGCCCGCAGAAAAGGAAGCCAAGGCGGCCTGAGGGCAATACGGACAAGGGGGTACGCCCTCTTGTTGATTCTCCGAATCGGCACAAGCTGAAAATATATGGCGATTACTCTTACAGAACGCGCGGCAAGCCACGTCAGTTCCTTCCTGGCGAAACGCGGGAAGGGCGTCGGCCTGCGCCTGGGCGTGCGCACCTCGGGCTGTTCCGGCCTTGCCTACCGGATCGAATACGCCGACGCGGTGAATCCGGAAGATCAGACCTTCGAGAGTCACGGCGTCAAGGTCATCGTCGATCCGAAGAGCCTGCAGTTCCTTGACGGAACCGAACTGGATTTTACCCGCGAAGGGCTGAACGAAGGCCTGAAGTTCAACAACCCCAACGTGAAGGATGAGTGCGGCTGCGGGGAGAGCTTCAATGTATGACGTCGCTGCCGCGCAAGCGGGAGCCCGGTGACTTAAACGACGCTGGATTCCCGCTTTCGCGGGAATGACAGGCAGGTCAGGGGGCGTGATGGCCCCTTTTTTACGAACCTCAATGACCGTCGACCTCAATCAAAACCACTTCGAGCTGTTCCGCCTGCCGGCGCGCTTTGCCGTCGACGCCGCGGCGCTCGAAGCGCGCTATCACGAGCTGCAGCGCGAGGTGCATCCGGACCGCTATGCCGGCGCGCCGGACGCCGAGCGGCGCACGTCCCTGCAGCTGGCGACGCGCGTGAACGAGGCCTATCAAACGCTGAAGTCGCCGCTCAAACGGGCCGTTTATATCCTGCAATTGCGCGGCGTGGATCCGAAGTTCGAGACGAACACCGCAATGCCCGTCGAGTTCCTCACGGAACAGATGAGCTGGCGCGAACGCATAGAAGCCGGTTCCGAAAATCCGGAAGAGATGCATCGGCTGCAGGCCGGCTTGCGCGGCGAGAGCGGGAAAATGTATGAAGATCTGCAGCGCCAGCTCGAACGCCGCGACGACCGGGCCGCCTCGCAGACCGCCCGCATGCTGATGTTCTACCAGAAGCTCGACGAAGAGATCGACGACAAGCTGGCGGAACTCGAGACGTGAGGCTCGAGGCCTGACATGGCGCTGCTGCAGATTTCCGAGCCCGGCCAGTCGCCCGAACCGCACCGGCATCGCCCCGCGGTCGGCATCGATCTCGGCACCACCAATTCGCTGGTGGCTGCGGTGCGCAACGGCATCGCCGTGGTGCTCAACGATCACGACGGGCACGCGCTGCTGCCCTCGATCGTGCGCTATCTGCGGGACGGAAGAACCGTCGTCGGCCGGGAGGCGGAAGCGGAGCAGGCGCGCGACCCGAGAAACACCATCGTGTCGGTGAAGCGCTTCATGGGACGGGGCCTGAAGGACGTCATGCACGTCGAGAACAGTCCCTACGACTTCCTGGATTCGCCCGGCATGGTGCAGATCCGTACCGTCGCGGGCGTGAAGAGCCCGGTGGAAGTCTCGGCGGAAATCCTGAAGGCGCTGCGCGTGCGGGCCGAGGAGAGCCTGCTCGGGAATTCAGGCGGCGAGCTCGTCGGCGCCGTCGTCACGGTCCCCGCGTATTTCGACGACGCGCAGCGCCAGGCCACCAAGGACGCGGGAAAGCTCGCGGGGCTGAACGTGCTGCGGCTTCTGAACGAGCCGACCGCCGCGGCGATCGCCTACGGACTCGACAACGCCGCCGAGGGCATCTACGCGGTGTACGACCTGGGCGGCGGCACCTTCGACATCTCGATCCTGAAGCTGTCGCAAGGCGTGTTCGAGGTGATGTCGACCAACGGCGACGCCGCGCTCGGCGGCGACGATTTCGACCATCGCCTCTTCTGCTGGGTCGTGGAGCGCGCGAGACTCGCGCCGCTTTCCGCCGAAGACACGCGGCTGCTGCTCACGAAGTCGCGCGTCGCCAAGGAACTCCTCACGACTTATCCGGAAGCGCGCATCTCCGCAGCGCTGGTGAGCGGCGAGACGGTGGACGCCGCCGTCACGCAGGGGGAATTCCAGGAAATGACGCGTCACCTCGTGACGAAGACGCTGGGTCCGACGCGCAAGGCGCTGCGCGACGCGCGCCTGGAATGGAGCGACGTGAAGGGCGTGGTGCTGGTCGGCGGCGCGACGCGCATGCCGCACGTGCAGCAGGCGGTCGCCGAATTGTTCGGCCAGACGCCGCTCACCAACCTCGATCCGGACAAGGTCGTCGCGCTCGGCGCGGCGATCCAGGCGAATGTCCTCGCCGGCAACAAGACCTCCGATGACGACTGGCTGCTGCTCGACGTCATCCCGCTCTCGCTCGGCGTGGAAACCGTGGGCGGTCTCGCGGAAAAGGTCATTCCACGCAATTCCACC
>JBATEB010000386.1:0-6990 GCA_049663805.1 Burkholderiales bacterium | reverse complement strand
GCCTTCCTCGAAGAAATCGTCGCCGGCATCGCGCCTTACCACGGGAGGATATTCCTCGGTCACCCCAAGATCGAAATGTCGCCGGGACCGGGAACGGTGCTGCCGCAGCTGGTGCATGGCGGCCCGGGACGCGCCGGCGGCGGCGAGGAACTGGGGGGCGTTCGCGGGCTCGCCTTCTACCTGCAGCGCGTGGCGCTCGAAGGCTCGCGGCCGGTGATCCAGAAACTGATCGGGGCGCCGGCCGGCTGACGCCGGCGAGCACGTCTATTTCGTGAATTCGATCGCGCCCTGCGGCAATAGATAGAGTACCAGCGCGCGCCCGCCAGTGACCGTGGGGTGATGCGCGCTCCCGGGACCGTACACCAGCCACCCCGCGCCGCGGCCGTCGAACTTCGCCTGAGCGTCGAGCGGCATGATCAGGTCGATCTCGCCGTTGGGGTGGCGATGGTGCGGACCCTTGAGGTCCTTCATCTCGACCACGTCGACGCTGAAACCCTGCGTTTCGTCACCCGGCTTGATCACCCGGCCAAACTTGATCCCGCCCGCTTCGCGATTGCACATCCAGCCGGCGGCGATCGCCTGCCTGCAGGCTTCGACGATATCGTAGAACGCCGCCCCACCTGCGGGATAGGCGGCGTTCAATTCGGCTTCGAGCCTGCCGTCCAGGGGCTTCCCGTGGATGCCTCCGGTGATCGGCGCGATCAGGTCGCGGAATTGTTCGGGAGTCATAACGCTAGGCCTCTCCTCTGGCGTACGGGGTATTCTATCCGCGCATATGCGGCGGAGCTACAATACGGACCGAACCTGACGCTGGCCGCTAAGGGGGCAGAGTTGGAAACGGTGAAGATCACCGACACGGGCGAGGCGTTGCTCATCACGGGCCCGACCAAGGCTGCCGTCGATAGGGCGCTTCAGGACCTCCTGTCCCAAGGTTCGAAAACCCTTTCGGCTGCCTCTCAGCTCGGAAGCCGGTGGCTGGCGAGCTGCACGCAGCCGGCCGCTGCGGATTCGTCTGGAGGTTCGGCCCCCGTCGATATCGCTGCGATCGCACAACGCGCCGGCCGGCACCCCGTTAGCATTTCCGATGCCGGAGCGTATCTGGTCGTTTCCGGCGAAGACAAGGCATCGGTGCAGGCGGCTCTTTTCGAGTTGTCGAAGGCCGGCGCGGAGGCTGCGTCCGAGCTAACCCAGGTCGGGAAGAAGTGGATCGGGCGCTGCGAAAATCTCAAGTTCGGTCTGCGTGAAATCAAGGTAGAGCAGTTCGGCCTTTCTTACGTGATCAGCGGGCCGAGCCGCGAGGCCGTCGAGACCAAACTGCAGGAGTTCCAGCTCAAAGGCGCGAGCGTGCTGGTGGAGCTTCAAAAGGTCGGGGACGAATGGACTGTGACCTGCGATACCGGAGGGGGGCACGACGACGTCTACAAATGGTAGGCGTGTATCCTCGGCCATTCCGGCCGGAGCTGCGGCGGCGCGCCTGACTTGCCATTGAAAGAACTTCGCTGCGCCCGACTAGCGCGGAAGCTTGCTCATGAACATGACAGATAAGGGGAAGCGCGTATCGGTCCTCACGATGAACACGTTGGCCTTCACGGTCAACTTCGCCATCTGGACCATGTTCTCCATCATCGGCATCAGGATCAAGGCCGAACTCGGGCTGAACGAGACCGAGTTCGGCCTGCTGGTGGCCACGCCGATCCTGACGGGCTCGCTGATTCGATTGCCGTTGGGCGTGCTCACCGATCGCTACGGCGGGCGCATCGTCTACTTCATCCAGATGCTGCTGGTCGCCATTCCGACCTATGGCCTGGCCTTCGCGACCCAGTACTGGCAGTACCTCGCCATCGGCTTGTTCGTCGGGCTGGCCGGCGGATCGTTCGCCATCGGCATCGCCTACACCTCGGCGTGGTTTCCCAAGGAGAAGCAGGGGACCGCGATGGGCATCTTCGGCGCCGGCAACGCCGGTGCCGCGGTCACCAACCTCGCCGCGCCCCTCATCGTGGTGGCGTTCGGCTGGCGCGCCGTTCCTCAGGTCTACTCGATCGCCATGCTGGTGATGGCCGTCGTGTTCTGGTTCTTCACCTTCCCCGATCCGAAGCATGAGGAACGCAGGCTGAAGAAAGAATACCCCACCGTCGGGCAGCAATTGGCTCCATTGACCGAAGCGCGCGTCTGGCGCTTGGGCCTCGCCTACTACTTCGTCTTCGGCGGCTTCGTCGCGCTCGCCTTGTGGCTGCCGAAGTACTACATGCAGCAATACGGGATGGACCTGAAGACGGCGGCTTTCATCAGCATGCTGTTCACGCTGCCCTCCGGAATCATACGTGCGCTGGGCGGATGGGTCTCCGATCGCTGGGGCGGGGACACGGTGAACTGGTGGGTCTTCTGGGTGTGCATCGTGTGCCTGTTCTTTCTTTCGTATCCGCCGACGACGCTGATCGTTCACGGCATCAAAGGCAACGTCAGCATCGAAATCGCCGTGGGGGTGGTCCTGTTCACGGTCCTGGTGTTCGTCGTCGGGCTGGCGCAGGGCATCGGCAAGGCGAGCGTCTACCGCAGCCTCGCCGATTACTACCCGAACAACATGGGCTCGGTCGGCGGCCTGGTGGGGGTCATCGGCGGCCTGGGCGGCTTCACCATGCCGATCATGTTCGGCATCGCCGCCGACGCGACCAACGTGCGCAGCAGCACCTTCATGCTGATGTACGCGGTCCTCGCGGGCGTCATGATCTGGACCTGGGCCGCGGCGCGAAACGAGCGCCAGGCGATTCTCGAGCAAGATACCCGGCTCCGCGATCAGCTGGTCGAGGAGCACCTGCTCGATGCCAAGGCCGCTGTCGGAGGCTGGCTGGTCGGCTGGCGTCCCGATGACGAGGGCTTCTGGCGGGCGACCGGGAGGCGCATCGCGCTGCGCAACCTGATCTTCTCCATGCCCGCCCTGTTCCTCGCATTCGCCGTGTGGATGGTGTGGAGCGTGGTCGTCGTCGAGCTGCCCAGGATCGGCTTCAAGTTCACGACCGGCGAGTTGTTCTGGCTGGCTGCCCTGCCGGGAGTCTCCGGTGCCGCGCTGCGGCTGGCGTACTCCTTCGTGGTGCCCGTTTTCGGGGGGCGAAACTTCGCCGTATTCAGCACCGCCACGCTGCTCCTGCCCGCGCTGTGGATGGCGCTGGCGGTGCAGAACCCGGGCACGAACTACGCGGTGTTCGTGGCGATCGCGCTGCTGTGCGGTCTCGGCGGCGGCAACTTTTCCGCGAGCATGGCCAACATCAGCTTTTTCTTCCCGAAGCGCATGCAGGGCACCGCGCTCGGCTGGAACGCGGGCGCCGGCAACCTGGGCGTCGGCGTCATGCAGGCCGTGGTGCCGGTCAGCATCTACGGCGGCGCGCTGGCGCTCATGGGCGGCGGTCCGCAGACCTACGACGATCCCGCGATCCGCCAGGTGTGGCTGCAGAACGCCGGCTACATCTGGGTGCCGTTCATCCTGCTGGCGACCCTTGCCGCGTGGTTCGGCATGGACAACATCCGCGGCGTCCAGGCCACGTTCCGCGAGCAAGCCGTGATTTTCCGGCGCAAGCACGCCTGGCGGCTCGGCTGGCTCTATGGCGGAACCTTCGGTTCGTTCATCGGCTTCGCAGCGGCCTTCCCGACGCTGCTGGCAACGCAGTTCCCGGGCTCGGGCCTGCTGAAGTACGCCTTCTTCGGCCCCTTGCTCGGCGCCCTGATCCGGCCGCTGGGGGGCTGGCTGGCCGATCGCGTCGGCGGCGCCCGGGTCACGTTCTGGAACTTCGTGGTCATGTTCGCGGCGTCGCTGGCGGTGTTCGGCTTCCTGCCCTTCGGGGCGGGGCCGGGAAGCGCCGGCTGGTTCTTCTGGGCTTTCCTGCTGCTCTTCCTCGCCACCGGCATCGGCAACGGCTCGGTTTTCCGCATGGTGCCGAGCGTGTTCCTGACCCTCCACGAACTCCGGGCGAAGGGCCAGGGCGAGCAGGCCATGGCGAGCGCCAGGCGCGAGGGCGAGATCGAAGCATCGGTGGCTCTCGGCTTCACGGCGGCCATCGCGGCTCTCGGGCTGTTTTTCATTCCGGTGGCCGTGGGGGTGTCGCTCGCGACGAGCGGCAGCCCGCGCGCGGCCTGGTACGTGTTCATCGCCTTTTACCTGAGCTGCGTTCTCGGCACCTGGTGGTGGTACCGGCGCAAGGACGCGGAAATCCGCTGCGACTAGGGAAATCCGCGGAAGGGTGAGTCGTGTCGCCAGCTGCCGGAGCCGCCCGCCTTACCCCACCGCCTGCCTGGCTATCCTCACGCGCATCGCGCGCATGTCATCGCCGCGCAGCTCGCGCAGCGCATAGCCGACGAAATCCGGCGTCACCTGCTTGCGCCAGTAGATGTCCATGTCGGCGTTGTCCATCGGTTTGGCGCGCGAGCCCACGGTCGCGGCGACTTCGGCGATGAGCTCGTCGGTGAGCTTCTTCCCGACCAGGGCTTCGCCCGCCTTGGGCACGAGGAAGGGTCTCGAGGCCACCGCGCCCAGGGCGATGCGCGCCGCCTCGATGGTGCCGTCCGCGGCGAACTTCGCCGCCGCCGCCACCCCGAGGATCGGAAAATCGAACGATCCCCGCCGGCGCAGCTTCCAGTAGGTGCTGCGCCAGCCGCTTGAGTCGGGCAGCCTCACCTCGGTGAGGATTTCGTCGGGCCTTCGCGTCAGGTACTCGATGCCGTCGTTCTTGTACAGGTCTTCGAGGGCCACCTCGCGCTCGCCCGCCGCGGACACCAGCTTCACCCTGGCACCGAGCGCGATCAGCGCGGGCGCGGTATCGGTCGAGGAGACCGCCACGCAGCGCTTGCTCGCGGTCGCCACCCAGCAGATCTCGCCGTCCTTCTTCAGGCAGAAGTCGATCGCCTTGCGCCACTCGTGGCTCTGGTCGTAGTAGCTGCAGCGCGTATCCAGGCACAGGTTGCCGCCGAGGGTGGCCATGTTTCTCAGGTGCGGCGTCGCGACGAGCGACGCCGCCTGCATCAACGCCGCGTAGTGCTCGCGCACCGCCCCGGCATTCGCCGCCTCGGTGAGCGTGACCCCCGCGCCGAGGGTCATTACGCTGCCGTTCGAAATCCGCTTCAACTCCGGCACAGCGCGCAGCGCGATCAGCGTCGCCGGCGTCTGCTGGCGGCGCTTCATGTTGGGCAGCAGGTCGGTGCCGCCGGCGAGCAGCATCGCGTTCGGGCCTTCGCCCGCGAGAATGCGCGCGGCCTCCGCGAGCGAGCGCGGCGAACGGTAGTTGAACCACGGCAGGCGCATCATACCGTGGCCACCTGCCGCGCTTTGCGCGCCGGCTTGCCGTCGGGCCCCTTCAGCTCGTCGCCGTCGCCCTCTTCCCACGGCGGCAGCACGAAGATCGGCGCGGGATAAGGCACCGAGGGAAAATGCTCCGGCCCGACGCGCGGGGTCTCGCCCTTCGCTTTTTTCTCCAGCGCGGCGAGCACCTTGTCCGGCGTGATCGGCACTTCGTCGATGCGCACGCCGACCGCGTCGTAGATCGCATTCGCCACCGCCGGCATCACCGGCAAGAGCGGCCCCTGCCCGGCCTCCTTGGCGCCGAACGGGCAGTTCGGGTCCGGATATTCGATGAGTGCCACGTCCACCTCGGGCATGTCGAGCGCCGTGAGGCTCTTGTACTCGAGCATCGAGGGAATCCTGTGCACCAGCGCGCCCGAGAGTTTCTCCGGCAGGCGCCGGAACACCTGCTCCTCCATCAGAGCCTCCCCCAGGCCCATGTAGACGCCGCCGATCACCTGTCCGCGAACGTGCACCGGATTGATGGCACGCCCGATGTCGTGCGCGACCCAGATCTTGGGAACCGTGATCCACCCGGTCTTGGCATCGACCTCGGTTTCGACCACGCAGGCGGTAAAGCTGTAGGCGGGCGAGGGCCCGACGCCCGCGCCCTTGTACTTGCCGGGAGCCTTGGGCGGCGAATACGAGCCGACCGCGCCCAGGGTGCCGAATTTCGTCTCGGCCAGCGCCACCGCCTCGACGAAGCTCATGCTCTTCCCCGAATCCTCCGCGGCGAAAACCCGACCCTGCGACAGGATCACGCGCTCGGGCGAGGTATTGAGCTGCTCGGCCGCCGCCGCGACGATCAGATCGCGCACGCGATTCGCCGCCTGCATCGCGGCGTTGCCCATCATCACCGTGACGCGGCTGGAATACGATCCAAGGTCGATCGGCGTCAAACCGGTGTCGCCGGTCAGGCAGCGCACCTCGGAGGTGCTGATGCCGAGCACCTCGGCGACGATCGCGGCCAGCACGTCGTCCGAACCCTGTCCGATCTCGGTCGCGCCGCACAGCACGGTCACCTGCCCGCTGCGATCGAGCAGCAGCTGCACGCCCGAGTGCGGCATCTTGTTCCAGTAGATGGAGACCCCCGCGCCGCACATGTAGGCCGAGCAGGCGAGGCCGACGCCGCGCCCCTCGGGGAGCTTGCGGTGCCTGTCTTTCCAGCCCGAGCGCTCGACCACGGTGCGGATGCACTCGGCGAGGCCGCTCGAGCCTATCTTCAGCCAGTTGGCGGTGAGCGAGTCGGCCCGGGTCACCATGTTGAGCCGCATCTGGGCCGGATCGAGCCCGAGCTTTTCCGCGATCTTGTCCAGCTGCACTTCCTGGCCGAAGCGCGGCTGCGGCGTGCCGTGGCCGCGCTTGGGGCCGCACGGGGGCTTGTTCGTGAACACCCGGCAGGCATCGAACTTGAAGCGCGGCAGCTCGTAGGTCACGGGGGTCAGCACGCCGGTGTAGAACGTGCTCGCGGCGCCGTGCGACCCGTAGCCGCCGCCGTCGAGCAGGGTCTGCAGGTGCATGCCGGTCAGCCTGCCGTCCTTGTTCACGCCAGTGCGGAACTTCATCAGCACCGGATGCCGGCCGCGGTGCTGGTAGAACACTTCCTCGCGCGTGAGACAGATCTTCACCGGCCGGCCGAGCATCAGCGCCGCCTTGGAGACCAC
>JBATEB010000385.1:0-11769 GCA_049663805.1 Burkholderiales bacterium | reverse complement strand
CGGCGGGGGCGGCGCTACGTCATCCGCGGCGGTGCGGTGATGACGATGGACCCCAGCATGCCCAACAAGGGCGAATTCGCCCAGGCCGACGTGCTGGTCGAGGGCAAGAAGATCGTCGCGGTCGGGCCGAACCTGAACGCGGGCGGCGCGGGAGAGATCGACGCGCGCGGCAAGATCGTCATGCCGGGCTTCATCGATACGCACCACCACCAGTTCGAGACCGCGCTCAGGAGCTTCCTCGCCAACGGCATCCTGATCAACGACCAATCGGGCTCGGCGAGCGCGGATCCCTCGTATTTCGAATACATCCTGCTCACGTTCGCCCCCGTGTACCGTCCGGAGGACGTGTACATCAGCGAGCTGTTCGGCGGACTGGCGCAGCTCGACGACGGCGTCACGACGGTGCACGACGTCTCGCAGATCCATCACTCGCCGGCGCACTCCGATGCCGCGATCCAGGCTCTGTTCGATACCGGGCGCCGTGCCGCCTTCGGCTTTTTCGAGAGCGCGGGTGCCAACATTCTCGGCACCAATCCCGACAACAAGTATCCAACCGATGCGCCCCGCATCAAGCAGCAGTGGTTTTCATCGAGCGACCAGCTTGTCCATATGATCATGGGCGGCGAGGTCTACCTCGGGGATGCGTCGACCGACCAGTCCTGGACGATCGGGCGGCAGCTCGACCTCCAGATTGCGGCGCATGTCCTCTCGCCGTTCGGCATCCGGCCGATCTTCGACAAGCTCGCCGCCGGAACGGGCGGCAACGGCCACATCGGGATCGGACCGGACAACCTGTTCATCCACATGACCGGGATGTCCGACGCCGCCTGGCAGCGAGTCAAGGACGCCGGCGCGCAGGTGTCGATCGCCTTCCCCATCGAGATGAACATGCGGCACGGCATGCCGCCCATCGTCAGGATGCAGAGCATGGGGATCGAGCCCTCGCTCAGCACCGACGTGGAAGTCACGATGACGGCGGACTTCTTCACCCAGATGCGCGTGTGCATGAACATGCAGCGCATGGTCGTGAACCAGATGATCCTCAACAGCCCCAATGGGAACCAGAACCTGCCCGATCCCCGAAACTGGGAGCTCCCGCAATCCGCGGCAACGGTGCCCGGGTTTTTCCCTTATTGGCCGACCCCGCCCGCCGACATCCCGGCCCCGCTGACGGCGCGCGACGTGCTGCGCTTCGCCACCCTCAATGGCGCGAAGCACCTGAGGCTCGACGGCAAGACCGGCTCGCTCACCCCCGGCAAGGAAGCCGACATCATCATCCTCGACGCCGAGGCGATCAACGTCGCGCCGCTCAACAACGTGCCGGGAGCGGTCGTATCGCTGATGGACCGCACCAACGTCGAGACGGTGATCGTCGCGGGCAAGGTGCGCAAGTGGAAGGGCAAGCTGCTCGACGTCAACCTGGGGAGGCTGCGCCGCGAGCTGGAGAACTCGCGCGACTTCATCTTCTCCGCGGCAGGCGTTCCGCAGGACCTGTACCGCTAGCCGAGGCGAACGAACTCCAGAAACGGGGCGGCCGCGGCCGCCCCGTTTTTTTGGCGGGCGCGCATGATCCGCCTGGCGCTACTTCCTGAAGACCTCGGCGAACATCCTGGACGCCTCGGCCTCCGCCGCCTTGTTCGCTTTCGCGTCGTAGCGCAGCGGCAGGTTGAACTTCTTGCCGAGCGCGGTCGCCTCCGGGTTGGTGAAGGCGTGCACCGCGCCCGGATACGTGACCACCTTGTAGTCGGCCTTCGCCGCCTTCAGGTCGCTCTCGAACTTCTCGTACTGCTCCTTCTTGATGAACGGGTCGTCGGCGCCGTTCAGGACCAGGATCTTCGCCTTGACCGCCCCGGGCGCGGGGGCCGGAGTGTTGAGGCCGAGCGAGGCGTGGAAGCCGGCGACGCCGGCGAGATCGGCGCCCGCACGCGCCATGTTGAGCACCACCGCGCCGCCGAAGCAATAGCCGACCGCGCCGATGCGCGCGGGATCGACGCTCGGCTGCCTGGCGAGCTCGGCGCGCGCGGCGTTGAAGCGCGATTCCATCGCCTGCGGGTTCTTCATCACCGAGCCCGAAAGCGCTCCCGCGTCCTTCGGGTTGCCGGCGGTCCTGGCGTCGCCGTACATGTCGGCGATGAAGGCCGTATAGCCTGCCCGGGCGAGCCGGCGCGCCTCGTTGTGCATGTGCTTGGTGATGCCCCACCATTCGTGCACCACGATGATTCCGGGCCGCTTGCCCTTTTTGGCGGTGTCGACCACGACGAAACCCTTCATCGTGGTTTCGCCGTCCTGGTAGGTGACCGGCGTCTCCTTGATTGCGGCTGCGGCCGGGGCGGCGATCGAGAGCGCGAGCAGCGCTCCCAGAAGCTGAGTCTTCATGGCTGTCTCCTGTGGGTCGGGGATAGGGATTGCCGGGAAATCTACCGCGGCGGCGCGAAAATCGCAACGTTCCCCGAGGTGGAAAGGCGCGACGCGGAAGATCGCCGCCCTGGCCGCCCGAGGCGATGCCCGGCCGCGCCCGTGCGCGGGCGGACATTGTTCGTCAGCGGCCGTCCTTGTAGACCACCGCAGCGTGGGAGTCCGTGTCGATGACGACGTCCACGACCGCCGGAAGGCCGCTGTCGAGGGCGCGCCTGACCGCGGGAAGGACGCTCGAGGGCTCGGTCACGCGTTCGCCGTGCGCGCCGAGCACGCGCGCGAGTGCGGCGAAGTCGACGTCGCCGTAGTCGACGCCGAACAGGCGTCCGCCGTACAGCTCCTTCTGGAACGCGCGCTCATTGCCCAGGCCGCGGTCGTTGAACACGACGCACACGACCGCAATGCGCTCGCGAACGGCGGTTTCCAGTTCGCCCAGATTGCACATCATCCCCATGTCGCCGACGGCCGCCATCACCGGTTGCTTCGGCCGCGCCAGCCTGACGCCCATGGCGATGGGGAGCCCGGCGCCGACCGAGCCCCAGTCGTCGGTATACATGAAGGTGTTCGGCCGGTGGGTGTCCATGAAGACGCGCATGTGCTTGCCGGCGTTGCCGGCGTCGGTGATCATGATCCCGTCGGCGGGAAGCGCCCGGCGCATCGCGTGCGCCACGACGGGCGGCAGGATGGGCCGGCGGCCCGGATCGAGCATTTTCTCGCGCTCGGCGTCCCAGTCCCGGCGCAGCTTCGCGACGTCCGCCCATTGCCACTTGCGCTTCGCGCGGCCGAGACGCTCGGTGAGCCCCTCGATGAAGCTCGCCGTCGATCCGGCGATCGCCTGCGAGACCGGGTAGACCACGCCGATATCGGTCCCGACCGGACTGTGGTGGACGAGCTTCGCATCCTTGCCGATGATCCCGTACTTGAAGGTGGTGGAGAAGACGTCGATGTGCGCGCCCACGGCGACGATCGCGTCGGCCCGGGGCATCGCGCGGTTTGCGCTCGAATAGCCGTTGCGGCCGAGCGGTCCGAGGGCGAGCGGGTGTGCGGTGGGGAAGGCGTCCGGGTGGTATTGCAGCGTGGCGACGGGGATCCCGGTGGTCTCGGCGAGGCGCTCGAGCGCGGCAAGGCAATCCTCGCGAAGCACGCCGCCGCCGGCGAGCAGGATCGGCTGCACCGCGTTCGCTATCAGCTCCGCCGCGCGGTCGAGCTCGCTCGCAGGGCAGGCGGGGAGAGAAAAAGGCCGGTACGCCTCGGGCGGGATCGCCTCGGGCTCGGTCTTCTCGAGGAGGATCTCTTTCGACACGTCCAGGTGGACCGGACCGAGCGGCTCGGCGAGCGCGACGCGGAAGGCACGCCGCACCGACTCCTGCACCTTCGCCACCGAGGGAATCGAGTACGCCCACTTGGTGACCGGCTTGTGCATCGTCACCTGGTCGATGTCCTGGCTCGCGTCGCGCTCGCGCATCCACAGCTCCTGCGCGCCGCTGATGCTGATGACCGGGACGCAGGCCTTGTAGGCCGCGGCGATGCCCGTGAGCAGGTTCGTCACCCCCGGGCCTTCGGTGGCGGTCACCACCGCGGGCCGGTGCACCGCGCGCGCGAAGCCGTACGCCATGAACGCCGCACCCTGCTCGTGGCGGGTGAGGACGAAACGGATCTCGCGCGTCTCGCGCAGCACGTCGAGGATAGGGAGGTTCATCGTGCCCGGGATGCCGAACACGTGATCGACCTTCTCCCGGCGGAGACAATCGACGACCGCTTGCGCACCTGTGATCATGAGGGCTCCGGGGTGACAGGGGAAAAGGGCAGCTTACCGTTTTCGGCGGTTTTTGATCATCGAGAGACATCGTTTCAAGAGGCGGCCGGCACTTTCAGCCCTTGCATGCGCTCCCTCAGCCGGGGCGCCGCGTAGTCGAGGAAGGCGCGGAGCTTCTGCGGCAGGCGCCGCTCGCCCGGGAAGACGAGGCTCACCGGGACGGGCGCCGGCTCGAATTCGCGGAGCACGACCTCGAGCGACCCGGCGCGCACCGCGTCCTCGATCTGGTAGGAGAGGACGCGCGTGACGCCGACCCCCGCGATCGCCGCGTCGACGGCGGCCTCGGCGGTGTTGACGGTGAGCCGGGAATGGATAGTCACCGGCAGATCGGCGCCGCCGGCCCTGAAGGTCCAGGACGCGGGGGAAAGGAGCGTGTCGAAGCTGATGCACGGGTGCGCGCTCAGATCGGCCGGCGATCCTGGCGTCCCGCGCGCGGCTAGGTACGCCGGGCTCGCGCAGACGACGCGGCCGATCGCGCCGACGCGCGTCGCGGCGAGGCGGCTGTCGGGCAGCTCGCCGATGCGAACGGCGAGATCGACATGGTCCTCGAGCAGGTTGACGATGCGGTCGCCGAGGACGAGGCGCACGTCCACCTCCGGGTGGGCCTCGAGAAACCCCGCGGTGACCGGCAGAACGTGCAGCCGGCCGAACACGATGGGCGCGGTGACGACGAGCTCGCCCCTCGCCGCGCGGTACTCGCCCGATGCCGCGCGCTCGGCTTCGCTCAGGTCTTCCAGGATGCGCCGGCAGGCGGCGACGTAATCGCGCCCCGCGTCGGTGAGCGAGAGCTGCCGGGTCGAGCGCTTGAGGAGCCGCGCCTTGAGGTGAGTCTCGAGATCGGAGAGCTTGCGGCTCACCGTCGCGAGCGGCATGCCGAGCTTCCGTCCCGCGGCGGAGAGGCTGCCCGCTTCGACCACGGTGAGGAGGACCGACATGGACTCGAGCCGGTTCATGAGAGGACTTCCATGATATGGAAGGGTGTATACACGAAATACGGTCTAGTTGCATGTGGTGGAAGCCTGTAGCCTGCGTGCAGTCCAGCAAAGGAGGACCCATGGAAAGCGAGCACCGGTACTCGAGCGACGTCGCCTTCACTCCCGGAGTCAAGGCGATCCAGGCGCGCAAGGGCTCGCGGCGCGCCTACGGCCAAATGGAAGAGCGGGGCTCGTGGAAGACGCACATCACGCCAGAGCTCGCCGATTTCATCGCGGCGCAGACCAGCGTCTTCCTCGCGACCGCGAACCGGGAAGGCCAGCCGTACATTCAGCATCGCGGCGGGCCGGCGGGGTTCCTGCGCGTGCCGGACGACAGGACCATCGCCTTCGCCGATTTCGCGGGGAACCGCCAGTACATCACCGCCGGGAACCTCGCCGAGAACCCGAAGGCGCACCTCTTCCTCATCGACTACGCGGAGCGGCGCCGCGTCAAGATCTGGGGAACGGCGCGCGTCGTCGAGGACGACGCCTCGTTGACCGCGAAGCTGATGCCGGAGAACTACCAGGCGCGCCCCGAGCAGGCGATCCTCTTCACCGTTTCGGCGTGGGACGCGAACTGCCCGCAGCACATCCCGCAGCGCTTTGCGGCGGAGGAGGTGGCGAAGCTGCTCGCCGAACGCGACCGGCGCATCGAGGCGCTCGAGGCGGAACTCAGGACCCGAGCCGCAGGAATGTCCTCGCAGGGAGCGATTTCAGCCGCGAGAGCAACTCGGGAATAAGAGGCCGGAGATCTTCCATCCGGTGGGTCCGCGCGGCCTCGCCGTTGTCAACCGCCGGCGCTCGATCTCCCGGCGGCGCAAGTCTTTCGACAACGGCGCAGCGCGGTGGCATTCGATGCGAGCAGCAGGGCGAGGGCGAGCGGTTCGCGAAATGCGCCGCGGTTCATGATTTTTTCCTCTTCGGCCGGCGCAGAGCATCAGCCAAAGGGAGGGTAAAGCGCCCCTGCGATCGGCGGGCCTTGAGTATACTCGACCGCTCCATGCATTCCGAGCCGAAATCCCTTTCCCGCGCCGGCGGGATTCCCGAGGAGAGCCGCGGGGGGCCCGGGCCCGAACGCGGCGACACCGAAACGCGGGGGAGCTCGCTTTTTCTTTCGCGAAGGTTCGTCATCGGCTCGCTCGTCGCGTTCGGCATCCTCGTCGCGAATGCCTTCGTGACGTATCGAACGATCGCCAACCTGATCGAGGCCTCGCGGATCACCGAAAACACGCTCAAGGTCGTCCAGGCCCTCAAGGACGTTCAGGGTGGCGTCGCCGATTCGCAGATCGAGCTGCGCGGCTACATCATCAGCGGCGAGCCGGAACGTCTCGAACGGGCCCGTGCGTTTCTGGAGCGCGCCGCGAGGTCCGTCGCAACGCTGCGGGCCCTGTCGGGAGCGATTCCGGATCAGGCCGAGCAGGTCGAGCTGCTCGGCGCGCAGATCGGCGAGGAGGCCGCACGCTTCGACACCCTCGTCGAAATCCACCGCCGGAAAGGGGTCGCAGCGACCATCCGAAACATCCGCGCGACGGCGGGCCCGGCGACGATTCACCGCGTCCAGCTTCTCACGGCCGAGCTTCTGGGCGCGGCGGATGCGCGGCTCGCGCGCCGCAGCGAGCAATCCCGGCGCAGCTCGGATCTCAGCGTCATCACCGCCGCCGTCGCGACGCTGTTCAACCTCGGCCTGCTCGGCCTTCTGATCCTGCTCGCGCGGCGTGAAATCAAGGAGAGGCGGCAGGCGGAAGAGATGGTCAGGTTCACCGCGACGCACGACCCTTTGACGGGCCTGCCCAACCGGCTGCTGCTCGCCGAACGGGCCATTCGCGCTCTCGCCTCGGCGAAGAGCGAGGGACGCGGCGTCGGCCTGCTGTTCATCGATCTCGACCGCTTCAAGAACATCAACGACGCCCTGGGCCACGAGGCGGGCGACCGGCTCCTGCAGAACGTGGCGGGCAGGGTGGCGCGTTGCGTGCGCAGGTCGGACACAATCGCGCGGCAGGGCGGAGACGAATTCGTGGTCCTGATCGAGGCGTTCCAGGACCGGGCCGACCTCGCCCAGGTGGCGGAAAAGATCCTCGTCGAGGTGGCGAAGCCGACGACGGTGTACGGCAAGGAATTCCAGATCACGGCGAGCATCGGCATCAGCGTCTCTCCGGCCGACGGCGAGGATTTGCGGGCCCTGCTGAAGAACGCGGATATCGCGATGTATCGCGCGAAGCAGCAGGGCAAGAACACCGCCCAGTACTATGCCAGCGGGATGAACCGCGGTTCCGTCGAGCGGCTCGAGCTCGAAGCCGCGCTGCGCCGCGCGCTGGAACGCAACGAGCTCGACCTGTACTACCAGCCCAAGGTCGAAGCGCGGTCCGGGCGCGTGACGGGAATCGAGTGTCTGTTGCGCTGGCAGCACCCGAGCGTCGGTCTCGTCCTGCCCGATCAGCTGGTCCCGCTCGCGGAGGAGACCGGCTTGATCGTTCCGATCGGACAATGGGTGCTGCGCGCCGCCTGCCTGCAGGCGCAAAAGTGGGTGGGGCAGGGGCTGCCGATGTTCCGGATGGCGGTGAACCTGTCGGCGCGGCAATTCATGAGCGCCACCTTGCTGGAGGACGTCGCAGCCACGATCAGGGAAACGGGGATGGATCCGCGCTGGATCGAGTTCGAGGTGACCGAGAGCGTGATGCTGCCGGATCCGCAGCAGGCGGTGAAGCTGCTGCGCAGTCTCAAGGCGATGGGCGTGCGGCTTACGATCGACGACTTCGGGACCGGCTACTCCTCGCTCGCCTACCTGAAACGCCTGCCGATCGACTGCGTGAAGATCGACGCGTCGTTCATCCGGGGCATTCCCGTGGATGCGAGCGACGTCGCGATCACCGAGACGATCCTCGCCATGGCGGCCAGCCTGGGGCTCAAAGTCGTCGCCGAGGGCGTCGAAACCCACGACCAGGCGCGATTCCTCGAGCGCAGAGGCTGCGACGAAATGCAAGGCTACTACTTCAGCAAGCCAGTGCCGGCGGAAGAGCTGACGGCCTACCTGGAACAGCACGGAGCGGCGCTCAAGGAGAGCCGGCGGGGCGAAGCGTCGGGCCGGCTCAGGGTCGTCCCGGGCGGGGACAGGCGAGTCCCCAAGTGAATCGACCGTAGCGCGGGCGGATGTAAGAAGCGACGGACCGATTTCCTCTATCCTGCGCGGCGGCGAAGAATTTCGTTCCAAAGTGGCCGCGCTGGAAGCCCACCGTTAACAACCGTAAGAGCGGGCCGCCGCGGCTCCGAAAGTAAGCCCGCGCCAAACACCTCGGGAAGGCTTCCCGGCATTCGACAACGCCGAAACGAAGCGCCTGCGAAGCGCCCGCCGGACCTTCGAGAAAGTCCTTCGCGCGGAAGCCCCACGTTGATCGATACGACTTTCCTCCCGGGTCAGGCGCCGGGTTTGAAAACCATCAGGGCGAGAATGACCACGACCACGAGCCCGGCCGCCGCTCCCAGGGCGCGGCCGAGCAGGGAGGCCCGCCGGTACGAGGCGGAGGCGGGCCTTTCGGTGTCGAACAAACGTATCTGCTTGTGGAGAACGGCGAGGGAAATCGCCAGAGCGACGACCCCGACGCCCCACAAGGCGAGCGCCGCCCGTATCCACCCGGCCGTCATCGGCCAGGCGAGATCCACCATCCACAGGCCGGTCGCGAGCATGAGCGCGTATCCGGGCAACACGAAGAACGCGACGATCCGCGCGATGGCGCGGAGCACGAAGGCTCCGTGCACCGGATGGCCTCCGTAGAATTCGAGGACGATGCCGAGACCCGCGCTCGTACCCAGCGCGACGATCGCGATCAGGACGTGAAGGAACTTCGCGAGGAGATACTCGGGCATCATCTTCGGGTACTTACTTTACCCTCTGGCTCGTGGTCCAGCCTTCCGGTCCGGCCGCTGCTCGATCGCGATGCCCCAAATCGCCTTCGCCGCCGCGCCTTCGGCCTTCAAGGCAAAGGCGCCGTGATGCAGCACGACCACGAAAAGATAGGAAAGCCCGAACATCAGCGCCCCGGCGCCGAACACCTTCGGAATCGCCATCACCATCACCAGAAACCCCGCCATCGCCGCGAACAGCACACCAGGCGCATCTGCCCGGTCACGCGAACGCTATTCGTCAGCCAGACATAAGCCGCGTACATCCGCCAGATCGGCACCAGCACCAGCAGCGCCCGCAGAAAATCCATCGCCCCGTGCGCGTGCTCCACAGCTGGGTGACCTGCGTGATCACGAAGACGAAAACCAGATCGAAGAAGAGCTCGATCGAGGAGACGCCGGCGGGTTTTTCGCTCGCGGAAGCGATCATGATCGCATCAAGGATATCAGCGGTCCGCTTCTCTGGAAACGCACCCTCGCAGCAACCAAGTTCGCCAAAACAGACCGGCCGAGATGGGGTCCGCCCAGACTGTCTCAGCCCCTCTTACCACTAGGTATAGTGGTAGCGAGACCGGGACCCCCTATATCACGTTGCATGTGCACGCAAGGTCGATTAGTATGCAATACTGTGGAAATGTACGTCTCGAAAAATGCCCTCACTGAAAGCTTCGTACAGCCTGGTCTTCGGCGCTTTCCTGCTTGGAAACTTGGCAGTGTTCGTAGCACTGATCGTGTCTCCCGACTTCTTGGAGGGAGTTGCCTCGGGATCGTCGCCCTGGTCAGCCCGGGTCATGCCCTATCTCACGTCGGGTTTCGTTGCCTGTTTGGTCGCCCTAGCGTTCAACGCGTTCCTCCCCGCAGCGTTCAAGCATGTCCTCGTGTTTTGGAGGTTGAGAGACGTATTGCCGGGACACCGGGCGTTCACCGAGTTTGCCCGCAATGACCCTAGGGTCGATCTCGCACGTCTAAGAGAAAAATACGGCGCCTTTCCGACGAATGGCGCCGACCAGAATCGACTTTGGTATCGGCTCCTTCAGAAGCAGGAAGGGCACCCTGCCGTTGCCGGGGCTCACGCCAGGTTTCTCGCACTTCGGGACATGGCGGCGAGTACGGCGCTCCTCGCTGGGCTGTTGACTGTATCCGCCGTGATCGTGCACACCGATGCGCGCTTCTATCCACTCCTCCTCGGAATTCTCGCCATCGAATATCTGATGCTCCGCGTCGGGGCCGTAAATGAAGCTGAACGTCTAGTCTGCAACGTATTGGCAATGGAAGGTGCGTCATGACTGTAAAAAGTGTCTACACCCGCTTTCGTGATTACTCGCTCGGGACCGAGGGCGCATCTTATTCGATGTTCGCGGACGGACACTTCACCTTGATCGAGGCGCGAGTGACGTCCGAGAGCTACCGCAACGTCTTGGCCGAAATGTCCCAATGCGGAAAGGCCAACGCCAACACCCTGCATATTACTGGATGGGATCAGGATCACTGCAAGACGAATGAGCTCGCGTGGATTCTTGAGAATTTGCGCCCACGACGTATTGAATATCCCGGGTATGAACCGCAGACGGACCAGGCCAAGGAATGCGTCCGGGCGATCGCCGCATACGAGGGCGCATGCGCCAGAGCGGGGGCGCCGATCGTCACAGTAGGAATCACGCCTCAATACATCAAGGCATTGGATTACGGTTCGAAGCTCGCCTACAAAGACTTGCTTTACCACCCGAGAAGCTTGTATGCGGAGTCGAACGACAACTCGACCGTGAAACTCTTCCGTAAAGGGTCGTTCAACGTCGCTAGTCTGGGCGATGTCGAGCACGACCTCATTGGCGCGGGATTGCGAGGGTCGTCTATCTTCTGCTCTGAATTGGACGTATTGATCTTGCCGCACCACGGCTCAGAGCATTCCGTCCTTTCGCGAAGGTTCATGAAAGATGTGCGGCCCATGCTCGGCGTGTGCAGCAACGATTTTGACGACAAATTCGGCCACCCTGATCAGTCCATCAGGGACCTTTTCCAGGAGTTCGATGTGGACCTTCTTTGTACCAAGACCGGCGATGTGATCGTCGAATCGCTGGAGCCTCACACCGGGCGCTACCGAGCCTGGAACGTGGTCGGGACTCAGGTGTACGCGAAGGGGCCGTACGTCTCTAAGAAGACGCGGCTTCTGCAACAGAATGCCGACACCCTCCGCGATCACTACCGGCCCGGATCGCGCCCCGTGATAGCACGTTAGACCGTGGCGAAAGGGGAGAATTGATGCAGTTCATACAACACGACTTGGGCCATCGAGATGGTGGCGACATCGTAGAGGTCGTCCTGTCCGGCAATGCAGCAAACGTCCAGCTGTTGGACAGTTCGAACTTCAGCAGCTACAAGAATGGACGTCAGCATCGCTTTTACGGTGGACTTGCCAAACAATCTCCTGTGCGTTTGCAGATCCCGCATTCCGGTCACTGGTATGTTACGGTCGACATGCAAGGTCTCCGTGGCTCAGTCCGGTCGTCTGCAAGGATTCTACCTGGCCCTTTACCAACGCTTCGCGAGGCACCTCTCTCATCGGTCCCATCTCTGCTTCGGCATGATCCGCCGCCCGGTGCCGGTTCTACCGCCACGCCAGCGCGCGAATTCGACGTATTCATATCGCACGCTAGCGAGGACAAGGAC
>JBATEB010000384.1:0-2374 GCA_049663805.1 Burkholderiales bacterium | reverse complement strand
GCGAGCGCCTGCGCCGCGGCGACGAGCTGCCCGATGCTGTCCACCCGCACCACGCCGGCGCGCCCGACCGCGGCGTCGAACACCTCATCGGCACCGACGATGGCGCCGGTGTGCGACACGGCGGCGCGCGACCCGGCCGGATGCCGGCCGACTTTCATGACGATGATCGGCTTCACCCGGGCCGCTGCGCGAAGGCTCGAGAGGAAGCGTCGCGCGTCGCGGATGCCCTCGATGTACAGAAGGATGTGTTCGGTCTTCGCGTCGCTCGCGAGGTAATCGACGGTCTCGCCGAAGTCGATGTCGGTCGAGCCGCCGAGCGAGACGACGCTGGAAAAACCGACCCGGTTGGGCCTCGCCCAGTCGAGCATCGCGGCGCACACTGCACCGGACTGCGAGACCAGGCCGAGCGATCCGGCTAGGGCGGATCCGCGCGCAAAGCTCGCATCGAGCCCGAGTTCCGGCCTGAGCAGTCCCAGGCAATTGGGGCCGAGCAGGCGCACGCCGTACCGCCGGGCGTTCGCGACCAGTCCGCGTTCGAGCTGCGCGCCCTCGGGGCCCGCTTCGGAGAAACCCGCGGTGATCACGACGGCGGCGCGCACGCCCGCCCGCCCGCACTCCTCGATGATGCCGGGCACCGTCCGCGCCGGTGTCGCGACGACGGCCAGATCGACCCGGCCCGGGAGCCTGCCGACCGAATCGGAACAGGGGACCCCGCGCACGCTGCTGTACTTGGGATTCACCGCGTAGAGTGCGCCGCGGTACCCGGCCGCGAGCATGTTCGAGAGCAGCACCGTGCCGACCTTGCCGGCAGCCTCGCTCGCGCCGACGATCGCGACCGAGCCCGGCTCGAAGAGCGGAGTCAGGTAATGACGATCCGGGGAAAGCCGGGACAGACCCCGGTTTGGCGGCGACACCGGGGCCTGTCCCCGGATCTCCGTCGCCACTCTTCCACCCTCGGAATTGTCGCCTGTCTCCATGGACTACCTGCCGCGGTGCGTTCCGGCGTACAGCTTCCAGCCTTCGCTCCAGAGTATGCCCGCAATCCCGGCGGCAAGGGCGAGAGCGAGGTCTCCCGGCCGCAGCGGCGCGAAACGGAAGACGCTCGCCACCGGGGGCGCGTACAAGGCGAGGGCGAGCGCCGCGATCGCGCCGATCGTTATCCACCACAGCATCGGGTTGGGCTGCGCGAGCGTCGCCAGAACGGGACGCGAGCGCGAGCGGTTGGCGAAGATCAGGGCGAGGTTCCCGAACACGATCGCCGCGAAGGCGAGCGCGCGCACCTCTCCATCGCTGCGCCCTCTGGACAACGACCATCCATAGAGCAGCACTACCGCGAGCAGGACGCTCACCCCCAGGGTGAAGCTCGCCGCGAGCATCGCGCCGCTGAACAACGGCTCGCCAGGGTCGCGCGGAGGACGCCGCATCGCGTCGCGCTCCCCCGCTTCCGCCTCGAAAACCACCGAGCACGCCGGATCGATCACGAATTCCAGAAACACGACATGCACGGGATACAGCATGATCGGCCCGCCCATCGCGAGCGGCAGGAAAGCCATGCCTGCGATCGGAACGTGCACGGCGAGCAGGTAGCACATCGCGTTGCGCACGTTGTCGTATATTCGCCGCCCGAGGCGCACGGTATCGACGATCGCGCCGAATTCATCGCGCAACAGAACGAGCGAGGCGGATTCCCGCGCCACGTCGGTGCCGCGGCTTCCCATCGCCACGCCGATGTGCGCCGCGCGCAGCGCCGGAGCATCGTTGACCCCGTCGCCGGTCATGGCGACGATTTCGCCCGCGGCCTTCAGTGCCGCGACCAGGCGCAGCTTCTGCTCCGGGAGCACGCGCGCGAATACGTCGACCCGGCGAACCGCCTGCGCGAGCTCCGTGTCGCCAATCGCTTCGACCTGCGCTCCGGTGAGCACGCCGCCTCCGGTGCGGATGCCGGCTTCGCGGGCGATGGCGAGCGCCGTTCCCGCGTGATCCCCGGTGATCATGATCACCCGGATTCCCGCGCGCCGGCATTCGGCGACGGCGGCCGGCACCGAGGAACGCAGCGGGTCGGCGAGCGCGACGAAGCCGAGCCAGCGAAACGCAAAATCGCGAGGATCCTCGGGCCATGCCTCCCCGCCCCATTTCGCGGAGGCCACACCCAGGACCCGCATCCCGCGTTCGGCGGCGCGGCGGGCCTGTCCGAGCAGCGCCTCGCTCCGCGCGCCGTCGATCCTGCAAGCGGCGACGATCGCCTCGGGCGCGCCCTTGACGGCGACCACCGCGCGCCCCTCGCCGTCCCGCCACGCGTGGCATACCGCGAGAAAGGTTTCGCTCAGGGAGTAGTCGCGGTCCAGGCGCCATGCGGCGCGCCACTCCCCGGCCT
>JBATEB010000383.1:0-4301 GCA_049663805.1 Burkholderiales bacterium | reverse complement strand
GCGCCGATGTCGAGCATGAGATGCCCGATCGTCACCTCGCGGCGAAAGTCGATGTGCGGGAAGACTTCCGCCATCTGCAGGGCGGCGGCGAGCGCCTTGCGCGAGGACAGGTGCAGCAGGTTGATGTTCGGCAGCGCGGTTTCGTTCGCGAGATACGAAGCGATGAACACCGCCAGCCCTTCGGAGTGCGGCGGGCGCGCCGCGTGATAGGCGGCGAGGCCGCGCAACTTGCCCGCGCGCTCCACCTGCTTCGTGTACGCGGTCATGATCTCGGCGGTCTCGCAATGCAGCGACAGGCTGATCTGCGAGGCCTTCCCGGGGAAGCGCTCGCGCGCCGCCTGCACCCCGCGCATGATGAACTCGAAATGCGCAAAGTCGTAGCGATCTTCGGGTCCTATCATGAGGAACTTGCGCTGCGCGTCCGAGGCGCCGTGCAGGCCGTGCGAGCCGTAGAACATGAAGATCTTGAACGAGGCGACGCCGTGCTTGGCGACGAGCGCCGGGATCTCGCGGATGTGGGTCGCGTCCATCGGCGCGAGGTGGTAGGCGTAGTCGACGTGGTACCTGCCCTTCGAGATCTTCAGCACCTCGGGAAAGAACTTCGCGTACGGCCCGCCCTTGTTGAGGTAGTACCGGCCGGTGCGGAAGTAGGTGAGCATGGCGGTGACGCCGCCCTGCGCCGCGGCGCGGCTCTCCGAGACCGCGTCCTCCTTCAACGGCGAATAGATGCCGGCGTGCATGTGCGCATCGACCACGCCGGGAAAGGCGAGGTGTCCCTTGCCGTCGTACGTTTCCTTCGCGTCAGCCGCGGAGAGGTTGGGCGCGATGCGCGAGAAGCGGCCGTCCTTCACCGCGATGTCGGCTTCGAGCACGCCGCTCGCCCGCGGCCGCACGACGTGCAGGTTCTTGATGATCAGGTCGTAGGCGTGGCTCATTTCCGTTCCTCGTCGTAGCGTTTGCCGAGCGCGAGCATCTGCGGTGTGCCGACGATCGCGTTGATCCCGGCGAGATCGAGCATGCGTTCGCGCAGCGCCGCGGTGGTGCCGTCGCGCTTCAGGGTCGCGAAGTACTCGCGCGCCGCATAGCCCAGCGCGCGCGCGAGTCCCCCGGGGAAGATGACGATCGAATAGCCGAGCGCCTCGAGCTCGCCCGCCGAAAGGAGCGGCGTCTTGCCGCCCTCGACCATGTTGGCGAGAAGCGGCGCGCGCCCGGCGAAGCGCGCGAGCGCCGCCTTCATGTCTTCGGCGGAGCACAGCGCCTCGATGAAGAGCACATCGGCGCCGGCTTCGAGATAGCGCTCGGCGCGCTCGAGCGCGGGGTCCAGCCCCTCGACCGCCAGCGCGTCGGTGCGCGCGACGATCAGTGTCGCCGCGCTGCTCCGCGCATCGAGCGCCGCGCGGATCTTGCCGGCCATCTCTCCGGCCGATATGACGCTCTTGCCGTCGAGGTGCCCGCAGCGCTTGGGCGTGACCTGGTCTTCGAGCTGGATCGCGAGAGGGCCGCCGCCCGCGCGCTCGAGCATGCGCACCGTGCGCGCGACGTTCAGCGCGTTGCCGTAGCCCGTGTCGGCGTCGACGATGATCGGCAGCGCGACGCGCTCGCGGATGTTGGCGAGCGTGTTCTCCACCTCGCTCGCGGTCACCAGGCCGATGTCCGGGCGGCCGAGGCGCGTGTAGGCGATGCCCGCGCCGGAAAGATAGAGCGCCTCGAATCCCGCCCGCTCGGCGAGCAGCGCACCCAGTGCGTCGTACACGCCCGGGGCGAGGAGAATCGGCTTGCGCTTCAAGCGCTCGCGCAGGCTCATGCCTTGGGGAAACGCTTCTCCAGGTGCGGCAGCAGCCCGCCGTCGCGGATCATCTGCATCAGGTGCGAGGGAATCGGTTCGCAAGCGAGCGTCTCGCCGGTGGTGAGGTTCTCGACCTTGCCCGATTCGGCATCGACCTCCAGCCGGTCGTCCGCGCGGATGCGCTTCGCCTCCAGGCACACGAGCGCAGGCAGGCCCAAGTTGAGCGCGTTGCGGTAAAAGAGCCCCGCGAAGGATTCCGCGACGAGCGCCGCGACCCCCAGGTACTTGAGTGCCTGCGGCGCCTGCTCGCGCGACGAACCGGCGCCGCAATTGCGCCCCGCGACCAGCACGTCCCCGGGTTGCACCTCCTTCGCGAAGCGCGGCTCGACCGCCTCCAGGCAGTGGCGCGCGATCTCCTCGATGCCGAACTTCATGTATTGGCCCGGCGCGAGGACGTCGGTGTTGAGATTGTCGCCGAAACGCCAGACGCGGCCGGGTTGTGGGGGGTGGGCGGACATCGGGAGCGGGAAAGGGGACTCCGGGAATCGTAACACCACCCGGCGGGTGCGGCCGGCTCAAACGCCCGGAATTGACTTGCCGCGCCGCCCCTGCTGCAATGAATGACTGGCAGAGCCCGCAACCCCTTACCGCAATCCGCCCCGGAGGAACTTCTCATGCCATTTAGCCGTCTCGCCCGACGTCAGCTCATCGTGCACGCCGCCGCGACCGCCGCGTTTGCGCTCGCAGCCTTCGCCCCCGTTCCCGCCTTCTCCCAGCCGGTCGCGCGGTGGCCCGAGCGCCCGGTCAAGCTGCTCGTCACGGTCGGCGCGGGCGGTGCGGCCGACACGCTGTCGCGCAACCTGGCAAGCGGGTT
Source organism: Burkholderiales bacterium (assembly GCA_049663805.1). Taxonomy (GTDB): domain Bacteria; phylum Pseudomonadota; class Gammaproteobacteria; order Burkholderiales; family SG8-39; genus VBDM01. Next base: position 1,641 of record JBATEB010000383.1, on the reverse strand, counting down.
CGCGCAGTTCGCGAACGGCCAGCCGCTCGTCGTGGAAAATCGCCCGGGGGCGGGCGGCACCATCGCGGCGACCGCCGCGGCCCGCGAGAAGCCGGACGGCTACACGCTGTTTCTCGCCGAGGTCGGACCCAACGCCGTCTCGCACACGCTCGCCAAGCTCTCCTACGATCCCCACACGGCGTTCACGCCGATCATCCACGCGGTCAACCTGCCGGCGGTGGTGCTCGTGCGCTCGACGCTGCCCTACAAGACGCTCCCCGAGTTCATCGCCGCGGCCAGGCAGCAGCCGGGCAAGTTCAACTACGCCTCCGCGGGCCTCGGCAACTGGACGCACCTCTTCATGGCCTATCTCAACAGCCAGGCGGGGATCGAGCAGGTGAACGTGGTCTACCGCTCGGGTGCGGAAATGCTGCTCGCGCTCCTGCGCAACGAAGCGGACACCGCGATCATCACCGTCTCCACCTCGCTCGGGCAGGTCCGGGTGGGCAAGATCCGCGCGCTCGCCGGCGCCTCGATGCGGCCGATGCGGCAACTGCCGAACGTGCCCCCGGTCGGAAACACGATACCCGGCTTCGACGTGAGCGTCTGGCACGGCATCGTCGGCCCGGCAGGCATGGACCCGGCGCTCGTTGCGCGCATCAACGGCATCTTCAACCAGGTGCTGCAGGTGCCCACCGTGCGCACCGCCATCACCGAAGCGCAGGCGGCCGACATCGTCGGCGGCACTCCGCAGCAGTTCGACGCGTTCATCAAGGGGGAGCTCAAGCGCTGGCCGGAAGTCGTCCGCGCCGCGGGCATCAAGCCGGAGTAACCCATTCAGGTTAGACCTCGCTGCACCGCCGCTTGCATCATGCATATTATGTATATATCATACTCGCGTGCGGTTCCGGCCTGACCCAGCGAAGGCAGCTTCGAATCTCAAGAAGCACGGAGTTTCGTTCGCCGACGCAGAAGGTGTGCTTCAGGATCCGCTCGCGGTCACCGTCGAGGATCCAGACGCTGAGGGCGAACAGCGCTTCATTAGCATCGGTCTGGGAAGCGCCGGTGAGTTACTTGTGGTTGTCTGGACGGAACGCGACGACGAGTGCCGCGTAATCTCGGCACGTCGCGCGACGCGAAAGGAACGGAAACAGTATGAGGACTGAATACGATTTCTCCAAAGGCAAACGTGGTGCCGTCATTCCGCAGAAGGGTAAGACGCGCATCTCGATCTTCATCGACAACGCCGTACTCGACGAATTCCGGACACGCGCCGATAGATCGGGGACCGGGTATCAAACGATGATGAACGACGCACTCCGGAAATACCTGTCCGAAAGCGACCAGCCCATTACCGAGAAAACCTTGCGCCAGGTACTGCGCCAGGAGATGCCCGAGTACCTGCGAGGTCTAACCACCGCATCCACTCGGCCGCGCGCCAAGAGCGGCGCGCGCCGGTGACGCGGGGACGTAGGCCGTCTCATCGGCGCGGTGTTAGGATTTTCCCATGATCGATTGGTCCACTTGCTCGGCGGTCGAACGGGATCCGGAGCGCGTGTGCGGAGCTTGGGTATTCCGCGGTACGCGAGTGCTCGTGGCCGCGCTCTTTGAAAATCTGGAAGACGGCGGGACATTCGCAGGGTAGGCCAGCGGAGCTACGCC
>JBATEB010000382.1:0-1550 GCA_049663805.1 Burkholderiales bacterium | reverse complement strand
TCCTGGTGCGTGAAGCCGTTGTGATCCTGGCGCCACACATGCGAGGCCAGGAGGTAGTTCAGCGAGGCGATCTTGCGTCGCCACGGCAGGTGCGCCGTGACCGTCAGCCACTTGGCGTGCTGGTTGAACATCGAGTCGATGATGTGGATGAAGGCCTCGTAGCAGTTGAACAGGCCGTGGCGCCCGGTCAGCAGGTAGCCTTCGAGCCAGCCCTCGCACTGGTGTTCGCTCAACATCGAGTCCACAACGCGTCCGGTGGGCGCGAGAAATTCGTCGTCCGGCAGGGTCGCGGCGTTCCACTGGCGGCGGGTCGCCTCGAGCAGGGCCCCCAGGCCGTTGGAGAGCGTTTCGTCCGGCCCGAACACCCGGAAATTGCGCTGCTCGCCGTTCAGCTTCGCCACATCGCGCAGGAAAGGCCCGAGCACCCGCGTGTCGCCGATGCCGCTCACCCCCGGCGAGGGCACGTCCGCCGCATAGTCGCGGAAATCGGGCATGCGCAGATCGCGCAGCAGCATGCCGCCGTTGGCGTGGGGATTGGCGCCCATGCGCCGTTCGCCTTCGGGCGCCAGTTCGGCCAGTTCCGGTTTCAGGCGGCCGCGCTCATCGAAGAGCTCCTCCGGCCGGTAGCTCCGCAGCCACTCCTCCAGCAGCTCGAGGTGCCCGGGATGCGCGCGCGGGTGGAGCGGGACCTGGTGCGAACGGAAGCTGCCCTCGACCTGTTTGCCGTCGACGATCTTCGGCCCGGTCCAGCCCTTGGGTGAATCGAGGACGATCATCGGCCAGCGCGGGCGCGTGGTGTCGCCGCGGCTGCGGGCGTGCCGCTGGATCTGCCTGATTTGTTCCACCGCCGTGTCGAGCGCCGCCGCCATGGCCTGGTGCATCGGCCCGGGGTCGTGACCTTCGACGAAGCAGGGCGTCCAGCCATAGCCGCGGAGCAGCTGTTCCAGCTCCTCGCGCGTGATGCGCGCGAGAACGCTCGGATTGGCGATCTTGTAGCCGTTGAGATGCAGGATCGGCAGCACCGCGCCGTCGGTGACCGGATCGAGGAACTTGTTCGAATGCCATGCCGTGGCCAGCGGGCCGGTTTCCGCCTCGCCGTCGCCGACGACGCAGGCGACGACCAGATCCGGATTATCGAACACCGCCCCGAACGAATGGCTGAGCGAATAGCCCAGCTCGCCGCCCTCGTGGATCGAGCCCGGGCACTCGGGCGACGCGTGGCTGGGAATGCCGCCGGGAAACGAAAACTGGAGAAAGAGCTTGCGCAGCCCGGCCTCGTCCCGGCTGATGTCGGGATAGATCTCGCTGTAAGTGCCCTCGAGATAGGTGTTGCCGACCACCGCCGGTCCGCCGTGCCCGGGGCCGGAGACGTAAATCATGTCGAGGTCGTATTTCCGGATGACCCGGTTCAGGTGTACGTAAATGAAGTTCTGCCCGGGGGTCGTACCCCAGTGCCCCAGCAGCATGTGCTTCACATCCGCGAGCGCCATCGGCCGCTTGAGCAGCGGATTGTCGTACAGGTAGATCTGGCCGACGGACAGGTAGTTCGC
>JBATEB010000381.1:0-11117 GCA_049663805.1 Burkholderiales bacterium | reverse complement strand
GCATGTCAGCCAATGGGCCGCGGTGGAGGCGATCAACGGGCCGCAGGGGGACGCGCAGAGGATGCGCGACTCGTTCCTCGGGCGCCGCGACCTGATCGTGGGGCTCCTGAACGGCGTGCCCGGCGTTGCCTGCAGGACGCCGGGGGGCGCCTTCTACGCCTGGCCGAACGTGACCGAGGCCTGCCGCATGATCGGTGCGGCGGACTCCGAGGAGTTCAGGAAACGGCTCCTCAACGAGGCCGGGGTCGCGGTGCTCGCCGACATCCACTTCGGCGCGCGCGTGCCGGGCGAAGGGCAGCACATCCGTTTCTCCTACGCGGCCTCGAAGGCCGCGATCGAGCAGGGCGTCGCGCGCATGGCGGAGTTCATCCGGAAGAACCAGCGCCGCGTGGCGTGAGCCGGCCGATGGCGGGCGAGCGCATCGTCGTGGGGATGTCGGGCGGGGTCGATTCGTCGGTCGCCGCGCTGCTCTTGAAGCGCCAGGGGTTCGATGTCGTCGGACTGTTCATGAAGAACTGGGAGGACGACGACGATGACGAGTACTGCTCGACGCGCGAGGACCTGATCGACTGCGCCTCGGTTGCCGACTCGATCGGCATCGACCTGGAGGTCGTGAATTTCTCCGCCGAATACAAGGAACGCGTTTTCAACGCCTTCCTCGCCGAGTACTCGGCCGGCCGCACTCCCAATCCCGACGTCCTGTGCAACGCCGAGATCAAGTTCCGCGCGTTTCTCGATCACGCGCTGGCGCTGGGCGCGAGCCGCATCGCCACGGGACACTACGCCCGCGTTCGCCACATCGACGCGGGCGTTCGTAAAAGCGGTGCCCGCGTTCGCCCCATCGACGCGGGCGTTCGTGACAGCGGTGCCCGAGTGACGGAGTCGGCCGGGGGCTTCGAGCTGCTCAAGGCCGTCGACCTTTCCAAGGACCAGAGCTACTTCCTGCACCGCCTCAACCAGGCGCAGCTCGCGCGTGTGATGTTTCCCCTCGGGGAGTTGAAGAAGACCGAGGTGCGCAGGATCGCGGAAGAAGCGGGGCTGCACAACTTCGCCAAGCGCGACTCGACCGGCATCTGCTTCATCGGCGAGCGGCCCTTCCGCGAGTTCCTCAACCGCTACCTGCCCAGGGCGCCCGGTCCGATGCGCACGCCCGGGGGAAAAATCGTGGGGGAGCACATCGGGCTTTCCTTCTACACCATCGGCCAGAGGAAGGGCATCGGCATCGGCGGGCTCAGGGATTCGGAGGGCGGGCCCTGGTACGTGGCGGGAAAGAATCTCGAGAAAAACGAACTGACCGTGGTGCAGGGTCACGATCACCCGCTGTTGCTGCGGGAACGCCTGTCGGCGCAGGATCTCGCCTGGGTGGGCGGCACACCGCCCGACCCGCAGCTCCCTTACAGCGGAAAAACGCGCTACCGCCAGGCGGACGCCCCGTGCCGCGTCGCGCAAGCGACCCCGGCGAGTCTCGAAATCGAATTCGACACGCCGCAGTGGGCGGTGACGCCCGGGCAGTCGGTGGTTCTGTACCGGGGCGAAGCATGCCTCGGAGGAGGGGTGATCCAGTAAAACCGGGGACAGACCACGGTTTTCCCGATCCTGGGCGGATTCAAAACCGTGGTCTGTCCCCGGTTTTGAGCAGCGGGCGCGTGAGCGGCATGACGATCGCCGTGCTGATCACCGCCATGAGGATCAGGGCGGAGAACGCGTTCGCGCCGATGATTCCGGAGTCGAGGAGGATCGTGAGGACGATCACTTCCATCAGGCCCTTCGTCTGCATCAGCACGCCGAGCGCGAGCGCCTCCCGCCAGGGCCAGCCCATCAGTCTCGCGGGCAGCGCGGTGCCGGCCACCTTGCCGGTGACGGCCACGCAGGTCGCGATCAGGAAGATCTCCATGAAGGCCGGCGACCCGGCGTCGATCGTGGTTTTCAATCCGGTCAGCATGAAGAAGAAGGGCAGCAGGAGCATCACCGTGACCGGTTCGAGCTTGTTGAGGATGGCCCGGCGCAGGTGGTCGGGCATGACGACGCCGGCGACGAACGCGCCGAATATGTAGTGCAGACCGATTGCCTCGGTGAACGCGGACGAAGCGATCGCGACGGCGAGAACGCCCACCAGGGCCGCGTCGCTCAGGCTGTCGTTCGACGCCGAGATCGTTCGCCCGAGCAGCGGCCGGACCGCGAACACCATCGCGAGCAGGTAGACCGGCAGCAAGGCCGCCATCTGCAGCGCTCCGAGACTCGCGGCCGCCGTTCCGGCCAGCAGCGCCGCGAGCAGGATCCACAGCGCCGCGTCGTTCAGCGCTGCGAGGCCCAGGGCCCATTGCCCGACGCGGTCGAGCAGGCGCATCTCGCGCAGGATGGCCCCGAGCACGGGCAGGGCGGTGACGCCCGCGCTGATGCCGATCGCGATCACGAAGTCGCCGGTTGCGGCATTCGGGCCGATCTCGGCCGGGAACCGCATTGCCATCCACATCCCCGCCAGAGCGCCCAGCGCGGAGGGCACGAGCACGCTCCCGGCGCCGGTCAGGACGAATCCCAGGCCGCGATTGCGGAAATGAGTCAGATCGAGGTGCAGGCCGGTGATGAAGCCGAAGAACAGGACCGCGATCGAAGCGATCCCCGAAACGGCTCCCAGCGTTGCGGGGCCGAACAGGAGGGCGTACGCGTCCGGTGCGACCCGTCCGAGCAGCGAGGGTCCGAGCGCGATCCCGGCGAGGATCTGCACGACCACGCAGGGCACGACACCGTGCAGCCGGCTGAAATGCCATATCCCGTAGGGGATCGCCACGATCACGAAAGCTTGAACCACGAAAAGTTGCGCGCTGCTCATGCTCCCCCCTGGGGAAACCGGGTGGGGAAACCGGGGACAGACCACGTTTTCTATCCCCTGATTTCGCTCATTTCCCGACCACAAAAACCGTGGTCTGTCCCCGGTTTTATTCCCGCGGCATCGTGTCGATGAAGGATTGGCGCTCGGAGAGCTTGGCGAAATGCCGGGCGAGGTTGGGGTATTCCTGCTTCCAGTCCAGCTTCGGGAAGCGGAACTCAAGCCACCCGAGGCACGCCCCGACCGCGATGTCGGCGAGCGTGAAGCCGTTCCCCGCGCACCAGGGGCGCTCGCCCAGCTCCGCATCCATCGCGGCGAGCCCCGCGCGGACCTTGCCCATCTGGCGCTCGATCCAGGGCGCGCTGCGCAGCTTCGCCTCGCGCTGGTTTTCCAGGCGAGCCGCCACGCCGGCATCGAGCACGCCGTCGGCGAGCGCTTCCCAGCGGCGCACTTCGACGCGCTCGCGGCTCTCCGCCGGGAGCAGCCTCGCGATCGGCGTGGTGGTGTCGAGGAAGGCGACGATCACCCGCGAATCGAACAGGGTCGCGCCGTCGTCGAGCACCAGCACCGGTACCTTGCCCAGGGGGTTGAAGCGGGGCGTGACCGCCTCGGGCTTCCAGGGATTGTCGATCTCGAAATCGTAGTCGATCCTTTTCTCGGCGAGGACGATGCGCACCTTGCGCGCGAAGGGACTGGCGAGCGAACCGATCAGTTTCATTTCGGAAAATCATCCCGCGACAGGAAAAATGGCCCGGCATGAGCCCTGCGGGCTTCACGGCGGGACCGCATTCTAACATTCCACTTCGCGGTAAACGCCGGCAGTCCGCGGAAAATTCCGGCGCGACGGGCCTAGGAGACGTCCCGCAGGCAGGCCCGGAAACGCCGGCGGAGCTGCGGCAGCACTTCGCGCTCGAACCAGGGATTGCGCTTCATCCAGAGACGGTTGCGCGGACTGGGATGCGGAAGCGGAAACAGCTCCGGGAGATATTCCGCGCGGGCGCGCACGGTCTCGGCGAGCGTCTTCTTTCCGCGCGAGCCGAGGTAATAGCCTTGCGCGTAGCTGCCGACCAGCAGCGTCAGCCGGACCCCGGGCAGCAGCGCGCGCAGCCGCGGATGCCAGTGCGGCGCGCACTCCGGGCGCGGCGGGAGATCGCCCGAGGCGCCCGTCCCCGGATAGCACAGCCCGGCGGGGATGATGGCGATGCGCCGCTCGTCGTAGAAATCCGCGCGCTCGATGCGCAGCCACTCGCGCAGTAGGTCGCCCGACGGATCGTTCCAGGGAATGCCGCTCTCGTGCACGCGCCGCCCCGGCGCCTGGCCGACGATCAGGACGCTCGCGCTCGGCGCCGCGCGCAGCACCGGCCGGGGCGGATTGGGAAGGTGGGCCGCGCAGATCCTGCAGGCCCGCACTTCGACGAGCAGGCGCTCGAATTCGGCAGATTTCACCGGCGCCCGGAGGTCGGCGCGTGTCGCTCGCGTGTTAAAATCGGCGCTGTCCGCCATACAGGCTCAGTCGATGCCGTCACCGCTCAGCGCATTATCTCCTCTGGACGGACGCTACCACAAGCAACTCGAGCCGCTGCGCTCGTGCTTCAGCGAGGCGGCCCTGTTCCGCCATCGCATCGCGATCGAAATCCGCTGGCTGACGGCGCTTGCTGCGGAGCCGGCGATCGACGGCATCCGGCCGTTTTCCAGGGAGACGGGCGCCGCGCTCGAGCGCCTGATCGAAACCTTCTCCGAGGAGGACGCCGCGCAGGTGAAGGCGATCGAGGCGGAGACCCATCACGACGTCAAGGCGATCGAGTACTGGCTTCAGAAGCGGCTCGCCGGCAACTCCGAGGCCGCGGGCGCGGTCGCGTTCCTGCATTTCGCCTGCACTTCCGAGGACATCAACAATCTCGCCTACGCCTCGATGCTGAAGGGGGCGCGCGAAGGCGTGCTGCTGCCCGCGCTCGATCGCCTGATCGAAGCGCTCGCCGCGCTCGCGCGGCAGCTCGCCGATGCCGCCATGCTCTCGCGCACCCACGGCCAGCCCGCCTCGCCGACGACGCTCGGCAAGGAGCTCGCGAACGTCGTCCACCGCCTGCGGCGCGCGCGCCGCTCGGTGGCCGCGGTGTCCCTGGCCGGCAAGATCAACGGCGCCGTGGGCAACTACAACGCCCACGTCGCGGCCTACCCGGACTTCGACTGGGAGCGCTTCGCCCAACGCTTCGTCGAGGCGCTCGGCCTGGAATTCAATCCCTACACGATCCAGATCGAGCCGCACGACAGCTTCGCCGAGCAGTTCGACGCGATCGCGCGCGCCAACACGGTCCTTCTCGACCTCGATCGCGACCTCTGGGGCTACGTGTCGCTGGGCTATTTCAGGCAGAAGGCGAAGGCGGGCGAGGTCGGTTCCTCGACCATGCCGCACAAGGTCAACCCCATCGATTTCGAGAACTCCGAAGGGAATATCGGGATCGCGAACGCGCTGCTGCGGCACCTCTCCGACAAGCTTCCGGTGTCGCGGTGGCAGCGCGACTTGTCCGACTCGACCGTGCTGCGGAACATCGGCGTCGCGCTCGGCCACAGCCTGCTCGCCTGGGACTCCTGTCTCAAGGGCCTGGCCAGGCTCGAAGCCGATCCGGCGCGCATGCTCGAAGACCTGGAGGCCAACTGGGAAGTGCTCGGCGAGGCGGTGCAGACCGTGATGCGCCGCTACGGCCTGCCCGATCCCTACGAGCAGTTGAAGGCGTTGACGCGCGGCAAGCGCGTCGAGGCGGAAGCACTGCGCGCCTTTATCCGCGGCCTGGCGCTTCCGGAGGCCGAGAAGGCGCGGCTGCTGAAACTCACGCCCGCCGGCTATATCGGCAAGGCCGCCGAGCTCGCGCGCAAGATCTGAAACCGGGGACAGACCACGGTTTCACCCTCTGACGGAAAAGTTGAAATGACCCCGGCGCGAGGAACGGCTTGACGGACCCGCTGGAACGATGGGTGGGATGGCTTCGGGGGCGCACGGCGTGGTGGCTGGGCGCCATCTCCCTGTTTTTCGTGTACGACATTGCGCGCGACCTGTGGCTGGGCGAAATCGACGCTCACCTGTTCGTCGAAGCGGCCATTTTTGCCGCCTGCACCGCCGTTCTTTTCGTGGAACTGCGGCGCAACCTGCATTTGAGCGGACGCCTTCGGACGGCGGATGCCCGAAACCAGAGGCTTTCCGGCGAGTTTGCGGATTACGTGCGGGGCCGCTTCACCGGCTGGAACCTGTCACGCAGCGAGCAGGAGATCGCGTGGCTGGTGCTGAAAGGGTTCTCTTTCACCGAGATCGCCACATTGCGGACGGTGCAGGAAAAAACCGTTCGCCAGCAGGCCACATCGATCTACGCCAAGTCGAGCTGCGGCAGCCGGAACGAATTCATCGCGCATTTCATCCAGGACCTGCTGACCGGGGATCACGCCGCCGTCCAGGTCGAGCCTACCAGCGCCAGCGGCCGTATCCCGGAATGACGACGCTGTGGTCGTCGAGGTCGCCCGCGCTCGCCTGCGTGTGGCAGGCGTCGCACATGGCCAGCGAATTCACCTTCGGATTGCCCTTGATCCGGGCTTCGGGAATCTTCTGGTGCTTGCGCCGTATATAGGCGGTATCGGTGATGCGCAGCGGCGCCGGCTGATCGCCGAGGGAGGCGACGATCCTGCGCGAGCGCTTGGCCAGCGAGTGATCCGCGGCATTGCGGGCGGCGTAGTCGAGCAGCTCGGCGCGCGCCGCCTCCTTCATCTCGATGTTTTCCCCGAAATGATCCGGCAGCGCCTGCGGGGCGAGCAGCTTGTGCCATGACGCCTCGGGGAGCAGGCCTGGCGGGTACGCGTAGTGGCACGAGCCGCACTCTTCGGCGTAGCGCGAAAGGCTCACGGGTCGCACTTCCTTGCTCCGCTCCAGCGAAATGGCCCACTTCCAGATGCTGTCGCCTGCCGAGGCCGGCGCGGCGAGGGCGGCGGCGAGCGCGATAGTAAGGGTTCGAATTCTTTTCATGGCAAACGGCTCCTCGATTCAGGACTGGGAGAGATAGCGCAGCACGTCGCCCTTTTCCTGCGGCGTGCATTCGCGCCTGAGCACCTGCTTGCAGTTGCGCAGAAACCACTTCTCGACCTTTTCGACGTCGGTATAGCGATCCTTGTTGACCGAGGGCGCCATGGGCCCGATCGCCTTGCCGCTCTTGTTGTGCCTGCCCTGTTTGCGCAGATCGGCGCCGTGGCAGGTCACGCAATTCATCGGTTCGCCGCCTTCGCCGGCCCGCTCCTTCAGCCAGAAGTCTTTTCCGCGGCCGGGGCTGAAATCGCGTGCCCCCGCCTGCGAGTACAGCCGGTACAGATTTCCGAAGTCGGTCTCGGCCTGCGCGGCGCTCGCCAGGCAGGCAAGGAGGACGAGGAGCGCAATGTGCGCGAAACGCCGATTGCCCATGAATCTCACCATGTCAGTTTGATCGCCACGACCATGCTCAAGGCCCCGAGCTCCCCGAGTCCCGCGTGGCCTTCCTTTCCTCCCTTCGCGACCGCGCCGAGGAACGCCAGGGCTCCCAGCGCCCCGAGCACCGCATGCTGCGTATCCGGGTTGCGCCAGTGGGCGTCGATGTCGTCCCAGTGCGCGAAGACGCCGGTTGCGACCGCGGCGACGCCGAGCGCGGCGGCGCCGCGCGCGAAGTACTCGTGCGGACCGTTTTCCGTCTTCGGCGAGATAGCCGTGAGGCCGGCGAGCGCGATCGTGCCCAGACCGAGGTATTTGTGCAGATTGTTTTTCTCATACCACGGAAACGGTTCGAGACCGATGCCTCCCGGTGCTCCGCGTGCCGGCGCCCGGCTGCGCGCTTCGCCGGACGACCCGGCGGGAGCCTGCGCCCAGAGAGGACGCGAGGCGTCGAGCCTCTCCCGGTGTTCCGGGGCCCACGGTCCCGAGGGAACTCCAAAGCCGGCCTCGGGTCCGGCGAACGCGGGCTGGGCGGCCGCGACGCCGGCGCACGCTGCGAGGATCAATCGAGTCACGGCGCGCACTTCGTCACCTCCTCCTGTGTGGATTTGTATCCGGTCACCATCGACCAGATGAGATTCTCCCGATGCTGCACGCTCGCCAGAAGGACCCCGATCACGTGCACGGGCACCAGTCCGTAGAGAGCCTGGACCGATCCCCGGTGCAGTTCCCGCAGCGAATCGACAAAAGCGTCGCTCGCGGGAAGCAGCAACCCGGCCAGCGGGCCCTCGAATTCCAGCGTGGCCTGGAGAAGCAGTCCGGTGATGAGGGCAACCGCGAGCACGACAAGCAGCGCAACCGCCATCAATCCGCCGGCCGGATTGTGGCCGAGGTGGCGCTGCGGGCGTCCCCGCAGCACGTCCCCGAGGTAGCGCAGGCTCGTTTTCGGCCCGACGACGAAACTCGAAAAGCGGGCATGCGTCGTCCCGATCGCGCCCCAGGCAAGACGTGCGGCCACCAGGGCGAGCAGATCGATCCCGAGCGCCATGTGAACTTCCTGCATTCCGAAGTGCGCGGCCGGGATCAGCGTAAGGACAAGCGCGACGGCGCTCCAGTGAAAAATGCGGACGAAGGCGTCCCACACCTTGACCCGGTTCGGAGCGGCAGAGACCTCGTGGAGTCTCTCTCCCACGGGCGGCCTCGCTGTCGCTGCTCTGCTTGAGCCTGTGCTCACGATTGCCTCCTGGATAGTTGTGGTGTATTCCAGGCCATCCCGGGCCGTGGCGGAATCCGGCAGGAGCGCGAAGAACCAGGTCTTGGGAGGTTTGCCGGATGAAACCCGGGCATCGAAACGGGGCCGGATCACGGTTTTGGCGGTCTGGATGGACACTTCGCCGCCCGTCCGGCCGCTCCCCTCCGGATCCGGCGGACCGACAATCCGTGGTCTGTCCCCGGTTTTCCAAACCCCCCGGTTTTCCAAACCCGGTTTTCCAAATAGAATGGCGCGCGACCGCGCTGCGAACGACGACCCAATGCCCTTGGAAAAACCGACTTCGGCTCCTCCCGGCCTGCGCCGGGCGCTTGCCGATTTTGGCGGCATCTACTTCGTCAACGCGGTCGTCGCGTTCATCTTCGCGGCCTCGGGACCGGTGGCGATCATTCTCGCGGTGGGAACGCGCGGCGGGCTCACGCCCTCCGATTTGTCCTCGTGGATTTTCGGCGCGTTTTTCGTGAACGGGCTGATCAGCATCGTTTTTTGCTGGTTTTACCGGCAGCCGCTCGTCTTCTTCTGGACCATCCCCGGGGCGGTGCTGGTCGGGCCGGCACTCGGCCACTTGAGCTACGCGGAGGTGATCGGCGCGTTCATCGCGACCGGGATCCTCATGCTCGCGCTCGGCCTCTCCGGCTGGGTGCGCCGCGCGATGGAGGCCGTGCCCATGCCGATCGTGATGGGCATGGTGGCGGGCGTGTTCCTGCGCTTCGGTCTGGACCTCGTATACGCGATCCGCGACGACGTCTGGATCGCGGCGCCGATGGTGGCGGCGTTCCTTGCGCTCGGCGCATCGCAGCGGCTCGCGCGGCTGGTGCCGCCGCTGATCGGCGCGCTCGCAATCGGCGCGCTCATGATCGCCGTGCTCGGCCGGTTCGAGGCCGGCCCCGAAGCCCAGGGCTTCGCCCGGCCGAATCTCTATGCGCCGGTTTTCTCCTGGCGCGCAATGGTCGAGCTGGTCGTGCCGCTCGCGATCACCGTGCTCGTGGTGCAGAACGGCCAGGGCGTGACGGTGCTCCGCGCCGCGGGCCATTCGCCCCCCGTCGACGCGGTGACCGCCGCCTGCGGCCTGGGATCGATCGTCACGGCCTTCGTCGGCACCGTTTCCACCTGCCTCACGGGCCCGGTGAATGCGATCATCTCCTCATCGGGAGACAGGCGCCGGCATTACACCGCGGGGATTTTCGTCGGCCTGCTCGCGCTCGCCTTCGGCCTGTTCGCCCCCTACTTCACGCACCTCATGCTGGCGACGCCCAGGGCCTTCATCGCCGCGCTCGCCGGCCTTGCGATGCTGCGTGTGCTGCAGACCGCGTTCACCGTGAGCTTCCGGGACCGCTTCGCGCTGGGGGCCCTGGTGACCTTTCTCGTGACCGTCGCCGACATCCCGATCTTCAATATCGGGGCCCCATTCTGGGGGCTCGTCTTCGGCTACGGCGCCTCGCGGCTGCTCGAGCGCAGCGACTTCCCGTCGCGCGGCTGAGAAAACCGGGGACAGACCACGGTTTTTCTTCACGGGTAAAACAGTGAGCAAGGAAATAGCAAAACCGTGGTCTGTCCCCGGTTTCTCCAGGCTGCCCGTCGCGCTGCGCGGCGCCCTGTGGATGGGCGGGGCGCTCCTGTCGTTCTCGCTCATGGCGGTGGCGGTGCGCGAGCTGCTGCACACGGTCGGGAGCTTCGAGATCCTGTTCCTGCGCAGCTTCGTGTCGCTCGTGCTGCTGCTCGTGGTCCTGCCGCGCTACGGCCTGGCGGCGCTGCGCACGCGTCACTTCGGCTTGCACGCGGTGCGCAACTTCTTCCATTTCGGCGGCCAGTACGCCTGGGTCTATGCGATCGCGGCATTGCCGCTCGCCACCGTCTTCGCGATCGAATTCACCATGCCGGTGTGGACCGCGGTGCTCGCGACGATGCTGCTCGGGGAGCGCCTGAATCGCGGCCGGATCGTGATGCTGGTGCTCGGGATCGCCGGTATCCTCGTCATCCTCAAGCCCGGCTACAGCTTCATCCATCCGGCGGCGCTGGTGATGCTCGCCGGGGCCTTTGCCTACGCCTCGACCATGATCGCCACCAAGCGGCTGGTGGGCCGCGACTCGGCCTTCGCCATCCTCTTCTGGATGGCGGTGATCCAGCTGCCGCTCGGCCTGATCCCCGCGCTGCCGCACTGGGCGTGGCCGCGCCTGGCCGACCTGCACTGGGTCGTGGCCGTCGGCGCCGCGGGCCTCTTTGCCCACTACTGCATGACGCGCGCCTTCCGCCTCGCCGACGCCTCGCTCGTCGTCCCGATCGACTTCCTGCGGCTGCCGCTGATCGCGGTCGTGGGGGCGATCTTCTACGCCGAGCCGATCCAGGTCTCGGTCATGCTCGGCGCGGCGGTGATCTTCGCGGGGACGTACTACAGCATACGGCGGGAGAGCCGGTAAACCGGGGACAGACCACGGTTTGTAAGCCTGAGGGCGACAGTAGGCGTTAAGGGGTTCATTGAGGACCCGACACGCCAACCATGCCCCGCCGCGCCCGCCTGCGAATCGCCGGTGCCCCACTGCACATTATCCAGCGCTGCACCGGTTGTTCCCGCGCTGGAT
>JBATEB010000380.1:0-5346 GCA_049663805.1 Burkholderiales bacterium | reverse complement strand
GCGTCCTTCGCCCGAGCCCGGACTGACCACCGCCAGGACCCGATTCTCCACCCCTGCGTTGGACCACCGGATCAACAGCTGGGTACGAAGCGCCCTCAGTTCCTCGGTGCGAGGGTGAAACGGCTCGTAGGCGACGACCAGCTCGCTGCTGATGCTCTCGTTACCGGGCAGCAAGTGCGGGAGATCGTATTGCCTCGCCACCGCGCCGCGAACGTCCGCCTCGGTGGCGAGGCCGAGACGAAGCGCCGCTTCACCGAACCTCAGCCCATCCGTGCGCTGTAGCGCCAGAACCCGCTCGATGTCTCCGGCTCCGAGCTTCCCCTCCTCGGCGAGCAGACTGCCGATGCGGTTGTCCCGGCGGGTAGCAACGCGCCCCGGCCCACTCACAGAAAGAACATTTTCCTGGACGCCCATCGCACTCCTTCAGCCGGGGTTGGGCAAGGCCCGCTCGGCGGCGCCCGTCCGGCCGAGCAGGCGGCTCCGCGCGGGCCGCCAGGTATTGAGGACGACCAGAAATGGAACGTCGAGGCCGAGGTCGGTGAACGTTCGCACCCGGCGATCCCGCCTTTCCATCAGGATCACGGTCCCCAATCCGAGCATCGTCCCGACCACCAGGGACAGGGCGACGTTGAGCAGCATATTGGGCGAGGAAGGCTTGAGGGGTGCGACTGCCGGGTTGAGCACGGAGACGTTGGTCTGATTCGCGCGGCTTTCGACCTGGCTGACGACGAAGCGCTGCATGGCGGTATCGTAGGCGCGCTCGGCGGATTCGACGTTGCGCTTGAGCACGGTGAATTCGTTGCGATTCTCCTTGAGCTCGAGCAGGCGGGTGCGCTGCGACGCGAGCGCCTTCCTGAGATCCGCCTCGCGCCGGCGGTTCTGGCGCGCCGAATTCTCGATTCCCGCAACGACATTCTTCGTTTCAGCGTCGAGCCGCCTTCGCAGGCCCCGGTTCTCGGAGACTTGACGCTGGTATTGCGGGTAGTTGACGCCGTACTGCGCGGCCAGTTCGTGCAGCTTCGCTTCTCCCTGCCGGAGGTCCGCCTTCAGCTTCTGAATGAACGGGTTGTCGAGAACCTCCGGCAGCCGATCCGGGGACCCGTCCCGTTTGAGGAGATCGCGCGCCTGCTGCTCCCGCGTGTTCCACTGGAACGTCTGTTCCTGCGCTCTCAGCACCTGCTCCGCCAGAACCCCGACCCGGCTGTTTTCGATGTCCAGGCGCTCGTCGTCCGAAATGATTCCCTGCGCCCGCTGATAGTCGGTCAGCTCGGCCTGGGCGTCCTCCAGGTTGGCCCGAAGGCTCTTCAGCTGCTCGTCGAACCACGCAGCCGCCTCCCGCGTGGGCTGCACGCGCAGCTCGAGCATCGTTTTCACGTACGCCTTGGCGAACGCGTTGACGACGCGCGCCGAATGGACGGGATCGTCCGAGGCGAAGCTCACCTGGACGATGCTGCTTTGCGAGGTCTCCACCTTGAGATTCTTGAGAAGGCGCTCGACCAGCCAGTCCTCGATCGAGCTGCCGGCTTCTGCCTGGTTCTCGAAGGCCGCGCGCGTCCTGGGGTTCTCGGCGAGCTGCAAGTCCTGCACGACCTGGCGCGCCACTTTCTGGCTGGTGATGATATCCATCTGCGTCTGCATGTAGCTGAGCCTCTCCTGCGGGAGAACGAGGGGGCGCAAGGCGTTGCTCAACGACTGCTCTTCCTTGGCGTCGACGAGGAGCGACACCGTCGCCTTGTAGGATTTCGGGAGGAGCAGGCTCGCCACGGCCGCCGACAGGACGGTCGCGCCGAGCACCGCGGCAAATGCGCCGAAGCGCGCGCGCAATGCAAGCAGGAATTGTTGGAAGCTCACGATGTGCGGGGCGCGGGAGGGTCGATTGGGCGGATCGGGCGGGGCGTTTCTAGAACAGGCTTTCCTTGACGTAGATGACGTCGTCGGGCCGCACCGGATCGGTGAGCTGCGCGTCGATCTTCGCTATCGACCCGCCGGCGCTCCGCCTGTGAATCCTGAGGCCGCGGTCGGTGCCGCGCGGCGTGATCCCGCCGCCGACGGAGAGCGCCTGCATCACGGTCATGGCCGGCTCCAGCCGGAACGCCCCCGGACGCTGCACCTCCCCGTAGATGTAGAACACGGGAGCGCGTCCGACGAAAATCGCGTCGCCGTTTTCCACCCGGATGTTCCGCGACAGATCGCCCGTGCGGTACATGCCCGGCACGTTGATGTCCAGTTTTTGCGTCTTGCCGCTGCGCGTGACCATGACCGTGACGGTATCGTCGCCCGTCGGGCTGATGCCGCCGGCGAGCGCCAGTACGTCGATCAGGCTGGAACTGGTGTCGTCGAGCGCATAGCGCCCCGGGCGCGCCACCTGACCGAGCACGGAAACCTGGCGGCTGCGCAAACGGACCACGCCGACGCTGACCTGGGGTTTGAGCAGAAACTTCCCCAGCCGCAATTGCTCGGCGATCCGGGCCTCGGCCCCCGCCGGCGTGAGTCCGGCGATCGCGACTTCGCCGATCAGCGGAAAGGTAATCGTGCCCTCCCCCGAGATGCGCGTCTCGGTCGTGAGATCCGGGTTCTGGAACACGGTAATGCGGACGGTATCGCCTTCTCCGATCGCTTCGCGCGATTGCCCGAGAGCCGCACCCGACGACAGTATCGCCGCGACACAAAGCAGTGCGGCGAGCGGGCGCGTCACGGTCGCCGGCGCAACGGGTTTACGCGCATGCATGATCTCGGTAGACGCCATCGCCAAGCAGAAGGCCCCAAAATAACCGCGCGAGGTTCATGAATGATTTCCCGCCATGATCCGATCGGACTACCCGAACAGGGTCGGTCGTCGAAGTTCGCGGATGCGTAGTTCTTTCGAACCAGCGTAGTCGGCGCGCTGCAGCATGCTGTTCTTGCTGATCTTCCAGACCATCGGAGCCGGCCCTGGAGCCCGTCCAGGGTTTTGCGAAATTGCTTTTGACCAGCAACGTGCATTCCTGCAGCGCAATCGCTGCATGACATCGTCATGATGCCGCCACCGCTTGTCACGCTTCCACTACAGCGAGGGCATCATGAAACTTTCGAATTCTTACGGCTTCACCACCGTCGGTTGCGAGCGCCCGGCGCTCGCGATTCGCGCCGCGGCGTTTGCGCTTCTCCTGGGCGCGGCTGTGCCCCTTGCGGCCCAGACAGCGCCGGCTCAACGCCTGTTCGCCTCGGGCTTCGAAGGCACGACCGCGATCGTGCCTCCCAATCAGGCTAACTTCTGGGGAACAGGCGGATGGTCGGACATCACCGGCAGCGACAACACCACGGGCTTCACCTGGCCGCCCAACCTCTGGGGCGGCGGGGGCGCGAGGTTCCTGTTTCTCACCGACCCGCTGGTCGTGAACGTCGCCGACATCGGCACTTACATGTTCAATCGGATCGAAACCGTGACCGGACCCAAGGGGAACCCGACCCAGACCCTTTACCAGGAAATCTCGCGCAATGTAAACGGCACGGAGCCGATGGGGACATCGCCCACCACCAATCTATTCATGATCACTCCCAATGGCGAAACGAGCGATCTCTACGTCAGCTATTGGATCAAGCTCCAGCCGGATCTCGTGGAGAAGATGAACAATCTGCCTGCGGGACCGGGCATCGTGAACGGGGGGACCTGGCGCGCATTCTTCGCGTTCAAGACCGGCACTCAAAAGCCCGTCACGGGACCTCTCAACGATCCCATGGACAACGGCGACTACCGCATAGAGGTCTACGTGATGACCTACGGCGGTGGCGCGCCTTATTGGCAGGTCCTGGCGGACAACAATGCCGGGGGCGGAGCGCCGCTGGTGAACAACTGGAGCGTGCAGAATCGCACCGTTCCCGTGCCGGTGGGCGAATGGTTCAAGTTCGAGTTCTTCTTGCATCGCAGTAACGGAGCCGATGGTCGCGTCCGGGTGGCGGTCAACGGGAACGTCATCGCCGACCAAACGGGGCCCAACATGGGCGCCTGGAATCTTCCCATCAACCGCATTTCGATGCCCACGGTCTACACCGGGAGCCGCATGCCCGTGTACCAATGGATCGATGACCTGGAAATCTGGAACGGCTTCCCGCCGGTCGGCTCGCCCGCTCCCACCGTCGCTCTTTCGGCGGCTCCGGCGACCATTGCCGGGGGTCAGTCCACTACGCTCAGCTGGTCTTCAACCGATGCCGCCTCCTGCGCGGCCTCCGGCAGCTGGTCGGGCGCGAAGGCGCTCTCGGGATCTGAAACCGCCGCTCCCTCGGCCAACGCGACCTACACCTTGAGTTGCACCGGAGCAGGCGGTTCAACCGCCAAGAGCGCGACGGTGACGGTGACAACGCCATCGGGGGACACCCAGCCTCCCCCCGTCCCGACCGGCCTGGTGGGCTCCGCCCTGTCTTCGACCCAGATCAAGCTCTCGTGGAATCCGTCCACCGACAACGTCGGGGTGGCCGGGTATTACGTCTACCTCAACGACGTCGCGCTTGCCACGACGACCGCGACCTCCTTCACCCACTCGGGGCTCGCCGCGGGTGTCACCTACCACTACCGGGTGAGCGCCTACGACGCGGTTCCCAACCACTCGGCGTGGAGCGCCACGCCGGTATCGGTCAAGACGCCGGCGCGCCGCGCCGTCCGCGGCGACGTCAACGGGGACGGCAAGTCCGACATCCTGTGGCGCAACGGGGCGACCGGCGAGAACGCGATCTGGCTCATGGGCGGAGCCGCGGCTCCGACCAACGCGCCCATCGACGCGATATCGGACCTCGACTGGGGCATCGCCGGGGTCGGCGACTTCGACGGGGACGGGAAATCCGACATCGTGTGGCGCCACGGCGTGACCGGTGAGCTGTCAACGTGGTTCATGAACGGCGCCACGATCCTGAGCCGGCCCGTCTTCGGCGCGGTGGCGGATCTCAACTGGGCGATCGCGGGCGTCGCTGACTTCGACGGGGACGGCAAATCCGACATCGTGTGGCACAACAACGCGACCGGATCGAACTCCCTCTGGCTCATGAGCGGCACGACGATCTGGGGCGGCGCCACCCAATTCGCGACGGTGCCCGATCTCAACTGGGGCATCGCCGGGGTCGGCGACTTCGACGGGGACGGGAAATCCGACATCGCGTGGCGCAACCGCGTCACCGGCGAGAATGCCGCCTGGCTCATGAACGGGGCCACGATCCTTAGCCGGCCCGCGCTCCCCGCGGTGCCCGATCTCAACTGGAGTATCGCGGGAGGGCGGTGATCCCGGTGGAGCCCGGCGCCGCGGCTCGGGCACACGACGTCGCTCAAAAGGCGATGCGTGCGCTCACCGAATAGACGTTGAATTCGTAGTCGATCAG
>JBATEB010000379.1:0-17498 GCA_049663805.1 Burkholderiales bacterium | reverse complement strand
CACCCACGCCATCCTCACGCCGCGACCTCCGCCAACCTGTCCCGCGCCGCCATCGCCAGCCGGTACCGCCGATCGCTGGCCGCCAGCAGCCCGCCCAGGGCCATGATGAGGCAGCCGCCCCAGATCCAGTCGATGAAGGGCTTGTGCTGCACCCGCACGACCCAGGCGGTGGCGCCGACCGAATCGCCGAGCGACACGTACAGGTCGCGGGTGAAGCCCGTATCGATGGCGGCTTCGGTCATCGGCGAGTTTTGAACCGTGTAGATACGTTTCTCGGGATAGAGCATCCTGACGAAGCGGCCGTTGCGGCTCACCTGGATCGTGGCGCGGCCGGCGACGTAGTTCGGCCCGCGCACGTCCCTGACGCCGTCGAAGCGGAACAGGTAACCGCCCACTTCCACGGTATCGCCGGGCTCCATGCGCACGTCCTTCTCGGTCTCGTATCCCTTCACCATTGTCACCCCGACGACGAAGACCGCCACGCCGAAGTGCGCGAGCAGCATCCCGTAAGTAGCGCGCGGCGTGCTCCGCAGCCGGGACCAGGCGCTTGCGCCGCCGGCGGCGTTGCGGATCCGCTCGTAGAGCTGGACCGCCCCGCTGGCGACGACCCAGGCCGCGAGCAGCAGTCCGAAGGCGACGAGCGTGCTCCAGCGGCCCATCGCGAAGGGAAGCACCAGCGCTGCGACCACGCTCGCCGCGAATGCCCAGCGCAAACGCGCGGCGAGCTCGGGGATGCTCGCCTTCTTCCAGCGTACCAGCGGTCCCACGCCCATGAGAAACAGCGCGGGGGCCATCAGCGGAACGAACACGGTCTCGAAATACGGCGGGCCGACCGAGATCTTGCCCAGACCGGAGGCGTCGAGCGCGAGCGGATAGAGCGTGCCGAGCAGCACCGAACCGGCGGCCGCGGCGAACATGACGTTGTTCGCCAGGAGCATGGATTCGCGCGAGACGGGCTCGAAGCTGCCGCCGAGCCCGATCTTGGGCGCGCGCCATACGTAGAGGAGGAGCGATCCGCCGATCACGACGACCAGCAGCGCAAGAATGAATATGCCGCGGGCGGGATCGGTGGCGAAAGCGTGGACCGAAGTCAGGACGCCGGAGCGCACCAGGAAGGTTCCGAGCAGGCTCAAGGCGAAGGCCAGGATGGCGAGCAGCACGGTCCAACTGCGGAATGCCCCGCGCTTCTCGGTGACCGCGAGCGAATGAATCAGCCCGGTCCCGACCAGCCAGGGCATGAAAGAGGCGTTCTCCACCGGGTCCCAGAACCACCAGCCGCCCCAGCCCAGCTCGTAATACGCCCAGCCGCTGCCGAGCGCGATGCCTACCGTGAGGAACGCCCAGGCCGCGGTGGTCCACGGACGCGACCAGCGCGCCCAGGCGGCGTCGAGCCGTCCTCCCAGGAGGGCCGCGACGGCGAAGGAGAAGGCGATCGAAAAACCGACGTAGCCCATGTAGAGCATCGGCGGGTGGAGCACCATGCCGGGGTCCTGGAGAAGCGGGTTGAGGTCGCGCCCGTCCGGCGGCGCCGGAAAGAGCCGCATGAACGGGTTCGAGGTGAACAACATGAACAGGAGAAACCCGGTGCTGACCAGGCCCATTACGCCGAGCACGCGCGCGACCATTTCCTCCGGAAGGTTCCGGCTGAAGAGCGTCACCCCGAGCGTCCAGACGCACAGCATCATCGTCCACAGGAGTATCGATCCCTCGTGTCCGCCCCAAACTCCCGCGACGCGGTACGCCAGCGGCAGCGCGGAATTCGAGTTCGAGGCGACGTAGGTGACCGTGAAATCGTTGGCGACGAAAGAATAAGTCAGGCAGCCGAAGGCGATCGCCACGAAAACGGCCTGCCCGCGGGCCGCGGGTCGCGTCGCGGCCATCCAGGCGCCGTCGCCGCGCGCGGCTCCGGCGAGCCCGAGCGAGGACTGGGCGAGCGCCAGGCACAGTGCGAGGGCGAGGGCGATCTGTCCGAGTTCAGGGATCATTTGGTTCCGGCGCCGCCCTCGACGAGGGTGTGCGTCGCCTTTTCGTTGATGGATTGCGCCCGCTTGATCGCGTCCGCGGCGGCCGGAGGCATGTAGTTCTCGTCGTGCTTGGCGAGGACTTCGCTCGCGTAGAAGACGCCGTCCGCGCCCAGCTTGCCCTGCGTGACCACGCCTTTCCCCTCGCGGAACAGGTCCGGGAGAATGCCGCGGTAGACCACCGGCACGTTCTTCGCGGTGTCGGTGACCACGAACTCGATGGCGAGGCCGTCAGGCTGGCGTTTCACGCTCCCCGGCGTGACCATCCCGCCGATGCGGAATGCCCGGCCCTGCGGCACTTCCTTTGCCGCCACCTGCGAGGGCGTGAAGAAAAACACGAGGTTCTCCTTGAACGCCGCGAGCACGAAGGCGGCGGCCACGCCGAGCGCTGCCAGGCCGCCCGCGATCATCACCAGCCGCTTGTGCCTGGGTTTCATCGGTCACCTTGTCCGGGGGTGCCTCGGGCGCGAAGACGCCCGACGGTCGTGCGCCTGCGTACCCCGAGCAGCGCGACTTCCGCGAGTATCAGCCCGAGCGTAACGAGGTAGGAGCCCCAAACATAGAACGCGTAACCGCCCATTGCAAGGAAATTTTCCCAGCTGCCCCAGCTCATGCGGACCCTTTCGCATACTCCGCCACCCATTCGCTCGCGCGCTCGCGCTCGAGCATGATGCAGCGCGCGCGCATGAACGCCGCCGCGATGCTGTAGAACCAGAAGCCGAACGCCATCACGATCATTCCGGCGAACATGGTCGCCGCCATGGTGGGGGCCTGGGTGATGCTCACCGATGCGCCCTGGTGCAGGGTATTCCACCACTTTACCGAAAAATAGATTATCGGGATATTGACGGCGCCCACCAGGGCAAGCACCGCACCGGCCTTGTCCGCCCGGCGCGGATCGTCGATCGCCGCCTGCAGCGCGATGAATCCGAAGTAGAGAAAAAGCAGGATCAGCTCCGAAGTGAGGCGTGCGTCCCAGACCCACCAGGTTCCCCAGGTGGGTTTTCCCCACAGGGAGCCGGTCCAGAGCGCGAGAAAGGTGAACAGCGCGCCGGTCGGGGCGATCGCGCTCGCCATCATGCCCGAGAGCCGCGTGTTGAAGCCGAGACCCAGGGCCGCCCAGAAGGCCATGACCAGGTAGAGAAACATGGACATCCAGGCCGCCGGGACGTGAATGAAGATGATGCGATAGGCCTCGCCCTGCTGCGCGTCGGTCGGTGCGACGAACAGTCCAATGTACAAACCCGCGCCGCAGGCGAGCAGGGCTGCCGCGCCGAACCAAGGCACGAGCTTTCCGGCCAGGGGGAAGAAAGTCTGCGGAGAGGAGTACTTGAACCAGTTGATGCCGCTCTTGCTCATGCGCCTATGCTAATCGATTGAAATACGCAACGCTGCGGCCGCCGCCCATGGCGCGAACGCCCAGGCGAAGACCAGCAATCCGGCCAGCAATAGAAGCTGGGCCTGGCCGCCGAGGCCGGAAGCCGCCGCCTCGGCGGCGCCCGCCCCTATGATCAGCACGGGTATACACAAGGGCAGCACCAGCAGCGACAGGAGCGCTCCGCCGCCCCGCAGTCCCAGGGTCAGCGCCGCGCCGATCGCCCCGATCAGGCTCAGGGCCGGCGTGCCCAGGGCCAACGATAGCGCCAGCACCCCGAGCGATGCTTGAGAAAAGTCAAATTGTAGCGCCAAAACGGGCGAGATCAGCACGAGCGGCAGGCCCGAAACCAGCCAGTGGGCAAACACCTTGGCCGCCACGGTCATTCCCAGGGGAGTCGCCCCGAGCAGCATCTGCTCGAGGGTCCCGTCGGCGTGATCGAACGCGAATATGCGCTGGAGCGAAAGCATCGATGCGAGCAGCGCCGCGACCCAGATCACCCCGGGTGCGATCGTGCGCAGCAGCGCCGGATCGGGCCCGACGCCGAGGGGAAAGAGGCTCACCACGATGACGAAGAACAGCAGCACCGTGAACACGTCCGAGCTCCTTCGCGCGGCGAGCAGCAGATCGCGCCGAATCACGCATCGCAGGGCGGCCATCATGCCGGCGGCCCCAGGTTGAGCTCGATGCTGAGCGAGGTCTCCGGGACGATCCTCGTTTCGTAGTGCGTTGTGTACATCACCGACCCGCCGCGGGAAACCTGCTCGGCGATCAGCCGGCGGACGCAATCCAGAGCGGCTGCGTCGAGCGCGGTGAAGGGCTCGTCGAGGATCCACAGCGGGGCGGTCTCGGCAAGCGCCAGCCGAGCCAGCGCCACCCGCCGCCGCTGCCCCTGCGAGAGCACCCTCCCGGGCAGGTGCTCGAAGCCGGCCAGGCCAAGGCGCAGCAGCGCCTCGCCGAGCCGCTCGCGCCCCGCTGCGATCCCGGCCAGGGTGCATGCCACTTCCAGGTTCTCGACCGCGCTCAGATCGTCCTTGATCGCATTGGCGTGGCCGATGTAGACGAGCTGCTTCCAGAACTCCTCCTGCAGGCGCCGGATGTTTTCTCCGGCCCAGCGCACTTCCCCGCCGGTGGGCTCGAGGAGGCCGCAGGCGATGCGCAACAGGCTCGTCTTGCCGCTGCCGTTCGCCCCGGCGATCCGCAGCAGAGTCCCACCGCGCAGGGTGAAGCCGAGGTGGGTGAAAAGCCGGCGGCCGCCGCGGGTGCAGTCCAGGCCGACCGCCTCGAGCGAGGGGGTGCGCGGGGCTTTTTCCGGCACGAAGTTCAGGCGGCTGCGAGTTCGGCTTTGACTTCCGCCAGCAGGCGCTCGGCCTCGCTTCCCTGGACCCGTGTCATGTCGTCCTGGTATTTGAGAAGCGTTCCGAGCGTGTCGCTGACGGTCTGCGGGTCGAGGGTCATCTTGTCGAGCGCCACCAGTGCCTTCGACCAGTCGATCGTCTCGGCGACCCCGGGGAGCTTGAACAGGTCCAGTTTCCTCAAGCGCTGAACGAAGGCGACGACCTCGCGCGAAAGTTTCTCGGGCGAGCCCGGCGACTTGCGCCTGAGGATTTCGAGTTCGCGCGCGGCGTCCGGGTAATCGACCCAGTGGTAGAAGCAGCGCCGCTTGATGGCGTCGTGGATCTCGCGCGTGCGGTTCGACGTCACCACGACGATCGGCGGCTCGGTCGCCTTGATCGTGCCGATTTCCGGAATGGTGATCTGGAAATCGGACAGCACCTCCAGCAGGTAGGCCTCGAACGGCTCGTCGGTGCGGTCCAGCTCATCGATCAACAGCACCGGTGCCGCACCGGGCTTGCCCTCGAGCGCCTGCATCAGCGGCCGCTTGATGAGGAAACGCTCGGAGAAAATGTCCCTGGCGACCTCGTCGCGCGACATGCCCTCGGTTTCGGCCAGCCTGATCTCGATCATCTGGCGCGAATAGTTCCACTCGTATACGGCGGAAGCGATGTCCAGCCCTTCGTAGCACTGCAGGCGCACCAGGGGCCGGCCGAGGCTGCTCGCCAGGACTTTCGCGATCTCGGTCTTGCCCACGCCCGCTTCGCCCTCCAGAAACAAGGGCCGCCCCATCTTGAGGGCGAGGAAAACCGCGGTCGCGAGGCTGCGCTCGGCGACGTAGTCGGCGTTCGCGAGCAGCGCCTGCGTGTCGTCGATCGACTTGGGCAGGTTCGTCATTCGTCAATTATGCCAGCCTTGGGGCGACAAAAAACCCTCCCTGAACTCAGGGAGGGTATTCCTGCGCGAGCTGCGGTTACTTGAGAGCCGCTTCGACCGCGCGCTTCGCCATGACGGTGATAAGGTGCGCCCGATAATCCGCCTTCGCGTGGAGGTCGGAATTGAGCCCCTTTTCGGGCATCTTGATGCCCGCCACCGACTCGGGGGCGAACTTCGCCGCGAGCGCCTTTTCCATTGCCGCCACGCGGAACACGCCGGGGCCGGCGCCGGTGACCGCGACGCGCACGCTCGATCCGAAGTCGGCGACGAACACCCCGACGATGGCGTAGCGGGAGGCCGGGTTCTTGAACTTCATGTACGCGGCGCGCTTCGGGACCGGAAAGCTCACCGAGGTGATGATCTCGCCTTTGCCGAGGGCCGTCTCGTACATTCCCTTGAAGAAGTCGTCGGCCGCGATCTTGCGCTTGTTGGTGACGATGGTCGCGCCGAGGCCCAGCGCCGCCGCAGGATAATCGGCCGCGGGATCGTTGTTGGCGATCGATCCGCCGATCGTGCCCATGTTGCGCACCATGCGGTCGCCTATCCCTCCGGCGAGGCTTGCGAGCGCCGGGATCGCTTTTTTCACCGCGGCGGAGGCCGCCACCTCGGCATGGCGGCTCATCGCGCCAAGCGTAACCGCCTTGCCGTCCGCCTTGATGCCGGCGAGATCCTTGACCCCGCCGATGTCAACGAGGTCGGAGGGTTTCGCAAGCCGCAGCTTCATCGCCGCGATCAGGCTCTGGCCGCCGGCGAGCAGCTTGGCGTCGGCGTTCTTGGTAATGACTTTCGCGGCGTCGTCGACGGACTTCACTTTTTGGTATTTGAATGAATACATGAAAGTCTCCTGTTGCTCTTCTTCCGGTTCGGGTTGGGAGGCGTCGGCCTGTTTCCGCCGCTTACGCGGCCTTCCTCATGTCCTGGCAGGCGCGCCAGATTCTTTGCGGCGTCGCCGGCATCTCGAGGTCGCGCACGCCGAGCGCGTCGGTCAGCGCATTCATCACCGCGGGCGGCGCGCCGATCGCGCCCGCCTCGCCGC
This sequence comes from Burkholderiales bacterium, assembly GCA_049663805.1. Taxonomy (GTDB): domain Bacteria; phylum Pseudomonadota; class Gammaproteobacteria; order Burkholderiales; family SG8-39; genus VBDM01. The sequence goes on along the minus strand of JBATEB010000379.1, from coordinate 10,795 downwards.
AGCCTTTCACGCCGAGCGGATTGTGCGTGCAGGGCGTTTCCTTGGTGCCCACCTTGAATGCCGGAACGTCGTCGGCGCGCGGCATGCAGTAGTCGAGGTACGACCCGGTGACGAGCTGACCCGTATCCGTGTCGTAGTGGCAGGCTTCGGTCAAAGCCTGACCGATGCCTTGCGCGAGGCCTCCGTGCACCTGGCCCTCGACGATCATCGGGTTGATGATCTTGCCGAAATCGTCCACCGCGGTGAAATTCACGATCTTCACCGTGCCGGTATCGGGATCCACCTCGACCTCGCAGATGTGGCTCCCGGCGGGAAACGTAAAGTTGGCCGGGTCGTAGAACGCGTTCTCGTTCAGGCCCGGCTCGAGCTTGTCCAGCGGATAGTTGTGCGGGACGTAGGCCGCGAGCGACACTTCGGCAAACGCCTTCTTCTTGTCGGTGCCCTTCACCACGAACGCGCCGTCCTTGAACTCGATGTCCGCTTCCGCGGCCTCCATGAGGTGAGCCGCGATCTTCTTGCCTTTGGCGACGATCTTGTCCACCGCTTTCACGATGGCGGTCCCCCCAACGGCGATCGAACGCGAGCCGTAGGTGCCCATGCCAAAGAGGACTTTTCCGGTATCGCCGTGAACGATGTCGATGTCCTCGATCGGGATACCGAGGCGATCGGCCACGACCTGCCCGAAAGTGGTCTCGTGTCCCTGGCCGTGCGAGTGTGAGCCGGTGAACACCGTCACCTTGCCGGTCGGATGGACGCGGACTTCGCCCGCTTCGAACAGGCCCGCGCGCGCGCCGAGCGCCCCGGCGACGTTCGAGGGCGCGATGCCGCAGGCCTCGATGTAGCAGGAGTAGCCGAGGCCGCGCAGCTTGCCCCGCTTCGCCGCTTCGGCTTTCCGCCCCGGAAAGCCCGCGACGTCCGCGATCCTGAGCGCTTCGGCGAGCGTCGCTTCGTAGTTCCCGGTGTCGTAAAGCAGCGCGACCGGCGTCTGGTAAGGGAAGGTGCCGATGAAATTGCGCCGCCGGAGGTCGGCGGGGTTTATCTTCATTTCGCGCGCTGCGGTTTCGACCAGGCGCTCCACGACGTAGGTGGCCTCGGGCCGGCCCGCGCCGCGATAGGCGTCAACCGGCGCGGTGTTGGTGAAGACCGCCGTCACTTCCGCGTAGATCGCCGGCGTCGTGTACTGCCCGGCGAGCAGCGTGGCATAGAGAATGGTCGGAATGCAGGAGGCGAAAGTGGACAGATAGGCGCCCATGTTCGCGGTCGTCGTGACGCGCATTGCGAGGAACTTCCCGTCACGGTCGAGCGCGAGCTCGGCCTTGGTGACGTGGTCGCGGCCGTGCGCATCGGACTGGAACGACTCGCTGCGCTCCGCGGTCCACTTCACCGGGCGGTTGATCTTCTTGGCCGCCCAGGTGAGCGTCACGTCCTCCGCGTACAGGTAGATCTTCGAGCCGAAGCCGCCGCCGACGTCCGGCGCCACCACGCGCACCTTGTGCTCGGGCAGACCGAGCACGAAGGCGGTCATCAGCAGCCGCTCCACGTGCGGGTTCTGGCTGGCGACGTAGAGCGTGTAGCTCTCATCGGAGCGGGAATAGGAAGCGTTGGCCGCGCGCGGCTCGATCGCATTCGGAATCAGCCGGTTGTTCAGGAACTCGAGCGTAGTGACGTGGGCGGCGCCGGCGAAGGCCTGGTCCACCGCCGCCTTGTCGCCCAGACCCCAGACGTAGCAGGTGTTGTCCGGTGCGATGTCGTGCACCACCGGCGCGCCCTTCTTGCGGGCATCGCCCGCCTTCACCACCGCGGGAAGCTCCTCGTAATCCACTTTCACCAGCTCGGCGGCGTCGCGCGCCTGACCGTAGGTCTCGGCGATCACCACGGCGACCTGGTCGCCGACGTGGCGCACCTTCCCCTGCGCGAGGCAGGGGTGAAGCGGCTCCTTCATCGGCTGTCCATTGACGTCGGTAATGAGCCAGCCGCAGGGCAGGCCTCCGACCTTGGACTCGGCGAGATCGTCCCCGGTAAACACGGCGACCACCCCGGGGGCCTTGAGTGCCTTGTCCTTCTTGATCGACTTGATTTTCGCGTGGGCGTGCGGCGAGCGCACGAAGCAGGCATAGGTCTGGCCGGGCAGCGAGATGTCGTCGGTGTAGCTGCCGGCGCCGGTGAGAAAGCGATAGTCCTCTTTGCGCTTGATCGAAGCGCCGATATAGGGGGTCGCGCCCATGGTCAGCTCCTCGCGCTCTGTGAAGCGGCCTTGATGGCCTTGACGATATTGTGGTACCCGGTGCAGCGGCACAGGTTACCGTCGAGCTGCTCGCGGATCTGCTCCTCGCTCGGGTTGGGGAAGTTCTTAACCAGGTCGATCGCGCTCATCACCATGCCCGGCGTGCAGAAGCCGCATTGCAGCCCGTGGTGCTGGCGGAACGCCTCCTGCATCGGATGCAGGGTGCCGTCGGGTTTGGCGAGACCTTCGATGGTGACGATGTCGGCCCCCTCAGCCTGCATCGCGAGCATGTTGCAGGACTTCACAGCGCGTCCGTTCATGTGAACGGTGCACGCGCCGCACTGCGCCGTATCGCAGCCGACGTGGGTGCCGGTCAGACGCAGGCTGTCGCGGATGAAGTTGACGAGCAGCGTGCGTTCCTCGACTTCGGCGCTCGCCGGCTTTCCGTTGACGGTCAGGGAGACCTTGACGGTCATGATTCGACTCCTTTGGTGGGGTAAGTTGGACTCATTGGGATTGCAAAGAACAATATATGCGGTTTTTTTCCGGCGAAAGCGCCTCCCGGGCAGATCGTGTATGTGGAGGAGGACGCGCTTCGGGGGTCGGGAGAAATCCTAGACCATGCCCGGGCGGCGATCAACCACAAGCTTGGATCCGCGGCGGATTGACCCGAACTTGGGCGGGGTCCAGGCTATCGCGTATAATCACCTGTCAGTACTCAGCAATACTCTCCAAGTTCATATTGCGCAAGAGGATTCCCGTGGACAGCGTCGATCTCGAAGTGGTGCGCAGCGCACTAAACTGGACTGAGGGCGGTCACCGCGCCACGCTGGGCACGGTCGTCCACACCTGGGGCTCGGCCCCCCGCCCGGTCGGCGCGATGCTCGTGATCCGCGACGACGGGCAGGTGATGGGCTCGGTCTCGGGCGGTTGCGTCGAGGACGATCTCATCGACAAGGTGAAGGCGAAGGCGATCGCCGCCGACAAGCCCGAGGTGACCACTTACGGCGTGACCCAGGAGCAGGCGACGCGCTTCGGCCTTCCCTGCGGCGGCACGCTGCAGATCGTGCTGGAGCCGGTCGGCAGGGAATCGAAGCTGAAGGAGCTGCTGGCGGTGATCGAGCGCCATGAGCTCTCGGCGCGCTTCCTCGACATGGAAACCGGAAAGGTGCGCCTCGAGCCCGGCAAGTGGTCGGACCTGCTGGAGTTCGACGGCAAGATCCTGAAAACGGTGCACGGGCCGCGCTGGCGGCTGCTCGTCATCGGCGCGGGGCAGGTCAGCCGCTACCTTGCGCAGATGGCGCAGGCCCTCGACTACCACGTGACGGTGTGCGACCCGCGCGAGGAGTACGCCGACGGCTGGGATTTCAAGGAAGTTCCGATCAACCGCGGCTATCCCGACGACGTGGTGGTGCAGATGAATTTCGATGCCCATTGCGCGCTGGTCGCGGTCACGCACGATCCCAAGCTCGACGATGCGGCGCTCCTCGAAGCCCTCAAGTCGCCCGCGTTCTACGTCGGCGCGCTCGGCTCGAAAAAGAACAACGATACGCGCCGCAAGCGGCTCGCGGAATTCGACCTCGCGGCATCCGAGATCGCGCGCCTGCGGGGCCCGGTCGGATTGAAGATCGGCTCGAAGACGCCGCCCGAGATCGCCATAGCCATTCTCGCGGAAATGACGGCCGTGCGGCGCGGGGTGCAGATTCCCGAAACGATCGAGCCGCCGAAGGTCAACGTGTCGGCCGGCTGCGCGGTTCCTCAGAACTGACCGTTTCTCCTGCCCCTCGAGGGGAGCCCCATGGCCGCAAATATCCGCGGCATTCTTCTTGCGGCGGGATATTCCAGGCGCTTCGGTTCAAACAAGCTCCTGAAGGCCCTTCCGGCCGGTGCCACGCGTGCCGGCATGCCGATCGCAGTGGCCGCCGCGCATCACCTGCTCGATGTTCTGCCGGAAACCGTGGCCGTGGTCAGGCCGCGGGCGCAGCAGCTCGGCAAGCTGCTGCGCGACGCCGGCTGCAACACAGTCGTATGCAAGAACGCGAGCGAGGGCATGGGGACAAGCCTCGCGACGGGCGTGCGATCCGCCGCTGACGCCGACGGCTGGGTGGTGGCGCTGGCGGACATGCCGTTCATACTGCCCGACACCATCCGCAGCGTGGCGCAGGCGCTGCGCGCGGGCGCAGCGATAGCCGCGCCTTCGTTCCGCGGCGAGCGGGGGCATCCCGTCGGATTCGCGCGGCGGTTCTACCAGGAGCTGTCTTCCCTGCGCGGCGACGACGGCGCGCGCCTGCTTCTCAAACAGCACCCCGACCGGGTCACCCTGTTCGAAGTGGATGATCCGGGAGTGTTGCGGGACATCGACAGGCCTTCGGATCTCGAGCGCTGATCGCGGCGTTTCGCGGGCTCGTGAGGCGGGCGGCATTTCTCCTGCGGCGCTACTTTTCCTCTCTCGTCGCGCCGGGCTCCTCCTGCATCGACTTGAACGGGTCCTCTTCCAGCCGATTCTGGCTGTCGTCGATCTGCTCGACTTTTTCCGCAGCCATGTCCGTGCGGAGCTGGTCGGGCAGGTAGGTTACGATCCTGGGAAACACGATGATCAGCGCGATGGCAACGATTTGCAGCAGCATGAATTCGAACATGCCTTTGTAGATCGTCGCCAGCGACCATTCCCTCACGACCTGCCTGAGGTAGTACGCCGACATCGCCACGGGCGGCGACAGGAACGCGGTCTGCAGTGTCACCGCGACCACCGCGCCGAACCAGACCATCACCACGTCCGGTGCGATGCCGAGCGACTGGCCGAGCGCGGGCTTGAGGGCTTCGACCACCGGGTAGAAGATCGGCAGGAACACCAGGACGATCGCCGGCCACTCGAACGGCCAGCCGAGCAGGAAGATGAGGACCAGGACCAGGATCAACATCACCACCGGCCCCAGCGGCAGGGCGAGCATTGCCTGGGTGATCCAGTCCGCGGTGCCCAGGCGCGAGAACACCGCGCCGAAGATGTTCGAGGTCACAGCGAGGAGCAGCACCATGCTCGAGGTGGCCGTCGTGCTGAGCACCGCCCGCTTCAGTCCCGCCCAGCTGAATTTCCGGTAGGCGATCGAGAGCAGAGCCGCTCCGAAGGCGCCGATCGCGCTCGCCTCGGTCGGCGTGGCGAGCCCGGCCAGCATCGAGCCCAGCACCGCGCCGATCAGCACCAGCAGCGGCAGCACCCCGACCACCATCTCCCCCACGATGCCCCAGGCGGAATCGACGCGCTCTTCGTTCGGCACGGATGGGCCGAGATTCGGATTGATGAATGAGCGCGTCAGGAGGTACGCGAGATAGAGGCCCGCAAGAAGGAGTCCCGGACCGAGCGCGGCGGAGTACAACTCGGCGACCGACACCCCGATCACCGGACCCATCACGATCAGCATCACCGAGGGCGGGATCAGGATCCCCAGCGTGCCGCCGGCGGTGATGCAGCCCGCCGAGAGCTTCGCGTCGTAGCCGGCCTTGATCATGATCGGGCTCGCCATGATGCCGAGCACCGTCACCGCGGCGCCGACGATGCCGGTCGCCATCGCGAACACCGTCGCGGTGAGGATCACGACCGCGAAAAGCGCGCCGCGAATCGGCGCGAGCAGCATGCGGAAGGCAGTGAACAATCGCTCCATCAGGCCCGCCTGCTCGGTGAGGTAGCCCATGAAAATGAACAAGGGCACCGCCGCGAACAACTCCTCCTTCATCATGCCGATGGTCTGGAAGTAGGCCAGGCTCAGGACCATGTCGCCAAGTCCGAAGTAGCCGAAGCTCAGCGCGAGGAACAGGAGCGTGAACGAGATCGGGAAGCCGATGAAAATCGCCCCGATCATGACGATCAGCATGACCAGGCCGAGCAGCGCGCCGCCGGTCATGTTTTCGGACTCATGCTGCTGCCTCCGATCCGTCCGCGCTCAATTGACCATCGCACGGTCGGCAGCGAGGCATTCGCCTCGTCGCATCCCCGTCTTTCGACGGGGCCCCTGCTTCCGGGCTCATACCTCTACCTTCTCTTTGTGTTCCAGCTCGATGCCGGTACGCGCAGCGTAGACGCTCTTGATGGTCTCGGAGACGCCCTGGATCATCAGCAGCAGGCAGGTGGCCGGCACCACCATCTTGTAGGGCCAGAGGATGGCCCGCCACGGTGTCTGCTCCGAGGTCTCGCCGATCTGAAATGCATACCAGCCCTCGTCGCCGCTCACTACCAGGAACAGGGCGAGCGACGGGAAGAAGAAGACGACATAGGCGATCGAGTCGATCATGCCCTGGGTCCTGATCGACCAGCGCTCGAAAAAGAAGTCGGTGCGGATGTGCGCGCCCTTGTGCAGCGCGTAGGCGGCGCCGAGCATGAAGATGGTGCCGTAGAGCATGTAGGTCACATCGAACGACCAGATCGTGGGCGCGTTGAAGGCGTAGCGCGCGACCACCTCATAGACCACCGCGAGCACGAGCGGCACGTTGAGCCACGCCACCCAAGTGCCGGTCGTATCGGTGAACTTGTCGATTACGCGGACGATCCGGATGTGAAGCGGTGCCGGTCCAGCCATGCCGATTCCCTCGCTTCAGAGCAAGTGCAAGCTGCGGAGCGGTTTCGCCGACCTGAACGGCACGCGGGGGCGGTTTGTCCGCCCCCGCGCCGAGCCGTTCCTGACTTCGCTTGAGAGTTATTTCTTTCTGGCGGCCTTCGCAGCCGGCTTCTTCTCAGGCCAGTAGTAGTTGGCCGCAAACGAATACGGCGGGTACAGGAAGCGCTTGGCCGGAACCACTTTCGAGGCGTACTCCCGCTGCGAATCGAGCACCTTCTTGAAGAACGGATTCTTCGCCGACTCTTCCTTGGCGATCTGGTCCCAGGCCTTGAGGAAGGCGATCAGGATATCGGGCGGGGTGCGCAGGACCACCGTGCCGTACTTCGTGCGCATTTCCTCCATCGCGTCGGCGTTCTGCTTCTGCCACCGGACCCACCAGCGCACGATCGTCTCGACCGTGGCCGACCGGATCGCCTCCTGCTGCTGCGCCGGAAGGCTCGTCCAGACATCGTTGTTGATCAGCAACTCGGCGAACACGCTCGGCTCGTGCATGCCGGGAACGTAATGGTATTTGAAGACCTGGGGCAGGCCGAGCCTGAGGTCCTCGATGCCGCCGACCCACTCGGCGCAGTCGATCACGCCGCGCTGCGCGGCGGGTACGATTTCCCCGCCGGGCATGTTCACCGTCTGCATGCCCATTTTCTGGAAGATCTCGGCGACGATGCCGGTCTGCCGGCATTTCATGCCCTTGAAATCGGCGAGGTTCTTGATGGGCCGCTTGAACCAGCCGAACGCCTGCGGGCTCGAGGGCATGATGGGGAAGGCGATCACGTTCAGCTTCATCTCCTTCTGGTACATGTCCCAGTACATCTGCAGTCCTCCGCCCTCGTACATCCAGCCGAGGAAGTCCATGTGATCCATGCCGAAGGGACCCGCCGGCGTTGACGCGAACAGGGTCGTGGCCTTGTGCTTGCCGATCCAGTAATAGCTGACGGCATGCGCGCCGTCGAGCACCTTCTTGTGCGTGGCGTCGAGCACTTCGAACGGCGGCACGATCTGGCCGGCCGCCATCGCCTCGATCTTCAGCTGCCCGCTGGTGAGTTTGTCCACTCGTTCGGCAAAGAACTTGAAGTTCTCCTGTAGAGTGGAACTCGCCGGCCAGGTGGACTGCATCTTGAGCGTTCTCGGACCTGCCGGCTGCTGCGCGTATGCGGCGCCGGCCAGGCCGAGGGCGGCCGCAAGCGCAAGCGCGTTTCTCCAAGCTGCACGCATCGGGTGTCTCCTTTATAGTGAGTTGCGAGCCTTGTGAGGGGAGGAGATGCGGGACCGATGTTAGGAGCTTGATGTGGCTGTGTCAACGAAGCTTGCGGCGGGCGGCAGATGAGCCCGATCCGTTACACCATCATCCCGGCCTGGCCGGAAGCGCACCTGTACCGCGTCACGTGCACGGTCGAAGATCCCGATCCGTCGGGGCAGCGGCTCGCGCTGCCCGCCTGGATTCCCGGCAGCTACCTGATCCGGGAATTCGCGCGGCACGTCGTCTCGATCCGCGCGGCGTCGCGCGGCCGGCCGGTGGCGATCGGGAAGCTCGACAAGCACACCTGGAGCGCGCAGGCCGTCGTCGGGCCCTTGACGGTGAGTTGGGAAGTATACGCATGGGACCTGTCGGTGCGCGGCGCCCACCTCGACGCGACGCACGCATTCTTCAACGGTGCCTGCGTGTTCCTGCGCGTGCTCGGGCGGGAAGGCGCGCCGTGCGAGCTCGAAATCGCGCGACCCGCCGGCGCGCACTACCGCGGTTGGCGCGTCGCGACCGCGATGCGGCGCAAGGGAGCCCGGCCCTGGGGCTTCGGCACCTACGCCGCCGCCGACTACGACGAGCTGATCGATCACCCCGTGGAGATGGGCGAGTTCGCCCGCGCGACCTTCAGCGCGCGCGGGGTGCCGCACGACATCGTTCTCACCGGGCGCCACCGCGCGGATATGCCCAGGCTCGCTCGCGACCTGAAGCGGGTATGCGAACACCACATCGGCTTTTTCGGGAAGCCCGCGCCGATGAAGCGCTATGTGTTCCTCGTCACGGCGCTCGGCGAAGGTCACGGCGGCCTGGAGCATCGAGCTTCAACCGCGCTCCTGTGCTCGCGCGACGACCTCCCGCGCGAGGGCGACGCGAAGGTGAGCGAGCGCTACCGCACCTTTCTGGGCCTGGCCAGTCACGAGTATTTCCACACCTGGAACGTCAAGCGGATCAGGCCTTCGGCGTTTACTCCGTACGACCTCGATCGCGAGAATTACACGACGCTCCTCTGGGCCTTCGAAGGCATCACTTCCTACTACGACGACCTCGCCCTCGTGCGCTGCGGGTTGATCGGGATGGACGAGTATCTCGAGCTGCTCGGCTGTGCGATCACGACCCATCTGCGCACGCCGGGCCGGGCGAGGCAGAGCCTCGCCGAATCGAGCTTCGACGCCTGGATCAAGTATTACCGCCAGGACGAGAATTCACCCAACGCGATCGTCAGCTATTACGTCAAAGGAAGCCTCGTCGCGCTGTGCCTGGACCTGCTGATTCGCGACATGACGCGGGGCAGGAAATCGCTCGACGACGTGATGCGCGCGCTGTGGCTGCGGCACGGGAAGACCGGATCAGGCGTCGCTGAGGAGGAGCTCGAGCGGCTCACCGAGGAAGTGACCGGGCTGAAATTGCGCAGGCATTTCGACGAATGGCTGCGCTCGACGCGCGAGCTGCCTTTGCGGAATCTGCTCGCGACCCACGGAGTGGCGATGAGTTTGCGCCCCGCCGAGTCCTCGTCCGACAAGGGGGGCAAGCCCGCCGGCTCGAAGGACCGGGCGCCCCGCGCGGCGCTCGGCGTGCGCACGCGTGCCGACGGGAAGGACCTCGTCGTTACCCACGTGCTCGAGGGCGGGGCGGCGCGGGCGGCGGGGCTCGCCGCCGGCGACGTCCTCATCGCGCTCGACGGCCTGCGCCCCCGGGGGGACGGACCGGACGCGATGCTCGCGAAGCGGCGCCCGGGCGAGATCGTCACCGTGCACGCGTTTCGCCGCGACGAGCTGATGTCGTTCGAGCTGCGTCTTGGGCGCGCCGGCGCGGACACCTGCGTTCTCGCCGAATCGCCCGGCGCCGCGCGCCGTCGGCTGCGCAAACGGTGGCTCCGGACGCACCGGGGCTGAACCTCATATCGCCCGATATCCCGGATATCGCCCGCGGGCCCCGGGGCGAGGCTTGACAAGGGGATCGCTCTCGGCTAATACTAAACCATATGGTTAAGTATAGCGATGGAGCCCTCGACGCCGTTTTCGCAGCGCTCGCCGATCCGACGCGCAGGCAGGTGGTGAACCTGCTCGCGGGCGGCAGCCGCCCGGTCACCGAGCTCGCGCGGCCCTTCCCGATGTCCCTGCCCGGATTCATGAAGCATCTGGGCATCCTCGAGGACGCCGGGCTGATCACGCGGGAAAAGGAAGGCAGGGTGGTCAGCTGCACCCTGTCTGCCGGTCCCATGAAGGATGCGTCGGAATGGCTCGCCCGCTACCGCGAGTTCTGGGAACAGCGGCTCGACGCGCTCGCCCGATTTCTGTACCACCAAAAGGAGACCAAGCAATGGCAAACACCAAGACCCGGGAGCGACCCTCGCTCGCTATCGTCCGCAAGCTCGACGCAGCGCCGGGGAAGGTCTGGCGCGCGATCACCGAGCCGGAAGCGCTGAAGAAATGGATGGCGCCTAGCGACGCCTTCAAGGTCCCGCTCGCCGAGGCCGAGTTGCGCATAGGCGGGCGCTATCACATCGTGATGAACGCCCCGGACGGACAGGTCCACGACGTGAGCGGGGTCTATCGCGAGATCGTGCCGAACAAGAAGCTCGTCTACACCTGGGCGTGGAAAAGCACCCCCGAGCGCGAGTCGGTGGTGACGATCGAGCTTCGGGCGGCGGGGAAGGGCACCGAGCTCACGCTCAGGCACGAGCAGTTCGCCGACGAAGAGGCGCGCAACCACCACGAGCAG
>JBATEB010000378.1:0-4360 GCA_049663805.1 Burkholderiales bacterium | reverse complement strand
GCGTCGACATTCCCGACGCCTTGCTCGCGACGATCGAGGCGCTCGCGGGCGAAGCGCCTGCGTGAGCCTGCAATGGCCGCCGCGACGGACGCGCGCGCAAGCATGAAAGTGCTCCAGGTCGACTTGTGGCGCGGCGATGCGGCCGGAGCCTTCCGCCGCTACGAAGTCCCGCGCCGCGACAACCAGACGGTGCTCGACGTCGTGACCCACGTCCAGCGGCACCTCGACCCGACGCTCGCCTACCGCTTCGCCTGCCGCGTCGGCATGTGCGGGTCCTGCGCGATGACGGTCAACGGCGTCGCCCGCTGGACCTGCCGCACGCACGTGTCGAAGGTGGTGCGCGGCGAGCGGCTCGAAATCGCGCCGCTGCGCAACCTGCCGGTGATTCGCGACCTTGCCTGCGATATGCGCGATTTCTTCGACAAGTGGGCGAAGGCGCGGGGCCGCTTTTCTCCGACGCGCACGCGACGCGAGGACTTCGCCGCGGTCCCGCCGGAATCGCCCGCGCGGCGCGCGGCCGACGCCGCGATCGAGTGCATCGGCTGCGGCGTGTGTTACGCGTCCTGCGACGTCGTCGCCTGGAACCCGGACTACCTCGGGCCCGCCGCGCTCAACCGCGCCTGGACGCTCGAGAACGACGCGCGCGACGGAGGCCGCCTCGAGCGGCTGCGCGCGGTGGCGGGCGATGCCGGCTGCCACGCCTGCCACACGCACCTGAGCTGCACCGAGCGCTGCCCCAAGGGACTCTCGCCGACGGCGGGCATCGCGGGCCTGAAGCGCGCCACCGCCCGGGCGGCGCTGAAAGGGGAGCTGTGACGCCGGCGCGGCGCGAGACGCTCCTGTGGGCCGCGCAGCGCGCGAGCGCGGCGGTGCTCGCGATCTGCGTCGTCGTGCATCTGCTCACGGTGACCTACGCGGTGCGCGGCGGGCTGTCCGCCGCCGAAATTCTCGCCCGCACGCGCGGTTCGCCCGGGTGGCTCGCCTTCTACTCGCTTTTCGTCCTGGCGGTATCGGTGCACGCGCCGATCGGCCTGCGCGCGGTCGCGCTGGAATGGCTGGGCTGGCGAGGGGTTTCGCGCGACTGGGCGATGCTCGCGATCGGCGCGGCGCTCGCGCTCGCCGGCCTTCGCGCGGTGTTCGCGGTGTTCCTGTGAGCGGCAACTGGCGCGCGCGCAATCATCCCGCGTGGTGGGCGTTCCTCGCGCACCGCGCCTCGGGCCTCGCGCTCGCGCTGTTCCTGCCGTTCCATTTCTGGGCGCTCGGGGAGGCGCTACGGGGTGAAGCGGCGCTCGAGGGTTTCCTGCGCTGGGCCGACCGGCCGCTGGTGAAATTCGCCGAGTGGGCTCTGGTATTCCTGCTCGCCGCCCACCTCGGCGGCGGGGCGAGGCTGCTCGCGCTCGAGTTCCTTGCCTGGCGCGACTGGCAGAAGTCGCTCCTTGCGTGCGCCGCCGCCGTGGCGTTCGCCGCGGGGCTCGCGTTTGCGCTGGCACTGTGAGGGTGCCCCGCATAGAATGAACCGGGAGAAACTCCAGGAGGAAGCGATGAAACCGATCCAGGTATTGGCAATGGCGTTGGGGCTGGCCGTTTCGGCGACGGCGGGCGCGCAGACTTACCCGATCAAACCCGTGCGCATCGTCGTGCCTTTCGCGGCCGGCGGCGCGACCGACATCGTCACGCGGCTGCTCGCGCAGAAGCTGAACGCCGCGTGGCGCCAGTCGGTGCTGGTCGAGACTCGCGCCGGCGCGGCAGGCAACATCGGCGCGGCCGAGGTCGCGAGGGCGGCGCCGGACGGCTACACGCTGCTCATGACTTCCGGATCGATCGTCAGCTCCAACCAGCATATCTACAAGAACATGGGCTTCGACCCGGAAAAGGATCTCGCCCCGGTGACCGGAGTGGCGAGCGGGCCCCAGGTGATCGTCGTGAATCCGGGTTTCCCGGCGAAGACCCTGAAGGAGCTGATCGACGCGGCCAGGGCGAAGCCGGGCACCCTCAACTTCGGCCACGCCGGGATCGGGAGCCAGACGCACCTCGCCGCCGAGAATCTCCTCTACACGGCCGGAATCGAGATGACCAACATTCCGTACAAGGGCGAAGGCCCGGCGATCACCGATCTGGTGGCGGGGCAGATCAACATGGTGACCTCGAATCTCCCCGCGGCCATCGGGTTCGTGCAGCAGGGGAGACTTCGCGCCCTGGCGGTCACCAGCCGCACCCGCATCGAGCAACTGCCCGGGGTTCCCACCGCGGCCGAAACCCTGCCGGGTTTCGAGAACCTCGGATGGTTCGGTCTGATGGCGCCGGCGGGAACGCCGAGAGGCGTGATCGACAGGATCTACCGCGATACCGCGAAGGTGCTCGACACGACCGACATGCGCGCGCGGCTGTTCGTCCAGGGCATGGGCCCGATGAACACCACGCCGGCGCAATTCGCGACGCTGATCCGCGAGGACAGGGCGCGCTGGGCGAAAGTCGTGCGCGAGCGCAAGATCGAAGTGAAGTAGGACGTGCTGCGGGTCGATCTATCGCAGGTGGAGCGCGTGGCGAAGGAGCTTTACCTCCGCGCGCTCAAGATCCTGCCGCCCGACATCAAGCGGGGTTTCGACGCGCTGGCGCGGCGCGAGACCGGCGCCACCGCGCAACGCACCCTCGGCACCATGATCCGCAACATCGCCGTCGCCGAGGAGACCGACAACCTGCTGTGCCAGGACACCGGCATCCCCATCTACAACGTCGCCATCGGACGCGGGCTCGAGGTGGACGGCGCCGCGCTCAAGGCGGCGATCCGCCGCGGCTGCGAGCGGGCCACGCGCGAATATCCGTTGCGCTCCTCGGTGGTGCATCCGGTGACGCGCAGGAACGAGCACACCTCCTGCGGGCCGGGGGTCCCGGTGATCCACATCGATTTTTCGGAAACCGAGGGCGAGCTTGCGATCGAGATGATCCCGAAGGGCTCGGGCTCGGAGAACAATTCCTGGCTGAAGATGGCGATCCCCGCGGAGGGCGTGGACGCGGTCAAGACTTTCGTCGTCGATTGCGTTCTCGAGGCCGGCGGCAAGACCTGCCCGCCGACCATCGTCGGCGTCGGCGTGGGCGGGACCGCCGACCTGTGTATGCATCTGGCGAAGCTGGCCGCGACGCGGCCGCTCGGCTCGAGCTGCACGGATGAGGAGGGCGCGAAGCTCGAGGCGGATCTGACGCGGGCGGTCAACCGGCTCGGGGTCGGCCCGCAGGGCCTGGGCGGGGATGCCACCGCCTTCGCCGTGCATGTCGAGATCGCCGCCACGCACATCACCATGAATCCGGTCGCGGTCAACATGCAGTGTCATTCCGCGCGGCGCGCCCGGGCGACGTTGACCGCCAGGGGCGTCGAGTACGGCTTCTAGGAGAACGCGATGAGAAAAGTCATGCTGTTGTTGTCGCTCTTGTGCTGCGCGCAGGCCGCGCTCGCACTGGAAGTCGCCGGAGTGAAGGTCGACGAGCGGGTGCGGCTCGGCGGCTTGGAGCTCCGGCTGAACGGGGCCGGCATCCGCACGCGGATCATCTTCAAGGTCTACGTCGGCGCGCTCTACCTGGTTGAGCGGAAGTCGACGACGGCCGAGGTGCTCGCGCTGGACGGACCGAAGCGCGTTTCGATGACCCTGCTTCGCGACCTGAGCGCCGCGCAACTGATCGACGCGCTCGAGCTCGGGATCCGGGACAATCATACCGAGGCCGAGCTCGCCGCGCTGCGGGAGCGCATCGACGCGCTCGCCGCCGTGATGAAGGGGATCGGCGGCGCGAAGGAAAAGAGGGTCGTCACGCTCGATTTTCTTCCCGGGACCGGGACCCTCGTCATGCTGGATGGCGCCCCCCGCGGAAAGCCGATCCCGGGGGAGGATTTCTACCGGGCGCTGCTCAGGATCTGGCTCGGCGAGAAGCCGGTCGACTCGGACCTGAAAGAGGCGATGCTCGGCGGGAAAGGCTGAAATGTTCATCGGTCATTTCGCCGTCGCGTTCGCCGCGAAAAAGGCCGCGCCCCGGGTCTCGCTCGGCACGCTGATCTTCGCCGCGGTGTTCCTGGACGCGGTGTGGCCGATCCTCGTTCTTCTCGGGGTCGAGCGTTTCCGCATCGTGCCGGGGTATACGGCGGTCAACGCCTTCGAGTTCGTCCACTACCCCTGGTCGCACAGCCTGCTGATGACGGCGCTCTGGTCGCTCGCGCTGGCGCTCGCTTATTTCGGGGTGAGACGCGACCGCGCCGGCGCCCTGTGGGTCGGGATTGCCGTGGCGAGTCACTGGGTGCTCGATTTCGTCAGCCACCGGCCCGACCTGCCGCTCTATCCGGGAGGGAGCGCGCGGCTGGGCCTGTCGCTGTGGA
>JBATEB010000377.1:0-3001 GCA_049663805.1 Burkholderiales bacterium | reverse complement strand
GGCGGCCGGGGTGCGCAGGCTGCCGCCGAAATCGGTCCCTTCCGCGAGCGGCGCCATGCGCGCGGCGAGCGCCGCCGCTCCGCACCCGGTCGAGCCCGAGGCCGAGAGCGCGGTGTTCCAGGGATTGCGCGTCGCGCCGAACACGCGGTTGACGGTATTCGCCCCGGCGCCGAATTCCGGCGTGTTGGTCTTGCCGATGACGATCGCCCCCGCCGCCTTGAGCCGCAGCACGACCTCGGCGTCCTCGACCGGGACGTGGTCGCGAAACAGGGTCGAGCCCCAGGTGGTGCGGATGCCCGCGGTCGGCGTCAGGTCCTTGATCGCGACCGGCACGCCGTGCAGGGGCCCGAGCTTGGCGCGCCTCTTGACCGCTTTCTCCGCCTCGCGCGCCCAGGCGAGCGCCTTCTCCGGCGCGACCGTGCAGAACGCATTCACGGCGGGATTGAGCCGGTCGATCGCCGCGAGGTGCGCCTCGGTGACTTCGACCGGGCTCGCCTTCTTGGTGCGGATCAGGCGCGCGAGCTCGGCGGCGGAGAGTCGGGTGAATGCTTTGGTCATGAGCGAGATCCGGCTGAGGTCGAACCTGTGCGGTGCGCACTCGCTCCGCACATCATATACTTCCCGCGCCCAAGCTTGTCTGAAGCCCAGGGCTGATCGCAAGCCGAAGAGCGGGAGGCGGATGATCCACCCCAACCAGTATGAATTGCTCCGGCAAAGGCGCTTTCTGCCGTTCTTTCTGACGCAGTTCCTCGGCGCCTTCAACGACAACGTCTACAAGAACGCCCTGATCATACTCGTCGCCTTTCACGCGACCAGCATGAGCAGCCTGGACGCGGTGACGCTTTCCAATCTGGCGCAGGCGCTGTTCATCCTGCCCTTCTTTCTCTTCTCGGCCACCGCCGGGCAGATCGCGGACAAGCTGGAGAAATCGCTCGTGATCCGCTGGGTCAAGCTCGCGGAGATCGCGATCATGGCGCTCGGTGCGCTGGGACTTTACCAGCGCAATCTTCCGCTCCTGATGACGGCCCTTTTCCTGATGGGGCTGCAGTCCGCGGTCTTCGGACCGGTGAAGTACTCGTATCTGCCCCAGCACCTCCGCCAGGAAGAAATCGTCGGCGGCAACGGACTGGTCGAGACGGGCACCTTCCTCGCCATTCTCGTCGGCACGCTGCTCGGCGGCTATCTGATCGCCGGGGGCTCGGCGGCGCCCGTCGCCTCGACGGTGATGGCGCTGGCCGCGCTCGGCTACCTGGCGAGCCGCTGGGTCCCCCATTCGCCGGCGGCCGACCCGGGACTCGCGATCAACTGGAATCCCCTGTCCGAGACCTGGCGGATCCTGCAGTTCATGCGGCGCGACCGTGCCGTGTTCCTCTCGGTGCTCGGGATTTCGTGGTTCTGGTTCCTCGGCGCGGCGTACCTGTCCCAGTTTCCCGTGTACACGAAGGAGGTCCTCTTCGGCACCGAACAGGTCGTCACGGTGCTGCTCGCCCTTTTTTCGATCGGGGTCGGTCTCGGTTCGCTCTTGTGCGAGCGCTTGTCCGGCCGTAGGATCGAGATCGGACTGGTGCCGTTCGGCTCGATCGGCCTGACGATATTCGGCGTGGATTTCTATTTCGCCAGCTCCGGCCTGGACCCTCACGCATTGGTCGGCGCCGCGGATTTCATGCGGGAGCCGGCGCATTGGCGCGTCCTCGCCGACCTCGCCCTCATCGGGATTTTCGGCGGCTTCTACATCGTCCCTCTGTACACGCTCATCCAGACGCGCTCGGAGCCCAGCCACCGCTCGCGGATCATCGCCGGAAACAATATCCTGAACGCGCTTTTCGTCGTGTGCGCCGCGGCCGTGGCGATCGTTCTCCTCAAGCTCGGACTCGGCATCCCGCAGTTGTTCCTCGCCGTAGCCCTCTTCAACGCCGCCGTGGCGGTCTATATCTACACCCTCGTGCCCGAATTCCTGATGCGGTTCCTGGTCTGGCTGCTGGTGCACACGGTCTACCGCCTGGAGAAGTCGGGGCTCGAGCACATTCCGGAGTCCGGGCCGGCGGTTCTCGTGTGCAATCACGTCAGCTACGTGGACGGGCTGGTGATCGCCGCCGCCTGCCCGCGTCCCGTCCGCTTCGTGATGGATCACCAGATCTTCAGGATCCCGGTGCTGAATTTCGTGTTCCGCACGGGGCGCGCCATCCCGATCGCTTCGGCGCGCGAGGACCCGGAGGGACTCGAACGGGCATACGACCAGATCGCCAAGGCGCTCGAGGACGGCGACCTCGTCGCCATTTTTCCCGAGGGCAAGATCACCTACGACGGAAGCATCGGTCCGTTCCGACCCGGGATCAGCCGCATCGTGTCGCGCACGCCGGTGCCGGTCGTACCGCTCGCGTTGCGCGGATTATGGGGCAGCTTCTTTTCCCGGCGCGGAGGCCCGGCGATGACGAAGTGGGGCCGGATTGCGAAACGAATACATTCCCGCATCGGCCTGGTCGTGGCGCCTCCCGTTCCCGCGCTTCAAGCCAGCCCCGAGACATTGCAGGGAATCGTGCTGGGGTTGCGCGGAGACAGGTTGTAGTCCCGCCGCACGCGCCGCGCAGTCACTGGCGCAGCGCGCGCGCCTCGATCAGCTCCCGCAACGGCCCCGGGAGCAAGCCGCGCAGCCGCGCCGACCACTGCGCCTCGCGGCGTTGCCACAACACGCCGAGGCCGATGATCGCGAGCCCGACGAGCGACAGCGCGAGCGGAAAGATCATGCTGTCCTTGAATACCTGGTAGGAAAGATGGCCGAGGTAGCCCGCGACCCCCAGCCCGCCGAACACGGCGAACACCCGCCGCCCGAGCAGCGCGCCGAGGAGGATCATCGCCACGTTGATCCCGCAGTATCCGAGCTTGCCCCACTCGCTTCCGGAGTTCATCAGCGACAGCCCACCCCAGAAGGTCAGCACCCCGAAGAGATACAGCCAGAACGCGTAATCGCGCGAGAAGCGCGAGCGCAGGTCCACCCAGAAGG
>JBATEB010000376.1:0-8167 GCA_049663805.1 Burkholderiales bacterium | reverse complement strand
AGCGCGGCTCGATTCCCGGCCCCACCGCGACACCGCGCAGCTTGTCGAAGGCCGCAGCCGCGGCCGCGGGCAGGTCCGAGGCCGCAAGCGGAGCCGCGCGGCTGTCGGGTCCTGCGACCACCGCAATGGAGGGAGAAGCGAAGGTCGCCGATCCGGCCGCGTTGCCGATCGCGACCGCTCCGTGCAGCACGCTAAGGTAGGCCGAATCGATCAGCATCACCATGAAATCCGTTCCCCTGAGACCGATGCTCGCCTGCGGCAGGGCGAGCGTAACGCTTTCCCGGCTGCGCTGGCCCATCAAGCCGGTGACCGAGCGCAGCCCGCCCTTCAGCAGTTGCAGCCGCATCGAATCTTCACCCGGCCGGTCGCGGTCGAAGCGGTACTCGGCAAGGCGAAACTCGGTGTTCTCATGGAGAACCACGCTGTGGCCGTCGTCGAGCCGCAGCACGGCACGGCCGCCGGCGCCGGTCCTGATCGTCGTTCCCGCCTCGACGCGCTGCCCGGCCGAGACGCTCGCCGGTGCGCCCGCGCCTTGCGCCGCCTGCACGTCCCCGGAAAGGCTCTGGAAAAAACCGTTGGCGAAAGCGCCGTTCGCCGGCAGCAAGCAACCGACGGCAAACCACCCGATCGCGATACGAGTTCGACGCACTTACCCAACCCCGTGGAGGACCGCGGGGAGTCTATCAACAAAACAAAACCCTGCCAGGGTTACCCTGGCAGGGTTCTGGATTTGCTTGAGCGAGTCGCCGCTTGTCAGTGAACGGCAGAGGTGCTGTTGCTCGAGCCGGCGGCCGCAAGACCGACAACCGCTACGGCGACGGTGGCGATGGTTCCCGCAGCCGCTCCGGACGCGCCGCCCGCACCCGCGCCGCCGGACGCACTGCCCTGCGCCATCACGCTACCTGCGAACATCGCAAAGAAGATTGTTGCTACCAGCTTTTTCATGAAACCCCCCGAGAAAAGGACTATGGGAAAAATCCGTCGCGCCAGCACATTAGCATACGACCTTGCGCCCCTGCAACCGCGCCCCCTCGGGCAAGACAGGAAAACCGGTCCTTGCCCGAAATCGGTCGGGGCGCCTCCCGCTCCTCCCCCGGTGCCCGTGCGGTGTGCCCGAACCCGGGAGGGTGAAATCCCGCGAGCCACCCGCTTGTACTATTAGTATTAGTAATCATGTACTTATGATACGCCCCCGGAACGGAGCCTGCGGCCCGCAGCAGGACGATCCGGCGACGGACCGCCGCTTCGCGGCCGCGCGCCGTCCTCCGCCGCGGGATGCGGCCATCCGAGGACAGGCGCTTGGGTATGATGGCTGTCGGAAACAACGAGAGCCCCGCGACGGCGGCGGCCGATTCACCCAGACGTGTCGACATCGATTTTCCGCAGAAGGACTTTCCTCCCGGCGCTCATCGCCGTCCTGTTCGTCGCGGCGATCCTCGCCGCTCAGCACCTGCGGGGCCCGGTGCACTACCCGCACGTCGCCATCGAAGCCCAGGGCGGCGTCAGGCTCGAATTCCTGCGGGAGGGCGTTCGGGAAATAGAGGACTGCCGCGCGGCCGCCGCGTCGGTCGCCGAGGCGATCCGCGCGAGCTGCCCGAGCTGCCGCGTCGCGGCGCAGGAATGCCTGGAAAGACTCGATCCGGATCAGGAGCGCCTGCTCTCGGAGCAACCGATCGCGGTGCCCAGCTCGCGTCTGCCGAACGGGGTCATCGCCTACCTCTCGCGGGACCCGGCGCTCGCCCTCGCCGCCTGCCGGGAGACCGAGCGCCTGTCGATGCAAAGCGGAGGGGTTCGCGTCGCGTGCTTTGCGCCGGAGGCCGAGCGCCCTTTTTCCGCCGCGTCTCCCGCGCCGCCGAACCTGAACCCACGCCAGCGCGTCATCGGCCTGCTCGCGTTCGCGCTCGCCGGGTTCGTCTGCGCCTTCGCCTGCTACCTGCTGGTCCGGCACGAAGCCCTGCACGCGCGCTGGAGCCACGATCGGGTCGAGGCCGGCCCGCAGAAATTCCACGCCGTTCCCACCCCGCGCATCGGCGGGGTCGGCCTGATGATCGGCCTGCTCGTCGCGGGAGCGGCGCTGCCGGCGATGGAGCGCGGCGGCCCGGGCGAGCTCTTCGGCTATCTGCTCTTTGCCAGCCTGCCGGCTTTTCTCGGCGGGATCACCGAGGACGTCACCAAGCGGGTGAGCGTGCCGGCGCGCCTCGCGCTCACCATGCTCGCCGCGGCGGCGGGCGCGTGGCTGCTCGGGGCGATCATCCCGCGGCTGGACGTTCCGGGGTTCGACGCGCTGCTGCGCTGGACGCCGTTCGCGGTCGCCTTCACCATCTTCGCCGCCGGCGGGGTCGCCAACGCCATCAACATCATCGACGGCTACAACGGCCTCGCGGCCGGCCACGCGGTGATAGTGCTCGCCGCGCTGGCCTTCGTCTCCGCCCGCGTCGGCGACAGTTTTCTTTTCGCCGCGGCCCTCGCCATGATCGGCGCGCTCCTCGGGTTCTTCGTATGGAACTACCCCAGGGGAAAAATCTTCCTCGGCGACGGCGGCGCCTACCTGCTCGGCTTCTGGATGGCGGAGCTGTCGGTGCTGCTGGTCGCGCGGCACCCGGAAGTCTCGCCGTGGTTCCCGATGCTGCTCCTCGTCTTCCCGATCTGGGAGACGCTGTTCTCGATGTACCGCAGGAAGATCGTGCTGGGCCTTTCCCCGGGACAGCCGGACCGGTTTCACATGCACCAGGTGCTCTACGCGTACCTCCACAGGAAGACCGCCGCAACCGACGATCCGGCGCGGATGACCCGGCGGAACAGCCGGGTCGCGCCCTATTGCTGGCTGATGAGCCTTTGCTCCGCCGTCCCGGCGCTGTTCTTCTGGAAGTCGACGGTGGGGCTCGTGATCGCGGCGCTGGTCTTCTGCGCCGCGTACGTGCTGCTCTACCGCGCGCTCTCGAAGGACCTCGGGGGGCAAAGGACGGCTGCATAGACCGCCGGAAGTTTTACCGTCATAACGCCGGCGATGTATACACGCCGTCTCCCGCTGCCCGGACGCTCGTTCCTGCTGCTCGGTCCCCGCGGCACCGGCAAGACCACCTGGCTGCGCGCGGTTGCCGTGTGCGCCTGGTGCCAAGTGCCACTTGGGTCGCCACTTGGACGCCTTTGTAGGCAGGAGTAACATTGCGAGGTACCCTATGAACCAGCGCAAAATCATGAACACTGCAGAGCAGATTTTCGAGGAGGTCCGGACGCTTCCCGAGCCCCAGGCGCGGGAAGTGCTGGATTTCGTCAGCCGTCTGAAGGCCCGGCGCAACGCCGACCGCGAGGGGCGCCGCGCCGTCGCGTTGCAGACGCTCGCGAAATACCGCGGTCGATTCGATTACCTGAAGTTCAACCGCGACGAATTACATGACAGAGAAAGTCTTCGCTGACACCAACGTCGTCATCTACGCCCAGTCACGCCACCCGAAGAAGTCACTGGCCGCGGTCGCGATTCTCGAAACCAGTCCGGTCATCAGTACCCAGGTAGTCAACGAAACTGTCAGCGTCCTTACGCGCAAGCATGGATTCGCGCTTGCCGACGCAAACCAAGTCGCGCTCAGTCTGCTCGATGTTTGCGAAGTCGTGCCTGTCAGCGCGCAAACAGTACGGGAGGCGATCCGTGTTGGCGAGCGCTACAACCTTTCGATCTGGGATTCGCTGATTATCGGAGCAGCGCTACTCTCCGATTGCGAAATCCTCTATTCAGAAGACCTGCAAGACGGACAGGTTTTCGGCGACCGCTTGAAGATCGTCAATCCGTTCAAGTAGCACTGGAACCACGCGCCCCCAGCGCGGCGCCCTTGAGACTGCGGACGACCCTGGCCGCGGTCCGACCGTCCCAGAGCGGAGGAACGGTTCTCTTCGGCGAGGCGCCCGAAAGATTCGACCGGATCTGCGAGAGCGTGGTCTCGGGCCGCACGAGGCGATTGGTCCCCTGCGTCACGGTGATCGGCCGCTCGGTGTTCTCCCGCAAGGTGAAGCACGGGATCCCGAGATAGGTCGTCTCCTCCTGTATCCCGCCCGAATCGGTGAGGACGTAGCGGCAGTCGAACACCAGGCTCATGAAGTCCGTATACCCGAGAGGCTCGGTGAGCTTGACCCCCGGCGCCCGGTTCAACCGATCCAACAGGCCCGCAGCCTCGAGCCTTTGCCGCGTCCGCGGATGAACCGGGAAAACGACGGGCAAGGCTCCGGCCGCGGCGACGATCAACTCGACCATCCGGCCGAGCTGCCCCGCGTCGTCGACGTTGCTCGGGCGATGGAGCGTGACGACACCGTAAGCCCGCGGTTCGAGACCCAGCCGCCCGGCGCACCGCCGCGCCTCGATCGCGGAGCGCATCATCTCGAGCGAGTCGATCATGATGTTGCCGACGAGCTCGATCCGGCTTCCGGGAATCCCCTCGCGCTCGAGGTTCTCGTCGGCGTCGGCCGACGGCGTCCACAGGAGATCGGCGAGGGCGTCGGTCGCGATGCGGTTCAACTCCTCGGGCATCGTCCGGTCGCCGCTGCGCAAGCCCGCCTCGAGATGAGCGACCGGAATCCCGAGCTTCTTGGCGGCGAGCGTGCAGGCGATCGTCGAATTGACATCGCCCACGACGACCACCCAATCGGGCCGCGCCCGCAGGCACTCGGCCTCGTACGCGATCATCACCCCGCCCGTCTGCTGGGCGTGAGTGCCGCTGCCCACGCCCAGATGAACGTCGGGCGCGGGAATTCCGAGATCGGTGAAGAACGCATCCGACATGTTGGCATCGTAGTGCTGCCCGGTATGGACGATGCGGGGCCGGCACCAGGCACTTTCGGTGCGCAGCGCCCTGTAGAGCGGCGCGACCTTCATGAAATTCGGGCGCGCGGCGGCGATGAGGTCGATGGTGATGGTCATCATTAATGGTCCCCTCCCGGACCGACCACGCGCTCCAGCTCTGCGAGCATCTGCATTGCCAGGACGTCCCGGTTGTAGCTCTCGGACGCAAAGCGCCGCCCCTGCAAGCCGAGCGCGACGCAACGTTCGCGATTATCCGCCAGATCCGCTACCGAGCGCGCCAGGGCATCGGCATCCTCAGGCGGAATCGCGATCCCCTCCCTCGCTTTGAAGAACAGCCCAACAAAAACCAGCGACTTGGCATTTGCGGTGCAGGCGCGGTGACTCGTTCGGCGGTTGGAGAACCATTTGCCGGGAAACCACCTGTTCGCCAAACGGCTCCCAGCCGGTACCGGAAGCCGGCCGATTCTCGCGCACCCACTTCTGACTACTTTTCGCCGTCAAGAGGACCGGGCGCGATGAGGCTAAGCGCTTCGGCGGCACCTACGATCGGAATGCCTTGATAGGCCTTGAGGTTGCGCAGGTGTTTGTCACCGGAAACGATGGCATCGGCGTGCGCGGCGAGCGCGCAACCGAGCACTTGATCGTCATCCCGGCCGCCCGAAGACGCGCGGCAAACTGTTTGCGCCCGATCACTTCGGCAAATTCGGCGACCAGCGCCAAGCTGCTGCAGAACGTGATCCGCTTCGCTCGCGCCGCGTTGATAAGCTGCCGTGGTGGACCGCCCCAGAGCAGTCCCGAGACTATGGTGTTCGTGTCAGCTACGACCCGCGCCGAGACGCCCCCGCCGCTCTCGCCGCGCGGCGTCGACCTCGGCTTGGACTTCGTCTTCGCTCATCGGTGGAAAATCGAGTGCGGCGAACCTGGCCATCGCCTCGCCCAGGCGCGCGGCGGCGGCATCCCGCGATTCCTCTTCGCGGGCGCGCAGAAAATCAATGAAATCCTCGACTTCGGCAACGCGCTCGGGTGGCAGCGTCTTCAATTTCTCAATCAGCCCTTGCGGATTGAGAGTGTTCATCAAATGTCCCGTATTCGCCCAGATAACGGCGATTTTATCGCAGAACTTCGGACACAGCCGGAAATCGAGCCGTAGCGTCCCTCAGCGCAATGACTCGCTCACCCCAATTCAGGCTGCCGGAGGGCCTTTCGAGGAGACTCGCCCGCCCCGACTCGACGAGCGTGCGCTCGATTCCGCTCGATATCAGCGTGCGGGAGGTCCGTACCAGCAGGTGCCCGCGTTTGCAAGCGGGCGAAGGCAAATCGACAAGCTCCACTGCCCCGTTTCGAAGACGCTGTATCACTTGTCGCATGCGTAGGTTCTTTTCGAACTTTAATAAACAAGAGGTTTAGGGACCTTCTTTTGCGCACCGTGATGGTATGCGTCTGACAGAGACCGGTGGAGGGGTAGTCGCAGTTTCAGTCCCGCGCCCGGGCGTTCCCGGATTCGACACGCTCCTCCGGTGAACGCCGTTCGCGGTCGCCGTCACCGTCTTCGCCGTCGGCGGCGTCGCCAACGCGATCAACATCATCGACGGCTACAACGGCCTCGCGGGCGGCCACGCGGTCATCGTGCTCGCGGCGATGGCCCTCGTTTCGGCCCAAGTCGGCGACAGCTTTCTTTTCACCCCGGCGCTCGCCGTGGTCGGGGCGCTGCTCGGCTTCCTCGCCTGGAACTACCCCAAGGGGAAAAGCTTCCTCGGCGACGGCGGGGCCTACCTGCTCCGCTTCTGGATGGCCGAGCTGTCGGTGCTGCTGGTCGCGCGGCACCCGCAGGTGTCGCCGTGGTTTCCGATGCTGCTGCTGGTCTTCCCGATCTGGGAAACGCTGTTCTCGATGTACCGCAGGAGGATCGTCCTGGGTCTTTCTCCGGGAAAACCAGATCGCTTTCACATGCACCAGGTGATCTACACCTACCTGCAGAAGAAGGCCGTCGGCGGCGACGATCCGGCGCAAGTGACCCGGCGAAACAGCAGGGTCGCACCCTATTGCTGGCTGATGAGCCTCGCCTGCGCCGTGCCCGCGCTCCTTCTCTGGAAGAGCACCTTCTAGCTTGTGATCACGTCGATCGTTTTTTGCACAGCGTACGTGCTGCTCTACCGGGCGCTCTCGAAAGGCCTCGGGGGAAAAAGGAAGTCTGCATAGACCGTCTGCATAGACCACCAGCAGTTTTGCCGTCATAACGCCGGCGATGCATGCACGCCGCCTTTCGCTCCCCGGACATGCGTATGTGGCCTACGTCAGGTCAATCGAGATTTCGAGCGAGGCCGCGGCTGATTTGCGCAGCCGCCGCGGCGGCGGAGAACCGCGTCCGACAAAGTTGCTTCGCTGCGGCAGCCATTCGCGCGCGTTCGTCGCTCCGGTCAAGCATCCGATTCGCAGCGCTGACCAACTCATCGTCCTGGCCGTTCCAGGAAACCAGTCCGGCGCCTGCTCCTTCCACTACGGTCTTGATGTCGTTACCTGAGTTGACGCTGGCTAGGACCGGCAAACCGGCCTCAAGGTAAGAGAGCAGTTTCCCGGTAATATTGTGGGAGCGCAGCCGTCGGTCGAGCGATACCAAACCCACGTGGCACTGTCGCAGCAGGCCACGCAGTTCCTGTGGGTGAATCTCTGGAAGGAAGACCACGTTCGCCAAGCGCAATTGACCAACCTCAGCCTCCATCCGGGCCCGCTCGCTGCCTCCTCCGACAAACAGGAACCGGCAATCCTTCCGTTCGGCCAACCTTCGCGCCATTCGCAGGAGATTGTCCATATCCTGGGCAACACCCATGTTTCCCGCGTAGACGAAAATAACGTGATCGCGCAGGCTGTCGGGAATGCTTATTGACGGCGGTGGAGGAGCATCAACCTCGATCCAGTTGTGCAAGACCTCCGTCTTGTGAGTCCGCCTGGAAAAGTATGTCTTGTTCGATGGGGATTCGATTCCAATCACGTCGGCGACTGAATATTGATATTGAGCAAACCCCTTAAACACCCAATAAAGCGGCCCCTTGCGCATGAGACCCAGATCAACCGCCCATTCAGGAAACATGTCCCTGAGTATCAGGTAGGCCCGGCAGTTGTAGAGAGCCTTGATCCGCGCGATAAACCGTCCAAAGAAAATCGTCGGCGAGTAAAACACCACTCCGTCATAGTGTTTTGAAGCGGCCGGCCACGTTCGATAACCACCCCACATCCGCGACGAAAGCAGCATTTCATTGATAGCACGACGCACCAAGTTAATTTGCTTGAGAGGTCGAGATCGAATTCGAAGAACGTCGAATCCGTCCTCATGATCAACTTCAAAGGACCGTGAAATCTGAGCATCCGGAGTCACGA
>JBATEB010000375.1:0-25071 GCA_049663805.1 Burkholderiales bacterium | reverse complement strand
CCCAGGGCCTGCGGGAAACCAACACGGCAGACCGGCTGCGCGCGTTCCGCGATGCCCGCGGGCTGCCGCCCGCCGAAACCGATGCGCTGATCGACGCCTTCTACTTCATCCAGGGCCTGCGCCTGCGCAAGCAGGCGCTCGCGCCGGAGGCGCGCGCCGGCGCTCGCAGCGCCGCCGAGGATCTCGCCAACCGCATCGACCCCGACCAGCTCAATGCCTTCGCGCAGTCCGCGCTCAAGGAGGCGTTCCGGCTGGCGCGGCAGCTGCAGAGCCGGGTCGCGCTGGACTTTCAGGTGTGAGCGTGGAGCATCCATGGCCGCCGCGAAATCGATGATCCGCAGCTGGGACCGGCGCGAGGGCAGGGACCTCACGTGGGGCAGCATCGTCGAGTCGCTCGTCATGATGGTGGACGACGAGCCGCTCATCATCGAGATGACGCGCGCGTTTCTCGAGGAAGCCGGCTACCGGCGATTCGTGTCCACGTCGAACTCCTCGGAAGCGCTCGCCCTGATGTTGCGCGAGCGCCCGGATGTGCTGCTGCTCGACATCAACATGCCGAACGTCAGCGGATTCGATGTCCTGTCCGGTATCCGCGACAACAAGGCGCTCAAGCACATTCCGGTGATTGTGATGACCTCGGCCGACGACGCTGAAACGAAGCTGCGGTCGCTCGCGCTGGGCGCAAGGGATTTCCTGCGCAAGCCGGTGGACCCGACCGAGCTCGCGCTGCGACTGAGAAACACGCTGGCCGCAAAGGCGCACGAGGAATACCTCTCGCACTACGACGCAATCACCGGGCTGCCGGGCCGCCTGCGGTTCATGGAACAGCTCGCGCGCACCATGGAACATTCGCGGGGCGAAAGCGGGAGCGGAGCCTTGCTGCTGCTCAACCTGGACCGCTTCAAGCAGGTCAACGAGGCGCTGGGACCCGCGGCAGGCGACCTGGTGCTGCAGCAAACGGGACAGCGGCTCGCGGTGGAGCTCAAGTCCATGGACGGCGAGCAGGTCTTTGGCGGGAAGGCGAATGCCGGCTATCTCGCGCGCTTCGGCGGCGACGAGTTCTCGGTGACGTGTGCCCCGATCTCGAACGCGGGCCAGGCGGCGCGCGCGGCGCAGCGCCTGCTGGGGGTGCTCAACCGGCCCCACCGGATCGGGGGGCGCGACGTGGTGGTCACCGGCAGCCTCGGCATCACGCTTTTTCCGGCCGACGGTACGGATGCCGATGCCGTCGTCAGGAATGCGGGCGTCGCGCTCACACAGGCCAAGCAGGCGGGGGGAAACGCCTACCGCTTCTATTCCAGGGAATTCAGCGCCACGGCGCTGCAGCGACTGAGCCTCGAGGGTGAGCTCCGGCAGGCGATCGATCGCGGGGAATTGCGCATATTTTTCCAGCCCAAGTTCGACGTGGCGAAGAAGAAGCTCTGCGGCGCCGAAGCGCTGCTGCGCTGGCAGCACCCGCAGCGCGGCCTGGTGTCGCCCGTCGAGTTCATTCCCATCGCGGAGGAGTCCGGCCTCATCGTTTCCATAGGCGAGTGGGCGCTGCGCGCGGCGTGCCGGCAGAACGCCGAGTGGGCGGCGCAAGGTCTGGCGCGCATCCCGATCTCGGTCAACGTGTCGCCGCGCCAGTTCCACCAATCCGATCTGGCCCGGGCGGTCAAGTCGGCGATCGCGACGACCGGGCAGCGGGAGTTTCTGCGGCTCGAGCTGACCGAAAGCTCGATCATGAATGACCCGAATGCCGCGATCGGCATCATGCAGCAGCTCAAGGCGCTCGGCGTGAAGCTGTCGATCGACGACTTCGGCACCGGCTTCTCCTCGCTGAGCTACCTGAACAGGCTGCCGCTGGACGAGCTGAAGGTCGACCGCTCGTTTCTCGCCGGGATCAGGAATGCCGATGACCGGGTGGTTCTGGTTGACGCGATCATCGCCCTGGGGCACAGCCTGGGCCTGGTGGTCGTGGCCGAAGGCGTGGAAACCGGCGAACAACTCGAATATCTGGCGCGACGCCAGTGCGATGAAGCGCAGGGCTTCCTGTTCAGCAAGCCCGTGCCCGCCGAAGAGTTCTCCGCCAGGTTCCTGAATCCGGCCGCGGCCGGGTAGGCGCAGCCGGACCGAGGCTGCCGGCAATCCCCTGGCCGGGTGGCGCCCCAGAGACGAATCGAACGTCCGACCTGCCCCTTAGGAGGGGGCTGCTCTATCCACTGAGCTACCGGGGCGCGGGTCGATTTTACGCGAAGGCGACGCTGAATTGCTGGGTGCGCCGCCTTTGGGCTAGAATTCCAGGCATCAGTCTTCGTGCCGTCACCATGACGCTCAAGGAAAAGATACTGTCGGCGATCGGAGTGGCCGTGTTCGGAGCGATCGTTTTGCTCGCCTTCAGCGCCTACGTCAGTCCGGCGATGCTCATCGACTTCGCCAACCTCCGCCTGCTCTGCAGCTAGAGATTCCCTCCTTCGCCGGCGTATTCGACTTCTGGTTCGGCGCTCCCGATTCCGCCGAGCGCGGGCAATCGCGCAAGATCTGGTTCCGCAGGTCCGACGCCTTCGACGCCGAGATTCGCGGGCGTTTCCTGCGCACCTGGGAGGAGGCCGCGCGCGGCGTGCTGGCTCACTGGCAGGCGACTCCGCTCGCCTCGCTCGCGCTCGTCATCGTTCTCGACCAGTTTCCGCGCAACATGTTCCGCGGCACGCCGCAAGCGTTCGCGAGCGACCCCCTTGCCCTTGCCGCGGCAAGAACTTCGATCGACAGGGGCTTCGATCGGTCGTTCTCGAAGGTGGAGCGGACCTTCGCCTACCTCCCTTTCCAGCACGCGGAGGATCTCGCCTCGCAGCGCCGCTCGCTCGCCTTGTTTCAGGCGCTGGACCCGGCGCAGCTCGAATACGCGAGGCGCCACTACGAGATCGTCGCGCGCTTCGGCCGCTTCCCGCACCGCAACGCCGTTCTTGGCCGGGAATCCACTTCCGAGGAGACCGAATTCCTCAAGCAACCCGGATCGTCGTTCTAGTCCGCGAGCCAGGGCGGAGGAAACCGGGGACAGACCACGGTTTCCTGGAACCTCCGACTCGCATCTCGGAGGCTGTCCGGAAAACCGTGGTCTGTCCCCGGTTTATGGTATGGCGAGGCGCTGGCGCGGGATAATGGAGCATGTCGCAGGCCACCCACGAAATCGACTCGCCTTCGCCGTGGGTATGTCGCTGGGCGAGGCTCATCCGGCCCGGCGGACGCGTGCTCGATCTCGCCTGCGGCCGCGGGCGGCATGCCCGCTATCTGAGCGCCCTGGGATTCGCCGTGGTCGCGGTCGATCGTGACCCGGCGGCGCTCGCCACCCTGGAAGGCTCGCGCGGTATCGAAACGCGCCTGGCGGACCTCGAGGCGTCGGCGTGGCCCTTCGCCGCCGCCAGCTTCGACGGAGTGATCGTGACGAATTATCTGCATCGACCGCTGTTCGGGAATCTGGTGGCGTCCCTGCGCGCCGGCGGCGTGCTGATCTACGAGACCTTCGCGGCAGGCAACGAGCAGTACGGGCGTCCCGGCAACCCGGAGTTTCTCCTGAGACCGAACGAGTTGCTCGAAGGCGTGGAACCTCTGGGGGTCGTCGCTTTCGAACAGGGCATGGTGTCGAGGCCGACGCGGGCCGTGATCCAGCGCGTGTGCGCGCTGCGGAATGGGATCGGCGGCGCGCCGCTCGACATTCCGCCGGCTGCCGGCGCCGGGTAGATTGAGCTAGAATGAGCGCGCCATGAAAGGGCGAGTCCACATGCTTTCCGGGTCCATCGTCGCGATCGTCACGCCCATGCACGAGGACGGGCGGCTCGATTTCGAGCGTTTCAAGGCGCTCGTCGATTTCCACATCGAGCAGGGCACCGACGGCATCGTCGTCGTCGGCACCACCGGCGAATCCCCCACCGTCGATTTCGACGAGCACAAGGAACTGATCCGGCTCGCCGTGGCCCACGCGCGCGGCCGCATCGCCATCGTCGCGGGAACGGGCGGAAACTCGACGGCCGAGGCGATCGAGCTGACCCAGTCGGCCAGAAATGCCGGCGCCGACGCCTGCCTTTCGGTCGTCCCGTACTACAACAAGCCAACGCAGGAAGGGCTGTACCGGCATTTCCGCACGATCGCCGAGGCGGTGGAGATCCCGCTGATCGTATACAACGTCCCGGGCCGCACGGTCGCCGATCTCGCGAACGAAACCACGCTGCGTCTCGCGCAGGTCCCGAACATAGTCGGCATCAAGGATGCGACCGCCAATATCGAGCGCGGCTCGGACCTGCTGCTGCGCGCGCCCAGGGAGTTCATGGTTTTCAGCGGCGATGACGCTTCGGGGATCGCGCTCGTGCTCCTTGGCGGCAGGGGAATCATCTCGGTGACCGCCAACGTTGCGCCGCGGCTGATGCACGAGATGTGCGCGGCCGCCCTCGCCGGCGAGGTCAAACGCGCGCGCGAGCTCAATTTCAGGCTGCTCGGGCTGCACACCAGACTCTTCGTGGAAGCGAATCCAATCCCGGTGAAATGGGCGGTCGCCCAGCTGGGCCTGATCGGCACGGGAATTCGCCTGCCGCTGACTCCGCTGTCGCAGCCGTTTCATGAAGTCGTGCGGGACGCCATGCGCCAGGCCGATATCACGTCCTCGGGCGGCCTGCGGGTCATCGAGGGAAAGGCGGGATGAACCGCCGGGTTTGCTGTGCGACCGCGTTGGCGCTGACTCTGGTCGGGTGTGGTTCGACGCTGCTGGACCCAGCGAAAGTCGAATACAAGGCAGAGCGCAAGCTCCCGCCGCTCGATGTTCCGCCGGACCTGACGGTGCCGCCTCGCGAGGAGCGTTACCAGATTCCCGACGCCGCATCGTCCGGACCCACCACGTATTCCGCGTACAACACCGGGCGTGCCGCGGTTCCCGCGGAGGGGGCGCTGCGGGTCCTTCCCGAAATCGACAAGGCACGCATCGAGCGATCCGCGAGCGAGCGCTGGCTGGTCGTGTCCGAACCGCCCGAGAAAGTCTGGCCGATCGTCAAGGAGTTCTGGCAGGAACTTGGATTCCTCATCAAGGTCGAGCGCCCCGAAGCCGGCGTGATGGAGACCGACTGGGCCGAGAACCGGGCCAAGGTCAGGGAAGGTTTCTTCAAGAATCTGTTCGGCGGGCTCCTGGAGGGGGCGTACTCCACCGGCGAGCGGGACAAGTTTCGTACGCGCCTGGAGCGCGGCATTGATGTCAAGACCACCGAGGTGTACATCAGCCATCGAGGCGTGGTCGAGGTCTACACCAATGAGGCCCGCGACAGCACCATCTGGCAGCCCCGGCCGCCGAACCCCGGCCTCGAAGCCGAATTCCTGCGCCGGCTGATGCTGAGGTTCGGAGTCGATGAGGTTCGCGCCAGGCAGCAGCTTGCAGCCGTCACCAAGGAGGAGCGCGCCCGGATCGTCACCGCGGGCAATGGAGCGGGTGCCTTGGAGCTCTTCGAGCCGTTCGACCGCGCATGGCGCAGGGTCGGGCTGGTGCTGGATCGCGTGGGTTTTACCGTCGAGGATCGCGACCGCTCCCGCGGCTTCTACTTCGTGCGCTATGTCGACGTGGAAAGAGACGCGCAGGGCAAGAAGAAAGAGCAGGGGTTCTTCGACAGCCTCATGTTCTGGCGCTCCGCCCCGGACCCCAAGGCGGAGCAGTACCGGGTATTTGTCAAGGATCGCGATCAAGCGAGCGAGGTTCAGGTGCTCGACCGGGAAGGCAAGCCGGACTCCTCGGATACCGCCCGGCGCATTCTTTCCTTGCTGCAGCAGCAACTCAAGTGAGCGTGGATTCAGGCCGCCTGCGGCGGGCGTGCGCTTCGCCAAGGTGACTGCAGGGGCCCGGGCGTGCGCTTTGCTTCGCTAGGCAGCGGCAGCGAGGGAAACGCGCTCGTCGTCGAAGCATTCCGCACCCTCATCATGCTCGACTGCGGCTTCCCGGCGAGGGAAACCGTGCAGCGCCTGGCGCGCGCGGGCTTGGAGCCCTCCGATCTTTCCGGAATCATCGTCACCCACGAGCATGGCGATCACGGCGACGGCGTTTTTCCGCTGGCACGGCGGCTGGGCGTTCCGGTATGGCTCACGCACGGTACCCTCGCCGCGCTGCGCGAAGCGGGCAGTGGCGTCGATGACGAGTGCTCGTTCGAGCTGATCGATTCGCAGCGGGCCTTCGCCGTCGGCGATCTCATGGTGCAGCCCTTTACGGTGCCGCACGACGCCCGCGAGCCGGTCCAGTTCGTCCTCTCGGACGGCGCGCGCCGGCTGGGCGTGCTGACCGATACGGGCCGCTCCACGGACTGCATCGAATCGAATCTGTCCGGCTGCGACGCGCTGGTTCTCGAATGCAACTACGATTCGACGATGCTCGCGAGGGGGCCCTATCCGCAGGCGTTGAAGGCTCGCATTGCGAGCCGCCTCGGGCATCTGGACAACGAGTGCTCGGCCGCGCTGCTTTCGCGGCTCGACCGCAGCCGGCTGAGGCACGTGATCGCCGCCCACCTCTCGGCGACCAATAACACGCCGCAACTGGCGCGCGCGGCGCTCGCCGGCGCGCTGGACTGCGGGCCCGAATGGATAACGGTGGCGACCCAGGACGAAGGGTTCGGCTGGCGCGACCTGGGTTGATCGCGCCGAGGGCCACAAAGCCGGCCCGTGGCCGGCTTTTTCTTCGAGATACCCCTTATTTCTTTGCTTCGTCCTTGGAGGCGTCCTTGCTGGCGTCGGTCGCGGCGGGCGCGGGGGCGTCGCCGGGTTTCGCCGCATCGCTCGCCGGTGCGGGAGCGGGCGCCGTTGTCGCCGCGGGCGCCGGCGCGGCCTTGGGCGCCGGGGTGGACTTGGGTGCTTCCTTGCTGCAGCCGGTGAACGCAAGCGCGGTCAGAACGGCGATGAAAAGTGCGCGATTCATGTTTTCCCCTGGTTTGAGATGGTCGAGAACAATCGCCTCGATTGGGGCGAGGATTATACGGAGCCGACCGTGGCGATACCTTTAAGGAAGCTGACGATCAGAGACCGGTGGTGTTCGCCGAGACGCCGGGGGAGGACGACTCCCAGATTTCCCCGAACCGCTCCAGCATCGGCTGGCACTCCTTGGGGTCGTCGGTGACCAGCACGCCCCGCGGCTGCGCGGTCACCGGACGGCGGATCAGGTGCTCGCCGTCGGCGAGCACGAAGCAATCCTGCACCTTCGCCGCGTCGCCTTCGGTGAGGTTGATGGCGATCCGGCCCGAGTAACTTCCGAGCTGCGAAAGCAGCCGCGGGCAGCGCCGGGTCACGTGCTCGGCGTCATGGAGGGCGACCAGAACGCGGCGCGCGAGACTTTCCCGCAGGAAGCGGGTCAGCAACTCGATCCGCCGGGCGGAGTTGATATCGAGCTGGGAGAGATCCGGGTCGAAAATCCTCAGATCGCGACGCGCAATGCGGAGCAAGGTGGAAAAGCCCTCGAGGTACTCGCTCCGGGTCGTGATCAGGCGACGCTGGGGCGCCGCTTCGCCTTGAGCGTCACCCACCGGGGTCTCCAATGTGAAGCCAGCCGGAAAGATACCAGGGGTGAAGCAGGCGCAGGAGCGGCCGCGAAAGGCCCGGGCCGGCCTCCAGCCGGCGCTCGTCGGCGAGCCGCGACAGCGCGGCCCGCAGGCGCGGCGGCGAGGCGATTCTTTCGCCGTTGACGAAGAAATCGAGGCCGCGGAACAGCATGTTCGTGCGCAGATCCAGACGCACTCCCCGGACGCGGCACCGTACCGCAAAGCGATCCGGAGACCGATTGCGGCGAGGCCCGGAAAACACGACATGAGGCTTGGGCGTCGAAAGATACTCGCCGAGGAACCGCGGCACGTCCTTCGCGGTCCATCGGATGCGGCGAAAGGCCTCCCGGGTTTGACGGATCATTTGCCCCGGGATCTCCGCGGGATTTCTCTGAGGCGCCGAGCCTCGATCCGAGTAGCGTCCGCGAACGGCTATGCGGTTTTCCAGGTACGAAAGGAATTCCCGGGCGGATTCGCAATGTGAGGGCGCCCGGAAGCCCACCGAGTAGGTGAATCCGGGCTCGAGGGCGACGCCCTCGTGTGCCCATCCCGGGGGCAGATACAGCATGTCTCCGGGCGCGAGCACCCATTCGGTCTGCGGACGGAAACTGCGAAGGATCCTGAGCGGCGCCGAAGGGTCGAGGGTCCGGTTCCGGGTCCTGCCGACGCTCCACCTGCGCAGGCCCGGGCCCTGCAGGAGAAATACGTCGTACGAGTCGAAGTGCGGACCGACCCCGCCGCCCGGCGCGGCGTAGCTCACCATGAGGTCGTCCAGCCGCGCGTAGGGAAGGAAACTGAAGCGCCGCAGCAATTGATCCGCGGCGGGCAATTCGAGATTGAGGCCCTGCACCAGGAGAGTCCATCCGGATTTCGGCAGACGCGCCAATTCGGTGCGCGAAAACGGGCCGCGGCGCAGCCTCCACGCGCCGCCGCGGCGCCATATCAGTCGCGATTCGACGTCGCTGCGTGCCGCGAGCGCAAACAATTCAGGCGCTTGCACCACCCCTTTGAAGCCGGGGATCGCATCGCGGACCAGGAGTGGTTTCGTTTGCCAGATTTGCGACAGGAATCTTCTTGCGCTGAGGCCGCCGAGCAGTTGCATTCTCATCGCCGCGATTATAGTCTGTCGATGCTTCGAAATCGGCGAGGAAAACTTGGCGCGCGCATATGCAGCCCCGCTCGGGACCACCCAACGCCCGCCCGAGGTCTTGCGGGCGGGGGAGCCCGCGCCGCTTTTTTCCCTGCCTGACGCCGACATGGAATCGGTCGATCTCGTGGGCTTCCGCGGCAAGAAGAATGTCGTTCTCTATTTCTATCCCAAGGACGGAACCCCGGGCTGCACGCTCGAAGCGACCGATTTCTCGGATCACGAGGAGGAATTCTCCCGCCACGACTGCGTGGTGATCGGAGTGAGCCGGGATGACTGCCTGCGACACGCCGATTTTCGCGACCAGAACGGCGTGTCGATCCGGCTGCTCGCCGACACCGAAGCCGAGGTCTGCAGGAAGTACGGAGTCGTGTACGAGAAGGAAGCAAACGGAGCCCGGAAGTCCTGCATCACGCGCTCCACGTTCATCATCGACAAGGGCGGCACCGTGAGGCATGTGTTCTACGGCGTCAATCCGCGCGGGCACGCGGCCGAAGTATTGAGCCTGATCAAGACACTGGGCTAGCCCGCCGCGCGAGCTCGCACGAGCGCATTGGAAATCTCGAAGAACTCGGTCGTCTCCCTGGATGTCGAACTGTCGGACATCTGGGGCCACACGCTGCAGTGCTCGGAAGAACCCGTACAGTATCTTCACGGCGGCTACGGGAACATATTTCCCGCGGTGGAGCCGGCCCTGGAAGGGAAGGCGACCGGGAGCCGTGTCGAGGTGCGCCTGGAGCCGGAGGATGCGTTCGGCGATTACGACGAGAACCTCCTCCGCGTCGAACCGCGCAGTCGCTTCCCCGAGGCGCTCGAGGTCGGGATGCGTTTCGAGGGCCAGGCGGGCGGCGATGACGGGAACGTGATCTTCACGGTCACCGATATCGCCGAAGACAAGGTCGTGCTCGACGGCAACCATGCGTTGGCCGGCATGGCGCTCAAGTTCTCCTGTACCGTCGTCGCAGTCCGCCCGGCAAGCGAGGCCGAGATCGCGAGCGGCGCCGCGGACGATCCGCGGTCGGTGATCATGCGCATCCTCCCTTGATCTTCCGCGCCCGCGTCGTTTTCGCCTATGATTGACCGCGGCGCGGGCCGCTTTCCGCGAGAGGAGCAATAGCATGTCCGGCATGCTGGGGGTCGTTTCCTACGGCCTCGGTACCATCGTCGGCTTCGCCCTGGTCGCGTTCCTGGTGATCGTCTTCATCCAGGACATCACGCAGAAGAAACATTCCGTTCTCCGCAACTACCCTATCGTCGGGCACCTGCGCTATCTGCTGGAAAAGCAGGGGGAGTACTTCCGGCAGTACTTCTTCATGAACGACCGGGAGGAATTGCCTTTCAACCGCGCCACACGCGGCTGGGTATACCGTCTGGCCAAGGCCGAAGGGGGAGTGATCGGTTTCGGTTCCACCAACAACACCAACGAACCGGGCTCGATTCTGTTCGTGAACCACCCGTATCCGGTGCTGGAGGAAGACCGCCTGCCGACGCCGCCTCTGGCGATCGGCGAGGGGTTTTGCAAGGCGCCGTTCCTCGCGAAGTCCGTCATCAACATCAGCGGCATGAGCTTCGGCGCGATCTCGGAACCGGCGGTGCGCGCGCTTTCGCGCGGCGCGGCGCTCGCCGGGTGCTGGATGGATACGGGGGAAGGCGGGCTGTCGCCGTTCCACCTCGAGGGCAATTGCGACGTCATCATGCAGATCGGCACGGCCCACTACGGCATCCGCGACCGCGACGGAAAGCTGTCCCTCGAGCGCGCGCGGGAAATCGCCGCGTATCCCCAGGTGAAAGCGTTCGAGATCAAGCTTTCGCAGGGCGCGAAGCCGGGCAAGGGCGGCGTGTTGCCCGCGGCCAAGGTGACCGAGCAAATCGCGAGGATCCGCGGCATCCCTGCGCACCAGGACTCGATCAGCCCGAACCGCCATCGCGATGTCGCCGACGTCGACCAGCTGCTCGACAAGATCGCTTCGGTTCGCGACGCGACCGGCAGGCCGGTCGGCGTCAAGACGGCCGTCGGGGGCTGGCAGTTCATCAACGAGGTCTGCGAGGCGGTCAACCGCCGCGGCCCGGAGTACGCGCCGGACTTTCTGGCCATCGACGGCGGCGAGGGGGGATCGGGCGCCGCTCCCCAGGCGCTGATGGACCACATGGCCCTGCCGATCGCGGAAGCCCTGCCGCGGGTGGTCGATGCGCTGATCGAATCGGGGCTGCGCGACCGGGTGCGCGTCGTCGCGGCGGGCAGGCTGGTGACCTCGGCGCGGGCCGCGTGGGCGCTGTGCGTCGGCGCGGATTTCGTCAATACGGCGCGCGGCTTCATGTTTTCCCTGGGCTGCATTCAGGCGCTGCGCTGCCACCAGAACACCTGCCCCACAGGCGTCACCACCCATAACCCGAGGCTGCAGCGGGGATTGGTGGTGGAGGAGAAGTACCAGCGCGTCGCGAACTACGCGCTCGGCATGAACCGGGAGATCGACATGATCGCGCACTCCTGCGGCTGCCGGCACGCGCGCGAGCTCAGGCGCGAGCACGTGCGCATCGTCCAGACCGCGGGCCACAGCGTCGCGCTCAACATCATGTATCCGTACCCCGAGACGGGCGCCAAGCGCAAGGCGGCCTGAAGCGGGCGGTAGTATTCCTCGGTCTCGGCAATGTTGGATCGCGGCGGTCGGGCGATGTGCTAGATTGCGCGGAGGCTGTGTTCTCGTTACGGAGGTCGAAATGAATTTCAAGCGCGCTCTCGTGGCCGTTTCCGCACTCGCCGTTTCGCTTCCGGTTGCGGCGGGTGACATCACGATCGGTGGCCTCAATCAGAGTGACTTTCGGCTTTTTTCCGAAGATCTCGGCGCGGCGCTGTCTTACAAGCCGCTGACACCCGCGGAACCGCTCGGTATCAGCGGGATCGATTTCGGCATCGCCGCGACCGGCACCCGACTCGAGAACAGCGCGGTCTTTCAGCAGGCCGGCGCCAATGACGTATCGACGGCGGTGGTGCCTTCGCTGCGCCTGAACAAGGGATTGCCGTTCGGCATCGACGTCGGCGCGATGGCGGGAGGCGTTCCGGGCACCGACATCCGGATCTGGGGCGCCGAGTTGCGTTACGCGATCCTCCGCGGCGGGGTCGCGGTGCCGGCGATCGGAATACGTGGGAGCTATACGAAGCTCGCCGGCGTGGATCAGCTTGGCTTCAATACCAAGGGACTCGACGTTTCGATATCCAAGGGATTCGCGTTCTTCACGCCTTACGCCGGGGTCGGCCGGGTGTGGGCGGCGAGCACGCCCAGGGACATTCCCACGCTGTCGAAAGAATCTTTCTCGCTCAACAAGATCTTCGTCGGAGCGAACCTGAATTTCGGTCTGACCAACCTCGTCGTCGAAGGGGACCGCACCGGCGATGCGACGAGCTACGGACTGAAACTCGGGTTTCGCTTCTGAGTTGACGCTCAGCCGGACCGGTTGAGCAGCGCCCGCGCGCGGTCGAGAATTTCGCTCGCGGTGATGCCGATCGGTCCGGAGCCCGCCGCGACCAGTGCGTCGGCGGCGGCCCCGTGCAGGAAGGTTCCGGCGAGCAGCGCCTGCAAAGGCGCCGCTCCCTGGGCGCACAGCGCGGCGACCATGCCGCCCAGGGCATCGCCCATGCCGGCCGAGGCCATTCCCGGGTTGCCCGACGTATTGATCCAGAATTTTCCGCCCGGCTCGGCGATCACGCTTCCATTCCCCTTGAGCAGGACGAGGCAACGGTAACGCTTCGCGATCGCCTCCGCCGAGGCGACGCGGTCCGCCTGTACTTTGGAGGTCGTTTCCCCGAGGAGGCGCGCCGCTTCTGCCGGGTGCGGGGTCATGATCGTCGCGGCCTTTCGCCCGGCGACGGCCGAAGCCATCGGGCGCCGCGCCGCGATCAGGTTGAGCGCGTCGGCATCCAGGACGATCGGAACGGGCAGCGCGAGCGCCGCGCGCAGGGTTCTCGTGGCGGAGGGGCCCTTGCCCATGCCGGGCCCGGCGAGGAGCACATCGACCCGCCCCTTCTCCAGCACGGCGGCGGGCGCGCGCAGCATCAGCTCGGGCTGCGCGTAGTCCACGAACGGCGGCCGGGTGGCGAGCAAGCCGAGATAGACGCGTCCCGCGCCGCACTTGAGCGCCGCGCGTCCGGCGATCAGCGCCGCGCCGACCATCCCCGCCGCGCCGCCCAGCACGCCGACGCCGCCGGCCTCGCCTTTGTGGAAATTCCTGGGCCGCGGCGCGAGCGTCCGGGAGAGGATGTCCGTGTCGATAATCGTCCCGTCGGGCTCCAGCAGCCGGGCCGGGTCCAGCCCGAGCGCATCGAGCCGGATCTCGCCCGCGTGATCCGGGCCGTCCAGAGTCAGCAGCCCCGGTTTGTGGGCGATGAAGGTGAGGGTGTGCCGCGCGCGCACCGCGCGGCCCATGACCGCGCCCGTATCGGCGTCGATTCCGCTCGGGATGTCGAGTGCCAGGATCGGGATACCGAGCGCGTTGAGCGTCTCGACCAGGGTCGCATACGCGCCTGCGAGCGGTCGCTCGAGTCCGATCCCGAACAGGCCGTCGACGGCGAGGTCGAAACGCGAGTCCTTCGGGATGCCCTCGATGAGGGTTCCGCCCGCCGCTTCCCATTTTTCGAGCGCGTTTTTCGCGTCCGGAGGCAGGGTTTCGCGCCGCCCGGTGAAGACCACGCTCACGCGGAAAAACCAGCGCTTGAGGTGGACTGCGACTTCCAGGGCATCGCCGCCGTTGTTGCCCGGTCCGGCGACGACGAGGACGGCCTTGGCTGTGTCCCCGCACAGGCTGCGCGCAAACTCCGCGGCCGCCGCGCCTGCCCGTTCCATCAGGACCGGGGCGCCGCGTTCCCCGGCAACGAGCGCTTCGATCCTGCGAATCGCGGAGCTCGTGTAGATGGGCGAAGCGGACATCGGGGCCATGATAGCGCAGGGATTACGTCGTGAGGACAGGAGGGCGGGGCGGACGGAAAATCAGCCGGGCAGCAGGTCGCGCACGAGATCGCCGATGGCGAGCGAAGCGGTCAGACCGGGAGACTCGATGCCGAACAGATTCACCCATCCGGGCGCGCCGTGCTCGGAGGGCCCCTGGATCATGAAATCCCTCGCCGCTTCCCCCCGGGGATGGAGCTTGGGCCGGATCCCGGAGTAGGCGGGTTGCAGCGCGCCGTCTTTCAATCCCGGCCAGTAACGGCGGATGGCCGCGTAGAAGCCCTCGGCGCGCCGCGCGTCGACGTCGTAGTCGATCCGCTCGATCCACTCGACGTCCGGGCCGAAGCGCGCCTGGCCCGCCAAGTCGAGGGTGAGATGCACGCCCAGACCCGCGGATTCCGGCGCGGGATAGATGAGGCGGGAGAACGGCGAGCGCCCCGAAAGGCTGAAGTAGTTACCCTTGCAGTAGTGCGAGGGCGGAATCCGCTCTGCGGGAAACCCCCGAATCGTGCGCGCCAGGTCCTGGGCATGGAGGCCGGCGCAGTTGACCACGCGTCGCGCGAGCAGCCGCATCGGCTCGGCGCCGCCGACCTCGAGCTCGATCCCGCCGCTCTCCAGGTTTCCGCCGAGCACCGGGCTGCGGAACGCGAAGGCGGCACCGCCCTGCTCGGCGTCGCCGCGCAAGGCGAGCATCAGGGCGTGGCTGTCGAGGATGCCGGTCGAGGGCGATTCGAGCGCGGCCACGCAGTCGAGTTGCGGCTCCCTGCCGCGAGCCTCGCTCGCGGTCAGAAAGCGCAGATCGTCCACGCCGTTGGCGAGCGCCTGGCGGTGGAGTTTTTCGAGCCCGGAAAGCTGGTCCGGACCCGTCGCAACGATCAGCTTCCCGCAGCGCCGGTGCGCGATGCCGCGCTCGGCGAGAAACGGGTAGAGCGCGCGGCGGCCGGCCACGCACAGCTTCGCCTTGAGCGACCCGGGGGCATAGTAGATCCCGGCGTGGATCACTTCGCTGTTGCGCGAGCTGGTGCCGGTGCCGATCGCGGCCTCTTTTTCCAGGACGACGACCTCGTGCCCGGCCCGCGCGAGCGAGCGCGCCGCGGCGAGGCCGACCACCCCGGCGCCGATGACGACGGTGTCTACGCGGTCTGCCGCCATCGGGAAGATTCCGGGAAAGCCTGAGAACAAGGCATCCCGGGCGATTCTAGATGAAGACGCGCACCGGGGCGAATGGTGCGCGTCCGCAGACGGAGTCGGCGCCGAGCCGGCGGCAGGGTATGCGATACTTCAGCGCGATACCCTTCGCCGGAAGCGAATCGAATCCCTCGAGTGAACGCCGACACGACGCCGGGGAAGTGGCAATTCTGGATCGACCGCGGCGGCACTTTTACCGACGTGATCGGGCGCCGCCCCGACGGGAGTCTCGTTGCGCTGAAACTCCTTTCGGAAAGCCCGGCCCGATACGCCGACGCGGCCACCGAGGGGATCCGCAGGCTGCTCGGCACGGGCCCCGGCGGGCCGATCCCCGCCGATCGCATCGAAGCGGTGAAGATGGGAACCACGGTCGCGACCAATGCGCTGCTCGAGCGCAAGGGCGAGCGCACGGTGCTTTTCATCACCCGCGGTTTTCGCGATGCGCTGCGCATCGCCTACCAGAACCGGCCGCGTCTTTTCGACCGCCATATCGTGCTTCCGGAGCTGCTCTACTGCAAGGTCGTCGAAGTGGAGGAGCGCGTCGGGGCGCGGGGTGAAGTCCTGGTCCCTCTCGATCTCGAGTTGGCGCGCCGCGATCTCGAAACGGCGTTCCGGGAAGGATTCCGCTCGATCGCCATCGTGCTCATGCACGGCTATCGTCATTCGGAGCACGAGCGCCGGCTGGCTGCGCTCGCCCGCTCGATCGGCTACGAACAGGTCTCGGTCTCGCACGAGGTCAGCCCGCTGATGAGGCTCGTGTCCCGCGGGGATACCACGGTGGTCGATGCCTATCTCTCGCCCATCCTGGGCCGCTACGTCTCGCGGGTCGCCGCCGAGCTGCGGGGAACGCGCCTGATGTTCATGCAATCGAACGGCGGACTCACCGACGCCCGCCGCTTCGCCGGCAAGGACAGCATACTGTCGGGGCCGGCGGGAGGAGTCGTGGGTGCGATCAAGGCCTCGGCGGCCGCCGGCTTCGGGAGAATCATCGGTTTCGACATGGGCGGGACCTCGACCGACGTCTCGCACTACGGCGGCGAGATCGAGCGGGCGTTCGAGACCCAGGTGGCGGGAGTGCGAATGCGCTCGCCGATGATGAGTATCCACACCGTCGCCGCGGGGGGCGGATCGATCCTGCGCTTCGACGGGTCGCGCTACCGGGTCGGCCCCGATTCGGCCGGAGCCCGGCCGGGTCCCGCGAGCTACCGCGCGGGCGGCCCGCTCACCGTCACCGACGCCAACGTGATGCTCGGCAAGATCCCCCCGGAGTTCTTTCCCGCCGTGTTCGGCGCGGACGGAACCATGCCGCTCGACGAAGGGGTCGTGCGGCGGAAATTCGCGGAACTCGCCGAGGAGATTCACCTTGCCGTGGGCGACGCGCGCACCGCCGAGCAGGTGGCCGAGGGATTTGTCGAGATCGCTGTTGCCGGCATGGCC
Organism: Burkholderiales bacterium; assembly: GCA_049663805.1. Lineage (GTDB taxonomy): Bacteria > Pseudomonadota > Gammaproteobacteria > Burkholderiales > SG8-39 > VBDM01. The sequence goes on along the minus strand of JBATEB010000375.1, from coordinate 8,830 downwards.
GAGGCGATCAGGAAGATTTCGGTTCAGCGGGGATACGACGTCACCGAATACACGCTGTGCTCCTTCGGAGGCGCCGCCGGCCAGCACGCCTGCCTGGTCGCGGACGCACTGGGCATGACCCGCGTGTTCATCCATCCCCTTGCCGGCGTTCTCTCGGCCTACGGGATCGGACTCGCCGATACGGTGGCGTTGAGGGAGGAGACCGTGGAGGTGAAACTCGAAGCCGGCCGGCTTCCCGTTCTCGCCGAAGCCCTCGGCCGGCTCGCACGGGCGGCCCGGGCCGAGCTGGCCGCGCAGGGCGTGGCACCGGAGCGCATTCACCTTCGCGAGCGGGTGCACCTGCGCTACGACGGCACCGACTCGACGCTGCTCGTCGGGTTCGGTGATGTCGCCGGGATGGTGGAGCAATTCGAAGCCGCCTACCGCAAGCGCTACAGTTTCCTGATGCCCGGACGCGGGCTCATCGCCGAGTCCGTGTCGGTGGAGGCGCTCGGCGTCCCGGAGACCCCGGGGGAAGCCGGGCAGGAGGCGAGCGTCGGGAAGCAGGAGCCTCGACCCGCGCGGTGGACCCGTATGTATACAGGAGGCGCGGAACACCGAGCCCCGGTCTTCCTGCGCGACCGTCTCGCCCCGGGCGACCGGATCCCGGGGCCGGCCATCATCGCCGAGATCCACGCCACCACTATCGTCGAGCCCGGCTGGCGGGCGGAAGTCTCGCGGCTGAACCACCTGCTTCTCGAGCGCGTTGCGGCCAGGCCACGGCGCGAGGCGCTCGGCACCCGGGTCGATCCGGTGAGGCTCGAGCTGTTCAACAATCTCTATATGTCGATCGCCGAGCAGATGGGCCTGAGACTCGCCAACACCGCCTACTCGGTCAACATCAAGGAGCGGCTCGATTTCTCCTGCGCGGTCTTCGACCGCAACGGCAGTCTCATCGCCAACGCGCCGCACATGCCGGTGCATCTGGGCTCGATGGGGGAGAGCGTGCAAACCGTGATCCGCGAGAACCGGGGGCGGATCAGGGCGGGCGATGTCTACGTTCTCAACACTCCCTACAACGGAGGCACGCATCTTCCCGACGTCACCGTTATCACTCCGGTATTCGACGAGAACGGAAGGCGACCCCTTTTCTACGTCGGGTCGCGCGGGCATCACGCCGATATCGGCGGCGTCACGCCCGGATCGATGCCGCCGAGAAGCCGCGTCATCGAGGAGGAGGGCGTTCTGATCGACAACTTCCTGCTGGTCGAGGCGGGGCGTCTGCGCGAGCGCGAGATCGCGACGCTGCTGTCCTCGGGGCCCTACCCGGCGCGCAACGTCGAACAGAACCTGGCCGACCTGCGTGCCATGGTGGCCGCCAACGAAAAGGGCGCGCAGGAGCTGCGGCACATGGTCGGGCATTTCGGGATCGAGGGGGTGCACGCCTATATGCAGCACGTCCAGGACAACGCCGAGGAATCGGTGCGGCGGGTGATCGACGTTCTCACCGACGGTGAATTCAGCTGCGCGATGGACAACGGGGCGGTGATCAAGGTCAGGATAAGCATAGACCGGCGCGCGCGCGGCGCGACCGTCGATTTCTCGGGATCGTCGTCGCAGCTGCCCGGCAATTTCAACGCTCCGGCGGCGGTGTGCATGGCCGCCGTGCTGTACGTGTTCCGGACGCTGGTGGACGACGAGATTCCGATGAACGCCGGCTGCCTGAAGCCCCTGAAGGTGGTCATCCCCGAGGGGTCGATGCTCCGGCCGCGCTATCCGGCGGCGGTCGTGGCGGGCAACGTCGAAACCTCGCAATGCATCACCGATGCGCTCTATGGCGCGCTCGGAATCATGGCCGCGTCCTGCGGCAGCATGAACAACTTCACCTTCGGCAACGACCGGTTCCAGTACTACGAAACGGTCGCGGGGGGATCCGGCGCCGGCGTGCTGGGCGTCGGCCGGGAAGGCGCGCAGCTGCGGGGGTTCGACGGCACCGACGTGGTCCAGACGCACATGACCAATTCACGTTTGACCGATCCGGAGGTGCTCGAGTGGCGCTATCCGGTGCTCCTGGAGAATTTCGAAATCCGGCGTGGAAGCGGCGGAGCGGGGCGCTGGCACGGAGGGGACGGCGCGGTGCGGCGCCTGCGGTTTCTCGAGCCGGCGGGCGCGGCGATTCTGTCGGAGCGCCGCCGGAACGCACCCCACGGCATGGCCGGCGGCCGGCCCGGAAGACCGGGGCACAACTGGGTGTGCCGTGCGGACGGCAGCGTGGTGGAGCTGGAGGCCTGCGATCAGATCGAGATGAAAGCGGGAGACAGCTTTGTCATCGAGACACCCGGAGGCGGGGGCTACGGTGCGCCGCCCGGCTGAGGCCCCGAGTTTGGCGGACTCGTTGCAAGGGGCGGCGCGGCGCGGTACACGGGGCGAACCGACTGCCGTGCCGAGCCCGACTTGCCTATAATAGCCGGACGCCAGACCTCGCGGGTGCGGCCCGCCCAAGATATCAACGCATGAATCGTCGATCGATTCTCACGAAGACCGGCAAGGGCCTGATGGAGGCGACCGGCAAGACCAGCAGTCTGTCGCGGGATCTGCGAAATCTTCTCAAGGACATCGACGGCAAAGTGAGCGTTTCCGAGTTGCTGGATCTCGGAAAGATGGCGGAGTCGAAGCTGCTGGAGGCGCTCAACGGCCTGGAAAAAGACGGCTACGTGCGCGAGTTTGTCGCGCAGCGCGGCGAAAGTGCGCGGACCCCGGCCGGCCGGGTCCCCGGGTCGCAGCCGCCGTCGGAGTCCGGTGAAGATCTCGATTTCACGGCATTCAAGCCGGCCAAGCCCCCGGCGAGGACAGCGGACAACGCGAAACTTCAGGCGCAAGCGCAGGAAATCGCGCGCCAGGCGCAGGTTACGCGCGCCAGGGAAGAGGCTGGGGCAAAGGCGAGGGCCGAAGCGGCAGCGCGCGCGAAGGCGGAAGCCGAGATGAGAGCACGAGTTCTCCCGGAGCTCGGGACCACGATCGACCGCCAGGCGAGCTCGCAGGGGGACGCCCTCGATCGGGCGCGGCGCGAAGCGGAGGAGCGCCAGCGCCGGGAAGCCGAGGAAAAGGAGCGGCGCGAAGCCGAAGTGCGCGCGCGAATCGAAGCGGAGCTCGCCGTAAGGCGGCAGGCCGAGGAGGGTATTCGCCGGGAGCAATCGGAAAGAGCGCGGCGTGAAGCCGAGGAAAAGGCGAAGCGCGAGCAAGAGGCACAGGCCAGGCGGGAAGCGGAAGATCGGGTTCGCAGGGAGGCCGAGGAGCGTGCGCGGCGCGAGATCGAGGAGCTCACGCGAAAGGAGATAGAAGCGAGGCGTGCCCGCGAGGAAGCCGAACGCCGAAAGCGCGAAGAGGAGGAGCGCGCCCGCAAAGAGGCCGAGGAGCGGGAGCGGCGCAGGCGGGAAGAACGGGAGCAGGCCGAGCGGGCGGCGCGCATCGAGGCCGAGGCGCGCGCGAAAGTCGAAGCCGAATTGCGCGCCAGGCGCGAATCGGAGGAGCGGGCCCGCCGCGAGGAGGAAGAAAGGCGCGAGCAGGAGTCGGGGCGACGCGAGGAAGATGAGGCTCGCAGGCGCCGCGAAGCCGAGGAACTGGAGAACCTGGAGCGCTCGCTGCGCGAGCAGGAGCAGCAAGCGCGGCTGGAAGCGGAACAGGCGGAGGGCGAACAGCAGGCGCGCCGGGAGGAGGAGCGGTTTCCCGGAGAGTCCGAGGAGGAAGAACAGCGCGCGAAGGAGGAGGAGGCAGGGCGGGAGAAGGAGGAAGCGAAGCGGGCGCGCGAAGAGGAAAGGGCGCAGGCCCGGGCCGAAGCGAAAGAGGCCGAGAAGAGGCGCAAGGCCGAGCGCTCCGGGGAGCGTGCCGGGGAGGAGGCATGGCGGGGTGACGAAGACGCCGCTCGGGCCTCCGGTGAGGAAACCCTGTCCGCGAGGGCCGCCTGGGCCAGGCGAAAGCCGCGCAGCCTGTCCAAGCAGCTCGCGTTGATGCTGCTCGTGATCCTGGTCGCCGGGGTCGCGGCCCTTCCTTTCGTCCCGCTCGACCCCACCGGGTACGAGCGGGCGGCGCAGGAATGGCTGGGTGAACCCGTCAAGATCGGTTCGGTCACGGTGTCGCTGGTCCCGACGCCCCAGCTCAAATTCGAGAAGGTCGCCATCGGCAGAGAAGCCAGGATGCGCGTGGCGCTGATCAGGGCTACGCCCGAAGTCGGCTCCCTGCTCTCCGAAAGGAAAACCCTCAAGCGACTGGAGCTCGACAATGCGACCCTCCCGAGGGAGTATCTCGGCGCCCTGCTGGTAAAGGGCAAGAGCGGGTGGTTGGGAGTCGAGCGCATCGTCGCCAAGCGGCTGAAGATCGATATCCCCGAGCTCAATCTGCCGCCGCTCGATCTCGACGCCGCCGTCGCGCCCGACGGCAGCCTCGTCTCGGTGACGCTCTCCAGCACCGAACCGAGGCTCTCCGTGAAGCTGCAGCCCCTGGGGGGGCGGGCGAGCATCGAAATCGCATCGGACAGCATTCCGCTGCCGCTCGGCGCGGATTTTCCCGTGAACGATTTTCAGGCGAAAGGCACGGTAACCCGAAGCGAGCTCGCGCTGAGCAGCGTCGAGGGTCGGGCGTACGGGGGGCGGCTGCGCGGGAACGCCCGGCTGCGCTGGTCCGACGGCTGGAGCCTCGCCGGCGAATTCGAGGCGCGCCAGCTGGAGGCCGCCAAGATCGCGACCCCGTTGGTCGGAGCCGGGACCCTGGGGGGCAAGGCCACCTATTCGATGAAGGGATTGCTTCCGGAGCGGCTGCTTCTCAACGCGCAGCTGGAGGGTAGCTTTGCGATTCAGAAAGGGTCGATCAACAACGTCGATATGACGCGGCTGCTGCAAGGGAGCAGCACCGGAGGCGGCACGACGCCCTTTTCCGAGATGAGCGGGAGCGTATCGGCGGATCCGAACCGGCTGCTGGTTCGTCAGATCCGGATGGCGGCGGGTCTGCTCAACGGCACCGGGCAAGCCGAAATGGATCCTCAGAAGAACCTGTCGGGACGATTGCAGATCGAGCTTCGCGCCCAGACGGTGCAGGCGCGCGCGACGGTTGCGATCACCGGAACGCTCAAGGATCCGCAATTCCGCCGCAGCAATTGAACGGCGGATGAGAAGGATAACCGGGGCAGGAGGCGCCCGGCGAAACACCTTCCGCTCCGCGATACGCGCCCTCCGCCGTTCCGCGCCGGGAGCTTTCGGTATAATCCTCCTTTACCGGCACGCTTCATGTCGTTGATCCTCAAGCCTCACGGCAGCCGCGCCGTCTCGGCTTTCCGGCTCGAAAAACTCAACTCCCGCATCGCGGCGCTCGGCAGCCCGGTTCGCGCCACGGCCGCGCAGTACTGGCACTTCGTGGAAGTCCTCCGGCCCCTGGAGCCGGCCGAGTCGGAGGTTCTTTCGCGCCTGCTGCAATACGGCGAGCCCGTCCCTCCGGGGGCCGGCCGGATGCGTCTCGTCGTTCCGCGCCTGGGAACCATCTCGCCCTGGTCTTCCAAGGCGACCGACATCGCTCACCGCTGCGGCCTGGACGCGGTTCGTCGCCTCGAACGGGGAACTGCGTGGTTCTTTTCAGGAAACGCCGCGCCTGACTCCGACCGTGTCCTCGCCCTGATCCACGATCGGATGACCGAAACGATTCTGCCTTCGCCGGACGAAGCGGGAGCGCTGTTCCATCATTTCGCTCCCAGGCCGTTTGACGTCGTCGGGGTCCTGGCGCGCGGGCGCGCGGCGCTCGAAGAAGCCGATACCGCCATGGGGCTTGCGCTTGCGCCCGACGAGATCGACTATCTGCTCGGGCACTTCCGGCGTGTCGGACGCGACCCCACCGACGTCGAGCTCACCATGTTCGCGCAGGCGAATTCGGAACATTGCCGGCACAAGATCTTCAACGCCTCGTGGGTCATTGACGGCGTCCGGCGCGAGGAGACTCTATTCGGAATGATCAGGACGACACACGCGCGCAATCCCCGCGGGACGATCGTCGCATACGCGGACAATGCCGCGATCATGGAGGGAGCGACGGTCGCGCGGTTCTATCCGGATTCCGCGGGCCGTTACGGGTATCGGAACGAGCTCGCGCATACGGTGATGAAGTGCGAGACGCACAACCACCCCACCGCGATCTCGCCCTTTGCCGGCGCGGCCACGGGCTCGGGCGGTGAGCTCCGCGACGAGGCGGCGACCGGCCGCGGGGCGAAGCCGAAAGCCGGGCTGTGCGGTTTCACGGTGTCGCACCTTCGAATCCCGGGCTTCGAGCAGCCCTGGGAAGCGAGCATCGGGAAACCGCAACGCATCGCTTCCGCGCTGCAGATCATGCTCGAGGGACCGATAGGCGCGGCCTCGTTCAACAACGAATTCGGCCGTCCCGGCCTCGCCGGCTACTTCCGCGTCTTCGAGATGGAATCGGGCGGCGTCGTTCGCGGCTACCACAAGCCGATCATGATCGCGGGGGGCATCGGCAGCATCGGCGCGGCGCACGCGATCAAGAGCGACCTGGCGCCGGGCGTGCGGCTCATCCAGCTGGGAGGGCCGGGGATGCTGATCGGCATGGGCGGGGGCGCCGCCTCGAGCATGGAGACCGGGGCCAATCGCGAAAACCTGGACTTCGACTCGGTCCAGCGGGGCAACGCGGAGATGCAGCGCCGGGCGCAGGAGGTGATCGACCGCTGCTGGCAGCTGGGCGCCGGTAACCCGGTGCTATCGGTGCACGATGTCGGGGCGGGCGGGCTGTCGAACGCGCTTCCGGAACTGGTGCACGCCGCCGGGAGGGGAGCGAGGATCGACCTTCGGGCCGCACCCAGCGAGGAGCCCGGCATGACGCCTCGCGAGATCTGGTGCAACGAGGCCCAGGAGCGCTTCGTGCTTGCCGTGGCGGCCGGGCGCATCGACGAGTTCCGGGCGCTGTGCGAACGCGAACGCTGCCCTTATGCCGTGGTCGGCACGGTGAGCGAGGACGGGAACCTGGTCGTCGAGGACCCGCATTTCGGGAACAAGCCGGTCGAGATGGATCTCTCCGTGCTGCTGGGGAAACCGCCGCGGATGACGCGCGAGGCGAAGCACGCCTCTCCGCCGCTCGTTCCTCTCGCGCTCGGGGAGGTCACGATAGACGAGGCCTGCCACCGCGTCCTGAGGCATCCGAGCGTCGCGCGAAAGACTTTTCTCGTCAGCATCGGCGACCGCACCGTCGGTGGCCTGTGCTCGCGCGATCCCTTCGTGGGTCCGTGGCAGGTGCCGGTGGCGGACTGTGCAACCACGCTCTCTGGATTCCAGGGTTACGGCGGCGAAGCGTTCGCCGTGGGGGAGCGCACTCCGCTCGCGCTCATCAGTCCGCAGGCCTCCGGGCGCATGGCGGTGGGCGAGGCGCTCACCAATCTCGCCGCGGCGCGCATCGGCGAGCTCGCCGGCGTCAAGCTCTCGGCGAACTGGATGGCGGCCGCGGGCCAGGGGGGAGAGGACGCGGCGCTGTTCGACACCGTGCGCGCGGTGGCGCTCGAGCTGTGTCCTGCGCTCGGGATCAGCATTCCGGTGGGGAAGGATTCCCTGTCCATGCGCACCGCCTGGGACGACGGCGGAACGGCGCGAGAGGTCATCTCGCCCGTTTCGCTGATCGTCTCGGCCTTCGCTCCGTGCCTTGACGTCCGCGATACCCTGACGCCGCAGCTCAGGACCGATTGCGGGGAAACGGAACTGCTCCTGGTGGATCTGGGCCGCGGACGCAATCGCCTGGGTGGCTCGATCCTCGCCCAGGTCTTCGGACAATGCGGCGACCAGGCCCCCGACCTCGACGATCCCGCCCTCTTCGCCGCTTTTTTTTCCGCCGTGCAGGCCCTGAACCGGGAGCGCCTGATCCTCGCGTACCACGACCGCTCGGACGGCGGGCTGTTCGCCGCGGTTTGCGAGATGGCGTTTGCAGCCCACGTCGGGGTGACGCTCAATCTGGATCTGCTCGCGTACGACGAGATCGCGCACGACGTCGACGGAAACGAACGCAAGCCCGATCTCATGGCCGGCCGCGACCGCGAGCGCGTGCTCTCCGCCCTGTTTTCCGAGGAACTCGGCGCGCTGCTCCAGATCCGCGCTTCGGACCGGAGCCGCGTCCTGGCGCAGCTGCGCGGGCTCCCGGTCCAGGTGATCGGCAGTCCGAACGGGCGCAATGAAGTGCGCTTGGTGCGCAACGCGAAGCCGGTCTTTTCCGAGCCCCGCGTGAAGCTCGAGCGTGCCTGGTCGGAGGTGAGCTTCAGGCTGCAGCAGCTGCGGGACGATCCCGGTTGCGCGCTGGAGGAATTCGACCGGATCCTGGACGCGGAGGATCCCGGGCTGTCCGCGAAGTTGACTTTCGATCCGGCCGAAGACGTGGCGGCCCCGTTCATCGGGAAAGGCGCGCGGCCGAAGATCGCGGTGCTGCGCGAGCAGGGCGTCAACGGCCAGGTGGAAATGGCCGCGGCTTTCGATCGAGCCGGCTTCGAGGCGCACGACGTTCATATGAGCGATCTGGTTGCGGCGCGAGCGTCGCTCGCCGACTTCAAGGGTTTCGCCGCGGGCGGCGGATTCTCGTATGGGGACGTGCTCGGCGCGGGAGCGGGGTGGGCGAAGGCGATACTCCTCACGCCCCGGTTGCGGGAGGAGTTTGCCGCATTTTTCGCGCGCGGCGACACGTTCGCGCTCGGCCTGTGCAACGGCTGCCAGATGATGAGCCACCTGAGGAGCCTGGTTCCCGGGGCCGAGCACTGGCCGAGCTTCGTCAGGAACCGCTCCGAGCAATTCGAGGCACGTCTGGTGATGGCGGAGGTCCTTTCGAC
>JBATEB010000374.1:0-11924 GCA_049663805.1 Burkholderiales bacterium | reverse complement strand
CCTCGCCGCGCTCGCCGGCGCGGGATACTGGCTGGGTACGCAGCGCCCGCCCGCATCGGTCGGGAGCGCGCAAGCCGTTCCACCCGTGCCGCTCGCGGCGCAGGCGGGGACGACGGCGGTCGCAATTCATTTCGACGGCTGGCGCGACTGGCGCGACGCCTACCGCGCGCTGCTGGCCGTGCCGCAGGCGCGCTACGTCAATCGCGTCGCGGTTTCCGCCGGCCGCCCCGACTGGACGCATTTCCGCTGGCCCGGCAACGAGCGGTGGTGGAGCCCCGACCAGGCGAGGGAAGGCGGCGACATGCTCGAGGAGGCGGTCGCGGCGCTGCAGGCGCGCGGCTACCGGGTGTCGGCGATCTTCGACGTGTTCGCGGCGCGCTACCTGAAATCGCATCCCGAGGCCGCGGCGACCGACGTCGACGGTCGCCGGAGCGCGGACGTCGTGTGCCTGCGCGAGCTCGCCCGCGGCGACTACGGCCGGTTCCTGCTCGCCGCGACCGAGGCCCTCGCCGCCTCGACGCGCGCCGACACGGTTGCGATCACGGAGCTGTTCTACGACAAGTACTGCTTCGACGATGCCAGCCTCGCTGACTACCGGCGCGCGACGGGAAACGCCGGCTGGCCGCGAACCAGGTCCGGACGGATCGACTGGGAGAGTCGGGCACTGGACACGTGGCGCTCGCGCGAGCTCGCCCTCGTGGTCGAGCGCCTGTCGCGGGCGGTGCGCCGGCACGGAAAGACTTTCGCGCTCGATGTCAAGTTCAGCCGCGGCGACCTGACGCGCAATTCCGCGGAGTACGGCCAGGACTATGCGCTGCTCGCCCCCTGGGTAGACGAGTTCGTCGTGTGGGACTACTTCGCGATCGAAGGGCTGCCGCCGGAGAACGCCGCCCGGGTCGCCGCCTACTTCGACGACGAGTTCGGCGCGAACGCATTTTTTCTCTCGATCGGCCTGTGGGACCGCGACGGCGGCACGATTCCCGCGGAAGCGTTCGCGCGCGGGCTGCGCGCGGCGCGCCTGGGCGGCGCCGAACGCATCTGGATCACACCGGCCAGGGATCTGAGCCCGGCGCACTGGGATGCCGTGGCGGAGTTCGCGCGCGGGAGCGGCGCGCCGCGGCAGCTATCGCGGCGCTAGGGTGAGCGAGCGAAAGGCGGCGCGGGCTTCGTTGTCGAGGCTGCCCCAGAAAGAGCGCGCGAACTCGACGCCCGGATCGTTGTAGCGGGCGCCCGGAGGGCCGTCGAAATCCTGGACGATGAGGTTGACCGGGACGCGGTCCCCGGCCTTCCGTCCGATCGCGGCGAGCGGCACCGAGAATTCGAGTACGTAACCGCCGCCTTCCCGGCTCGCGTCGTCGAAGGGGCCGCGCAGCCGCGCCCCCCATTTTCCGGGCGAGATCATCTCGCCGCCCGCGACCGGCGGGTTGGCCGACCAGCGCAGGCGGTAGTGCTGGATCGGGCCTTTGCGGGTGGCGACGGAGAAGGAGTAAAGGCCGTCGGAATTCTCAGGCGGGGTCGCGCTCTGGACGAAGCGGTCGTAGGAGGCGATCGCAACGTAGAGGGATTTCCCGTCATGGAAGAAACGCACGACCAGCTCGGAGGGGTCCTTCTCGTAGCGGTCGGCTTTCCACAGTCCGAAGTCGGCGTGCGTCAGGCGCGCGGCGGTGCGCCACTGCGGTTCCTCGAGGCGCCCGTCCAGCGCGACCACGCCGCGCAGAAACGGCACGAGCAGCCCGGCAGTCTTCCCCTGAAGCTGCGCTTTCCCCGCGCCGGGGCACGCCGCCAGGATCAGCGCAAGCGCGATTCGGCAGGAAACGATCCCGCGCATCGGGGGTTACGCGGGCGCGGCCCGTTCGAGGACGCGCACCGACACGAACGCCTCGGCGTATTTCACGCGCGCCTGGTTGCCGCGGAACGACGCCGAAGCACGGATGACCTCGGGGCTGGTGTAGTCCTTCCCGCTCTGGCTCCTGTGCAGCGAGAGCGCGGCGATCTTGTCCTCCAGGAACCCATCGATGTCGATGTAGTAGTCGGGATTGAACCCGGGCGGGGTATTGGGATTCTCGTAGCACAGGATGGTGCAGGCGCCGCGCGCGGCTTCGCGCGTCGCCTCGAACGCGGTCTTGTGATCGGTGTGCACGTCGAGGGGGCTGTGGGTGAAGATGATATCCGGTTGCAGCCGCGATATACGTTCCTCGATCGCCTTGCGGATTTCCTCCTTGCGCGTATGCAGGCGCGTATCCGGGAAATCGAGCACCGAGACCTCCGTCAGCGCGAGCACCCGCGCGCTGCGCCGCGCCTCGTCGACCCGTTCGGAGGTCGAACCGTGCGATCTACCCTGCTCCCCGGCAGAGAGGACCAGCGCGTGAGTGGGGCAGCCCTCCTCGCGGTAGCGGAGCAGGGCCGCGCCGCAGCCGAATTCGATGTCGTCCGGATGCGCGCCGACGGCGAGGACGATGTGCTTTCGCGAGGGCCGCTCGAACCGCAGGATCCAGACGAGCGAGAAGAACACCGCGAACAGGATCAGGAGGTTCAGCATCTGCAGCAGGCGCGAGGCGTACTCCGCCTCCTTGTAGTACGAGCCGGGAAACAGCGCGAAGCCGTACACCAGGGCGGTCAGCACGGCGAGCACCGGAAGGCTCGCGAGCAGGACGCGCGTGACGGCATAGTGCCGCCGCAGCACGCGGCGGTAGCGCCAGACGTGGCGGTGAATGAGCAGCAGGATGACGATGAAGAGCAGCGGCGGCAGCCATTGCACGAGGTCCGAGAGGCGAAACGACTTGTCGGCGGCGAGCGTGGCGAGCGCCTTGCGCAGCCGCGGCTCCGAAGGAAAGAGAGCGAGGGCCTCGCGCAGGCGCCGTTCCGCCTCGTCGTACTGGTGGTTGTCCCCATAGGCCTGGCTCAGGCCAAGATAGGCCTCCACCATTCGCGGGTCGAGGCCGATCGCGGTCTTGTAGGCCTCCTGGGCGTCGCGCGTGCGTCCCTGCGAGGCGTACACCTGCCCGAGATTGGCCCAGACGGAGGCGTTCCTCGGGGCGATTTCGAGTGCGCGCCGGAACGCGCCCGCCGCGCGGGCCGGCTCGCCTTTCCACGAAAGGATTTCCCCCTGGTTGACCAGGGCGTGGGTGTTTTGCGGGTCCTGCTCCAGCGCTTGCGCGAGCAGCGCCAGGGCTTCGTCGTAACGGCCCTGCCATGCGGTGAGCTGGGCGAGCAGCCGCATCGCCTCGACGTGCCGCGGGCTGTCCGCCAGGACCCGCCGGTACTGCTCGCGCGCTTCCTCGAAGCGCCCGTCCCAGGCGAGCGTCTGGCCGTAGTCGAGCCGGATCGGAGCATCCTTGGAAAACCGCGAGACTAGATCGGACAAACGCCGCGCGGCCTCCTTGTAGTCACCGCTCCAGGCGTAGGCGAGGGCGGCATGGTGCAGCACCGATTTCGAATTGGGAGAGAGCTTCAGCGCCCGGGCGAACGCCTCGTGCGCCTCCGCGAAACGCTGTTCGCGCGCGAGGGCCTCGCCGAATCGGTCCCAGGCGGCGGAAGAGGCCGGAATCTGCCGCGTCGCGCGCTCCAGTTCTTCGAACGATCGCTCGGCGGCTTGCGCGGCTCCCGCGGCGAGCGCGGCGAGCAGCGCGACAAGCGGAGCGATGGCGAGGCCGCGCATCGGGCGGGAGGCTAGAACCGATAGACGACCGAGGCGAGCCCGAACAATCCGTCGCTCGGGCCGCGCTCCACGTACTTGACTCCGAATTCGGTCCACAGGTGGCTGCTCGGCGTAAACCTGACTCCGGCGTAAAACGAGCTTTGATCGGGCGGCGCCTTGTAGTCGTCGAAGCGCAGCCGGACGATACCCGACCAGGTACCCGAAAAACTGTAGCCGCCCTGGAGCAGCGTCGTGCTCGAGATCGAGCTGTCCAGGTCGGGATTAGTGATGTATCTGGCGGAAACGTCGGCCCGGTCGGTCAGTGTAATCTGCGCGCCCAGGTTCAGCAGTACTTCGTTGGCCGTATCGGATACCGCGATAGCGGTGCCCTTCAGATCGCGAAGCCAGCCCGTACCTACCGTGGTACGCAGGCGCGGAGTCCATTGAGACTGGGCTTCGGCCTCGATCTTGTGCGAGGTGAATGTCTCGCCGCCGAAGAGCGTGGTGGGTCGCGCCGTGTAGCGGACCGCAGCGACTTGCTCCGGCGTGATCGGGTGAGCGTACCGAACGCGAATCTCGTTGAACGAATCGATGGTGGTGGTGAAAACCCCCGGCGTCGGCGTTGCCGCGGGCTCGTAGCTGAACGACGAAGAGCGCAGCGAAGCCTCGAGCGTGTTGTTGACCCCGAAGAAATGCGTGTAAGCGACCCGGTTGTCGTTGCGCGTGAACGTTCGCTCGCCGGTCGCGGAAAGGAAGCGCAGCTCCTGCTGGCGCTCGTAGGCGATTTCCTCCCGCGCGAGGAAGGGGACGGCCACCCCCGCGATCCGGGTCTGGAACGACAGGTCGTCCTCGAAATACACGTTCAGTCGCGGATTGGCCTGCCGGCGGAAGTCGTAGCGCTCCCGCTCGACGACCGGGTCGCCGGGCTTCAGGCCCGCGGCCTCGTCGTAGAGCGCCTGAGCCCGGGTGAAGTCGTGATCGGCCGCGTACGTCGCGGCGAGCCCGAGCGCGGGGGCGGAGTCGCGCGGCGCGGTCGCGCGCATGCGCTCGAAGGCCTGCTTCGACTCGTCGATATGTCCCTGCCAGCGGCGCAGCGATCCGATGCTGCCGAGCGCCTCCAGGTTGCGCGGATCGAGCCTGAGGACATTTTCGTACTCGGCGATGGCCTCGCTCCAGCGGCGGTCGTTCGACAGCGCATCGGCGAATGCGAGGCGAAGGCGCACGGCACCCGGGTTTTGCGCGACCAGTTCCCGGTAAACCTCCGCGGCATCGGCGAAGCGGCGCTCGCGCGCGAGGCCGGCCGCTTCCTGCTCGGTCGCCGCCTGCGCGGGCGGGGCAATCGGGAGCAGCACGAGAAGCAACAGGGAACACAGCGACGCGCCGGGAGCGGAACGATGAGCGGGCATGGGTCTGAGAATCAAGCTGCGAAGGGAAGCCGCATTATGCCTCATTTGCATCGCGAGTTTGGGAAAATAAGCACAAATACTTCGATCTTCCCATGGGAAATGGCCGGTTGCCGAATCGAATAGAATCGACGCTTACCGCCTCCGGCACCGGCCGGGGAGCGAATCCGGGAGGAAAGACGTGATGAAATCTCTCAGGGCGATCCTCGCCGCCGCCGTGCTGGTGTCTGCGACGCCCCTCGCGCACGCTCAGCCGGCACGCGACGGCGCCGATTACCCCAGCCGCGCCATCCATATCGTCGTCGGGTTCACCCCCGGCGGCGGTCCCGACATCACCGCGCGCTACGTGGCGCAGAAGCTCACCGACAGCCTCAAGCAGCAGGTCATCGTCGACAACCGGCCCGGAGCGGGCGGCACGATCGCGGCCAACATGGTCGCCCATTCCAATCCCGACGGCTACACGCTGCTGTCGGTGTCTTCGGCGCACGCGGTCGCGCCCGCGATCTACGCCAAGCTTCCCTACGACACCCTGAAGGACTTCGCCGGGATCACCGAAACCGCGAGCTCCAGCTATGTGCTCGTGACGGCTCCCTCACCGGGCATGCGCTCGATGGCGCAATTGCTCGCCGCGGCAAAGGCCAGGCCCGGGCAGCTCAACTTCGCTTCCGCGGGCGTGGGCAGCGGCACGCACTTCGCCGCCGAGATATTCAAGGCCATGGCGGGAATCGACGTGGTCCACGTGCCTTTCAAGGGCATTCCGGAGCCGCTCGCCGAGACGATGACCGGCCGCGTGCAGTTTTTCATGGCGCCGATCGCGAACGCCGTCAACCTGGTTCGGGACGGCAAGCTGGCGGCTCTCGCCGTTTCCTCTTCAAAGCGCCAGGCGCTGCTCCCGGACGTTCCGACCATCGCCGAAGCCGGCGTTCCGGGATATGAATCGATCCTCTGGTTCGGGCTGCTCACTGCGTCGGGCGTGCCGCGGGCTATCGTGGTGAAGCTCAATCGCGAGATCGTGCGCATTCTGGGCGCGCCCGAATTGAAGGAGCGCTGGAACCGGGTCGGGATGGAGCCGCGCCCCATGGCGCCCGAGGAGTTCGACAAGGTCGTCCGCGACGACATCGCGATCTTCACCAGGATCGCCCGCGACGCGAACATCCGGGCAAACTGAGGCACGCGCAGCCGTCGACGCCGGGACGCCATGGCCACCATCAGCCGCAAGCGCGCGACCGAGGGCGGAGATCTGGAGGCGCTCGAGGCACTGCGGCGGGACATCCGGGACGCGCTCGTCCGAACGAAGATGGAGATCGACGGCGAGATCCGCCGCTATCCGACCCCGATCCCCCGCTGCGACGCGCAGTTCAACCACCTGCACGAGCAGCGGTCGAGGCTCGCGCGCGAGCTGGATCGCATCGGCCCGCTCACCCGGGAGCGACCGGCGCGAAGCGACTGCCTCGCGACGATCGAGCGGTTCGTCGCCTCGGCGCCCTACACCGACGAGCCGGCGGAACGGGAACTGAGATCGAGGGTGAAAGCGCGTCTGCTCGCGCTCGCCGATCGGGTTCGAGTATGATCGCCGTCATCTTCGAGGTCTGGCCGAAGGAGGGGAAGGCCGCGGAGTATTTCGAGATGGCGGCGTCTCTGCGCGCGGACCTCGCAAAGATCGACGGCTTCATCTCGATCGAGCGCTTCGAGAGCGTCACGACCCAAGGCAAGTTCGTTTCGCTTTCGTTCTGGCGCGACGAGGAAGCGGTCCGCGCGTGGCGCAACCTGGAAGGTCACCGCGCGGCACAGGTGAAGGGCAGAAAAGAAGTCTTTGCCGACTACCGCCTGCGGGTCGCCACCGTCATTCGCGACTACGGCCCCGGGGATCGCGGCCAGGCCCCGAAAGACAGCCGGGACCGGCACGGCTGAACCGCTTCCCATGCTTTCCCAAACAAGCGCATCACGGTAGACTCGCACGGTCCGATTCGAGGAGGAATCCCCAATGTCTCTCAAGCGCATTTCACTGTCCCTTCTGTTGCTCGCCGCCGCCGCTCCTGCCCTTGCCGATTTCAACGACAAGAAACCGGTCACCGCCACGGTCACCGGAGCGACGCCGAGCGGCTACCCCCGCACCATGGTCGAAGGACTCAACGCCGTCGTGCGCGACGCCTACCCGGGCTCGGCGGTATCGTTCAAGCCGAATTCGCCCGGCGGCGGTGTGCTGGCCATTGCCGAGGGCCAGGCCGATTTCACCGGGACCGCGACCGGCACCGAGATCCGGCTCGCGAACGACGGCGAAAAGCCGTTCTCGAAGTCGCTTAAGGGCAAGTTCAGCTACGCGATGCAGCTGTACGACAACCAGTTCATCCACTTCCTGATGACCAAGGAGTGGGCGGACGCCAACGGCATCAGGTCCTGGGCCGACATCGCGGCGAAGAAGCCGAGAATACGCCTTGCCATCAACCGGCCCGAGAACCCGCAGACCACGATCGGTGCGCCCTACCAGGTGATGAAGGTCTACGGCTTCACCATCGACGATATCCAGAAGTGGGGCGGCAGCTACGTCCTGGGCAACAGCTCGGTCGGCCTCAACGCGATCATCGACGGCAAGGCCGACATGTTCATGAACGCGCGCAACCTCGGCGACTCGCTGATCAAGGACGTGGCGAGCAAGCGGGCGCTGCTGTTCATCGACGGCGATCCGGCCAGGATCGAGCAGGCCGCCGCGGTTTTCAGCGGCAGGATGGACATGGTGCCGAAGGGAACCTACCCCTTCATGGAGAAGGACTACCCGACGGTGCGCCAGTCGGTGATGTTGCTCGCCGGCGCGCACGTTCCCGACGAGGTGGTCTACAAGTACGTCAAGGCGATCGCCGAGAACGAGGACCGGGTGCAGAAGATCGGCGGCTCGCTGAAGACTTCGTTCACCGCCGCGAAAATGGCCACCAACTCGCCCAAGCTGCCGATCCATCCCGGAGCGCTTCGCTACTACCGCGAAAAGGGAATGGTGAAGTAAGCTCGGGCGCCTCGGCACAGGCATGTCGCCGGCCGAGCAAGCGGCGCCGGCACCCCGGCGCTCGAGATGGCGCTACCTCAGAGAGGGCAGCCGGCACCGCCCGGGCGGAGCCTGGGCGGTGCTCATCTCGGTCGGTTCGGTCGCGGCCGCCCTCTACGTCCTCTGGATCGGCGCGCTCGCCGTCATCGTCGGCGACGCGGCGTTGTGGGCCGCGGCCTGGCTCAAGGACGCGGGTCTCCCGTATCGCCTGCTCGACTCGTTTTCCATCTGGGCGCGCGCCTTTTCCGCGGAGTACCACCTCGATATCTCGATCTTCATCGCGATCACGTTTCCGATCGCGTTCCTGACCACGACGGCGTACAAGGAGCGCAAGCACCTCGCCTGGACCGACATCGCGCTCGCCGCGCTCTCCTTCGTCGTCGCGGGCTACTACATCGTCTACGCGGGCCGGTTCCTCAACTGGAGCCGGGGCTTTACGCAGCCGACGACCGCGGACATCATCGCGGGCTTCACGCTGCTCGCTCTGGTGATCGAGCTCAGCCGGCGATCGGCCGGCTGGGGACTCACGGGCCTGGTGATCGCGCTCCTGCTCTTCACCTTCTTCGGCGAGTGGATGCCGGGACCTCTGAAGCACGAAAACTTCGGCATCACGTATTTCATCGAGATGATGACGGTGATGGAGAACGGGATTTTCGGCGCACCGCTCGAGGTCGCGGCGACCTACGCGTTCCTGTTCGTGCTCTTCGGCAGTTTCTACCAGAAGGCGGGCGGCGGGCAGCTGTTCTTCGAGCTGGCGGGTGCCGTGACCGGGCGGATGCGGGGCGGCGCGGCCAAGGCCTGCGTGACCGCGAGCGGGCTGTATGGGTCCGTATCCGGCAGCCCCACCGCGGACGTGGCGACCACCGGGCCGCTCACCATTCCTCTCATGATGCGCATGGGTATTCCGGCCGCGCGGGCGGGGGCGATCGAGGCGACCGCCTCGAGCGGCGGGGCGATGCTGCCGCCGGTGATGGGTGCGGTCGCCTTCATCATGTCGGACCTGACCAATATTCCCTATGCCACCATCGCATGGGCTTCGCTCCTGCCGGCGGTGCTCTACTACGCCTCGATCTATCTCCTCGTGCACAACGAGGCGGTCCGGAACGACGAGAGCCGCATGCCCGAGGAACAGATCGTGCCCCTCGCGAGGGTCCTCGCCACCGGCTGGCGCCACCTTCTGCCGCTCGGCGCGCTGATCGGGCTGCTGGTTGCGGGCTATACGCCGGTCTACGTGGCGGCGGGTTCCACCGCGGCCGTCATCGTGCTCTCGTGGTTCGAGCCGAAGAGCGCGATCGGCCCGCGCCGCTTCGTCGAATGCTGCACCGACACGATCACTCAGCTCGTTCCGCTGGTCGGCGCGGTTGCGGCGGCGGGCGTCGTCATCGGATCGATCGAGATCAGCGCGCTCGCCGGCAAGTTCACGCTGCTGATCACCACGCTGTCGGGGGGGCTGCTCATCCCGACGCTGATCCTTGCGGCGGTCTTCCTCATCCTGCTCGGCATGGGGATGCCGACGCCCGCCGTATACATCATGGGTGCGGCGCTGCTCGCGCCGGTGCTGCGCGGGCATTTCAACCTGCCGGAGATGCAGGTGCACCTCTTCATGCTGTACTTCGCCTGCCTTTCCGCGATCACTCCGCCGGTCGCCGTGGCGAATTTCGCCGCCGGCGCGATCGCGGGCGTGAACCCGATGTCGCTCGGACCGCATGCGGTGAAGCTCGCGATCGGCGGCTTCATCCTGCCCTTCTATTTCATTTTCAATCCCGGCCTCAACATGGAAGGCGGCATCGTCAAGATCGCCGAGGCGGTGTTCTTCGGCGGCGCGATGGTGACTTTCGCTTCTTTCGCGTTCCAGGGCGTGCTGGGGCTGCGGCCGATCGCCTGGCCGCTGCGGCTCGTTCTGTTCGCGTGCGGAGTGGCGACGGTCTCCCCGCGCCTGGACATCACTTCGGTCGCTGCGCTGATCGGCGCGACGGTGCTGTTCGGGGTGTGGCGTCTCGCGCGGCCGGCTCCGCGTCCGGTCCCGGGCTAGAATATCGGTACGCGGCCGTTGCGCGAGAAAGGGAGAAGATGAACAAGATGCACAGCAGGGAGCTGGGGCTCCTCCTGGCGCAGCAGCTCCTCGACGTGGAGGATCTGCACTACGGCCTCTGGGACGGCGAAATCGAGCTCACGCTCGGCAACCTCGCCACGGCGCAGCAGCGTTACAACGACATGCTGATCGCGGAACTGCCGAAGCCGGAACGCGAAGTCCGCGTGCTGGATGTCGGCTGCGGCACCGGGCAGTTGCTGCGCCAGATGCTCGAGCGGGGCTACCACGCCGACGGCGTCATCCCGGCGAAGGACCTCGGCAACGCGGTGCGCCGGAAAGTGGCAGAACGCCCCGGATATCAGGCGCGGATCTTCGAGTGCGGCTTCGAGGATTTTCCGGCCGAGCAGTGCCGGGGCCACTACGATGTCGCGTTGTTCAGCGAGAGCTTCCAGTACATTTCGCCGTCGGTCTCCCTGCCGATCCTCCAGGCGATCCTGAAGCCCGGAGGGCTGCTGCTCATTTCCGATTTCTTCAAGCGCGACGCGCCGGAGAGCGCGTCCCTCGATCCCGGCTTCGGCGGCGGCCATCCGCTCAGGGATTTCTACGTTTCGATGAAGCGCACCCCGTTCGTGCTCGTCAAGGACGAGGACATCACGCACCGCGTGAGCCCCAACATGGAGCTCGTGAACGGCCTGCTGATGCACAGGATCAAGCCGGCGTTGCTCACGATCGGGCGCTACCTCGAGGGCCGCTATCCCTTGCTCGCGCGGCTGGGTTTCAGGCTGCTGCGCAAGAAGCTGGACCGGATAAACTACAAATATTTCTCCGGCCACCGCAGCAAGGAAGTGTTCGAGCGCTACAAAGCCTACCGGCTGCTGCTGTACCGCATGCCGTAGCCCCGGCTGAAGAGATCGGCGCTCGACAGGCCGACGCGCGACGGCGGAACAACCCGACGGCCTCGATACGCAGCACGAACTCACCGTTTCGGTTGAACATCCGCCGGGGGAAGTTCGGCCTCGCCGGGCGGCCCTACCGGGGCAACAATATGGACGAGATCGTCATCCGCGGAATGCTCAAATGGCCGAACGTGCCGGCCGTATACGGCTGGCTCTCGCTCGACCGGCGCGGAAACTGGATGATCAAGACGCTCGCCGCGCGCTTCGAGCGCATCGCCAACCCCGCGGTCTGCGCCTTCATCGGCAGGAACTATGCATGCGACGGCGAAGGCCGCTGGTATTTCCAGAACGGCCCGCAGCGGGTGCTGGTTTCCCTCGAATACACGCCCTGGGTATACCGCATCGACGACACGGGAACGGGGTTCCTCGCGCACACGGGCGCCGCGCCGCGCTCGCTCGAGGCGGTGTTCCTCGACGATGCCGGCGGTCTGCTGCTCGAGACGGAACTGGGAATCGGCGTGATACTCGACCGCGATCTCCCGGCCGTGCTCGATCGCCTGTGCGACGAGCGCGGACGTCCGGCCGAGCCGCTGCTCGAGGGACTCGCGCGCGGCGCCGGCGAGCGCGGCAGGGTGGTGCTCCACGGCGTCGGCCTGCCTGTCGCCCCGGTACGCGCGGCCGATCTCGAGCGCCGATTCGGTTTCATCGCGCGGCCCGCGCCGCGGGCGGGCGAGCCGGAATGCTGAAGCCGCGGTTCGATGTAACGAGGTGTAAAAGGTGTAAAAGGAAGCCGCCGCTGCACCGTGCCGGCGTTAGACTTTTTGTGGGCGCCGGTTGGACAGAGGAGGCTCAAATGAAGATCAAGCGACCGATTTCGATTCTGCTGGGCTTCGTGCTGCTGGCCTGCATGGAAGCGGTT
>JBATEB010000373.1:0-10483 GCA_049663805.1 Burkholderiales bacterium | reverse complement strand
ACGCCGCAGCGATCCGCGCCGACGTTTACCTCGGCGAGCACGTCCAGGCGCACTCCCTCCTTCGCGGCCGCGGCGTCCAGCGCGGCGGCGTTGCCGGCGTCGTCGGCGAGCACCGCAACCTTCGCCTCGCGCACCAGGCGCGCCAGGCGCGCGATCTTGGACGCGCCGACGATCTCGTTGGTGACCAGCACGTCGGCGGCGCCGCCCGCGATGAGCGCCTCGGCCTCGCTCACCTTCTGGCAGCAGATGCCGACCGCGCCGGCGGCGATCTGCCTGCGAGCGATCTCGGCGCACTTGTGGCTCTTGGCGTGCGGGCGCAGGCGCACGCCGCTCCCCTTCACCGCCCCGGCCATGCGCAAGAGGTTGCCCTCGAGCGTATCCAGGTCGAGGACGAGCGCCGGCGTGTCGACTTGGTCGAGCGGGATTCCGATGGAGGCAGGGGGTTGCACGGCGCCGTCATTCTAGCGGAACGCGATACTGTAAAATCCATGTCATTCTGAGGGCGCAGCCCGAAGCGAAGTTCAGCCTGAGCGAAAGCGCAGGCCTCAGGATGACAACCCTTTCGCGACATCGATGACCATCCCAAACACCATGCGCGCGGTCGAGATCACGCGGCCGGGCGGACCCGAGGTCCTGAAAATCGGTGCGCGTCCCGTTCCTCAGGCGAAGGCGGGCGAAGTCCTGATTCGCGTCGCCGCCGCAGGCGTCAACCGTCCCGACGTGATGCAGCGCACCGGCCACTATCCGGTGCCCCCGGGCGCCTCCGACATTCCCGGCCTCGAGCTCGCCGGAACCATCGTCGCGCTCGGCGAGGGCGTCAGCGACTGGCGCATCGGCGACGCGGTGACCGCGCTCGTCCAGGGCGGCGCCTACGCCGAGTACTGCAGCGCCCCCGCGCCGCAGTGCCTGCCGATCCCGAAAGGCATGACGCCCACCGAGGCCGCCTCGCTCCCCGAGACCTTCTTCACCGTGTGGAGCAACGTCTTCGACCGCGGCGCGCTCAAAGCCGGCGAGAGCTTCCTCGTCCAGGGCGGGTCCTCGGGGATCGGAGTCGCCGCGATCCAGATGGCGAAGGCCTTCGGCCACCGGGTGTTCGCCACCGCGGGTAGCGCCGAGAAGTGCGCCGCCTGCGTCAGGCTCGGCGCCGACCGGGCGATCAACTACCGGACCGAGGACTTCGCCGCCGCAGTGAAAGAGGCGACCGGCGGCCGGGGCGTCGATGTGATTCTCGACATGGTCGCCGGCGACTACGTCGAGCGCGAGCTGAAGTGTCTCGCCGACGACGGCCGCATCGTCATCATCGCCTTCCTCGGCGGGGCCAAGGCGACGCTCGGCCTGAACGACATCCTTCGGCGGCGGCTGACGCTGACCGGGTCGGCGCTGCGCCCGCGGCCGGTCGAATTCAAGGGCGCGATCGCGAAGAACCTGCGGGAAAGAGTGTGGCCGCTCATCGAGGCCGGCAGGATTCGCGCCGTGATCCACAAGACCTTTCCGCTCGCCGAGGCGGCGAAGGCGCACGAGCTGATGGAGTCGGGCGCGCACATCGGCAAGATCGTGCTGGCGGTGTAACGAACGGCGATCCCGCTCTGGCACCCCGGGAGCAACCATGTTTCGCGACGGACTGCTGAAGGGCAAACGCATCCTGGTCACCGGCGGCGGCACGGGCCTTGGCCGCGAGATGGCGGCGAAGTACCTCGAGCTCGGCGCCGCCGTTTTCATCTGCGGCCGGCGCAGGGAAGTCCTGGAGAAGACCGCGGCCGAGCTCATGGCCAGGCACGGCGGCTCGGTCAGGTGCCACGGCGTCGACATCCGCGACGCCGCCGCCGTCGACGCGATGGTGCAGGCGATCTGGGAGGACGGCGGCCCGCTGACGGGCCTGGTGAACAACGCCGCGGGCAACTTCATCTCGCGCACCGAGGACCTGTCCTCGCGCGGCTTCGATGCCATCGCCAACATCGTCCTGCACGGCAGCTTCTACGTCACCCACGCAGTCGGCAGGCGCTGGATCGCGCGCGGCGACAAGGGTTCGATCGTGTCGATCGTCGTCACCTGGGTTTGGACCGGCTCCCCCTTCGTCGTGCCCTCGGCGATGGCGAAGGCCGGCGTGCACGTCATGACCGAATCGCTCGCGGTCGAATGGGGGCGCTACGGCATACGCCTGAACGCCATCGCGCCGGGAATCTTCCCCACCGAAGGCGCCGGCAAGCGCCTCGCCCCGGGGCGCGATTTTCGCGACGAAGCGGTGTCGATCAATCCGATGGGCCGTACCGGGAAAATGCAGGAGCTGCAGAACCTCGCCGCTTTCCTCATGGCCGACGGCGCCGAGTTCCTCACCGGCCAGACCATCGCCATCGACGGCGGCGCGCACCTGGTCAATGGCGCCTCGTTCAACGAGCTGTTCAAGTGGGGCGATGCCGACTGGGAAAAGGCACGCGCCGCGATCAGGGCGCAGAACGAGAAGGACAGGCGCGACCGCTCGCTCTGATGCGAACTCGCGCGCTCGCCCGGCCGGGGGCGCCCAGGTCCCGCGGGGGATCGGCTTGAAGGACAAGCCGCGGCCGGAGCACAATGGCAGCTTGCAGACGGACTGCCGGTCAACCGGGAAGTCAGCCAATACGAGTCGGACTGTCGGAGGAGTATCGCGTGGACGGGGTCCTGGAAGATTTCCTTCGATGGTTCTGGATTTCCTCCGCGATGACGATTTTTTTTGGCGGCGTTCTTTTTATCGCGACGCGACGACGAGAACTGTGGCTTCGTTATATCGCCGCCGAAGCGTCGTTCTGGACGCGTATCGGGGTACCGGCGTGGATCGTGGATTCTTCCAGACGATTCGAGGCGAATCGCATTTTCACCGGATTTCTCTGGCTTGTCGCCGTGTCTTCATTCCTGCTAGTGCTGGGTAACGGCGCCGCGTACCTGTACTTCAAGGGCAAGGTTCCATCCGTTGCACAGCCCGAGGCCGCGCCCGGCACGGACGCAGCGCATGCACCCCGCGCCGGTTAGCGCGACGCGGTCGCGCGCCTGGAGGCACCCATGATCCACACCCCCGTATGTGACCTGCTGCGGATCCGGCACCCGATCGTGCTGGGCGGAATGGCCGGCGCCACCTCCGTGCCCCTCGTGGCGGCCGTCAGCAACGCCGGCGGCCTGGGGACGCTGGGCATCGCGCGCACCCCGGCCGAGCAGATTCCGCAGGACATCCGCGCCATCCGGGAGGCGACCCGGGAGCCCTTCGGAGTCAACCTCCTGCTCTTCATGGCGCGCGAGTCCGCCATCGACGCGGCCCTGAACGCGCGTCCGCCCGTATTCTCTGCCGCCTGGGCGCGTGCGGATCAGGACCTGCGGGCCCTCTTCGGCCGCGCCCACGAGGCGGGCAGTCGGGTGATGTACATGGCCGGCACGGTGCCGGAGGCGCTGCGCGCCAGGGCGGCGGGGGCGGATGTGATCGTGGCGCAGGGCACCGAAGGCGGGGGACACGTCGGCTGGATGGCGAGCATGGCGGTGCTGCCCATGATCGTGGATGCGGTCGGCCCGACACCGGTGCTGGCCGCCGGCGGTATCGCGGACGGGCGCGGGCTGGCTGCCGCGCTCGCGCTCGGCGCGCAAGGCGTGCTGCTCGGCACGCGCTTCCTCGCCACCAGGGAGTCGCCGCTGCACGCCAACTTCAAACAGGCGGTGCTCGACAGCGACGGGCACGACACGGTGTTGACGGAAATTCCCGACATCGCGCGCGCCAGCGTCTGGCCCGGCGCCATGGCGCGCAGCCGACGCAATGCCTTCATCGAGCGCTGGGCAGGCCGGGAGTGGGAGCTGCGCGCGCGGCAGCCGGAGGCGGCCGCGGCCCTGGAGAGAGCCCGGGAGACCGGCGATGCGGACAACGCCTCTCTCCTGATCGGGCAGGACGCCGGCTTGATCCACGACATCCCCCCGGCGGGCGAGATCGTGGAGCGCGTCGTGGCAGAAGCCGAAGCGCTGCTGAAGGATCGCCTGCCCGGGCTGGTGCGGGCGGGCTGAACCCAGGTCGATTCCGCGTCGGCTCCTGCTCGATCGCAGGGCGAAGGTGCGAAGGACGCGCCCGAGTTCAGCGCTTCGGCACCGTCCACAGATACAGCGTGCTCGCCCCCGCCTGCACGGTCTTCTCCGGCGGCCAGGCGTCGCCGAAATCGTAGCGGTGGGCGACGATGCGCGTGCCGGGGCGAAGTTCGCGCAGCAGCTTCGGCAGCAGGCGCCGGTTGAGGCTCTCGAAGAGGAACAAGGTCACGACCGTCGCCTCCCCGATGTCCGCCTCGAACAGGTCCCCGCGCTCGAAGCGCACGCGCTCCTCGACCCCGGCGCGGCGCGCGTTGTAGAGGGCCATGCGCAGCGGCGCGGGATCGATCTCGACCCCCACGCCGCGCGCGCCGAAATCCCTCGCCGCGGCGATGACGATGCGCCCGTCGCCGCAGCCGAGGTCGTAGACGACGTCCCGCGGGCCCGTGCCCGCGAGCTCGAGCATCCCCCGCACCGCCTCGTCGGTGCTGGGGAAATACGGAACCTCGGCATCGAAGACGGGAACCGGGCCGTCGGTGATCCTGGTATCGCCGAACCGCTCGAGCGCGGCACAGCCCGCGAGAAGGGCCAGGCCCGCGATCCCGATGCGTGAGCAGATCACCGCGGCGTTCAGGAATTCGCGCCGGAATCCGGATCCGGACGCCGGCCTCCGATGAGCATCACGAGCGCGCCCACCGCGAGCACGGCGAGGCCGACGAGCGCGTGGGTACGGTGATACATCAGGCTCGAATAGAGGAGGTAGCCGCACACCAGCACGAAGATCGCCGGAACCACCGGGTAGCCCGGCACGCGAAAGGGCCGCGCGGCGCGCGGTTCCTTCGCCCGGAGGACGAACAGCGCGATTCCGGTGAGCATGAAGAATCCCCAGAACACCGGAAGCGAATACTCGACCAGACCCTTGAACCCCGCCCCCTGGACGGCGCCGAAAACGACCAGCGCCAAGGCGAGCGCGCCCTGGACCAGCATCGCGGCGCGCGGGGTGCCGCTCGCCTCGTCCCAGCGCGCGAGGGAGCGGAACATCTTCCAGTCGCGGCCGAGCGCGTAGTTGGAGCGCGCGCCGACGATCATCGAGCCGTTGACCGAGGTGAGCGCGGCGATCGCGATCATGATCGAGATGAGTTTTTCGCCGCCCGTTCCCCAGACGCGCTTGAGCAGATCGGCCGCGACCGCGTCGGAGCGCGCCATCGCGTCGTAGCCGAGCCCCCTCATGTAGGCAAGGTTGACCAGCAGGTAGAGCAGGGTCACCAGACCGATCGAGAGAAGCAGCGAGCGCGCCATGTTGCGCTCGCGGTCGCGCACTTCCGCCGAGATGTAGGCCGCGTCGTTCCAGCCGCCGTAGGTGAAGAGCACGAACACCATCGCCGAGCCGATGCCCGCTCCCATGTACCAGGGCGCACCCCCCGGGGCCGCGATGGGGGCGGCGGGCGCGGGTTCGGGCGCGAGCAGCAGGCCCGCGACCACGATCAGCACGAGCCCCCCGCACTCGATAAAGGTGAAGACGTTCTGCGTGACCTTGCCCTCCCGGATGCCGCGCGTGTTCACCGCGGTCAGGACGAGGACCACCAGGCCGGCCCAGAGGGCCGACGAATGCGCGCCGAGGCTCACGACGCGCGACATGTAGTCGCCAAACAGATAGGCGAACACGGCGATCGAACCCGCGACGATCACGGTCATGCGCGCCCAGCCGTAGAGAAACGCGAGCGGCTTGCCGAAGGCGCGGCCGATGAAATGGTATTCGCCGCCGGCCGACGGGAACGCCGTGGCGAGCTCCGCGTAGCAGAGCGCGCCGATCACCGAGAAAATGCCGCCCGCGATCCATACCGCCGCGAGGAGCATCGGGCTTCCCACGGCCCCCGCGACGATCGAGGGTGTCCCGAAGATTCCGGCGCCGACGATCAGACCGACGATGATCGCGGTCGCGTCGCCCAGCGAAAGAACCTGACGCGGCCCACCCGCACCGGACCGATCCGGATTTTCCGATTGCATTCGAGTCCTCGCTCCGAATAAAACCGGGGACAGACCACGGTTTCCTGTTTCCCTCGGCGTGGAAAACCGTGGTCTGTCCCCGGTTTCGGGCCTCCCCGGTTTCGGGCCTCCCCGGTTTCGGGCCTATGTTCTCACAAGGTCAGGAAACGCGGCGTGTGCCGGTTGCGTTTCTTGAGGGGTGCGAGGCATTCTTCCAGCGGCAGGCCGAAGAGCGTCTTCGCCGCGCGGGCGCGCGCCCTGAGCGCCGACCAGGCGATGCGCGGCGGGCCTCCGCTGAGCGCGAATGCGATGAGGTTGTCCTTTTCCTCGGAGAGCAGCAGCGTCGCCCGGCGGCCGAAGCTCGCCGCGATGCGCTCCAGGTGCCGTTCGATGCGCCTGTCGTCGCTCATGAAATTGACCGCCATCACTCCGGCCCCGCGCAACGCCGCGAAGGCGGCATCGTAGAAGGATTGCGTGCACAGCGCGTCGGCCGCCTTGCCGTTGACGAAGCCGTCGACGAGCAGCACGTCGCAGCTCGCCGGCCGCGAGGGAACGATATCGGCGCCGTCCCCGACCACGATCTCGAGCCGCTCGTCCTCCTCGGGAAGGCGGAAGTACTTGCGCGCCGCCGTCACGACGCCGGGATCGATTTCCGCCACCGTCACGCGCGTCCCGGGCATGCGCTGGTGGATAAAGCGCGCCATCGACCCCCCGCCCAGGCCCACCATGAGCACCTCGCGCGGCTTGGGGCAGAACAGCAGGAAGGCCATCATCGCGCGCACGTAGTCGAGCTCGATCGCGTCCGGCGCGTCCAGGCGCATCGCGCTCTGGATGGCGCTGCCGCCGATCTGCAGCACGCGCACGCCGTTCTCCTCGACGATTTCGATCGCCCTGGAGGTGCCGCCGAGCAGGTCGCGCAGGCGCTTCATTTTCGCGTCGCCGCGGCGAGCCCGGGATGCCCGGGCGTCTGCGCCCGAAGGAGCACTCGCGTCCTCACGCTGCCGGTCCCCGGATCTTCACTCCGCCCGCCACCGGGTCACGCGATCTCGCCCGACTGGATGCGCCGCACACCCGCCTTGGTCATCCTCTCCCAGACCGCGGCGAGCGAGCCCTGGGTGTCGATCGCGCGGCAGGCGTCTTCGATCAGCGTCGCGTCGAACTTGAGCCGGCGCGCGTCCAGCGCGGTCCACGCCACGCAGAAATCGGTGGCGAGACCGCACACGAACACGCGCGTTATCCCCCGCTCGTCGAGATAGCCTTCCAGTCCCGTGCGGGTCTTGCGGTCCGCCTCGAGAAAAGCCGAGTAGCTGTCCACTTCCTTGTGGAAACCCTTGCGAATGACGAGCTGGGCGTGCGGAACCGCGAGATCCTTGTGCAGGGCCGCGCCGTCGCTTCCCTGGACGCAGTGGTCGGGCCAGAGGATCTGCTCTCCGTAGGCGAGCCGAATCGAGTCGAAAGGCTTCCGCCCCGGGTGTGAAGTCGCAAACGAATGGTGCCCGGAGGGATGCCAGTCCTGGGTCAGGACGACGTTCTCGAAGCGCCGGGCGAGTGCGTTGACCGGCGGCACGACCTCGTCGCCTTTCTGCACCGCGAGCCGCCCGCCCGGACAGAAGTCGTTTTGCACGTCGACGACGATCAGTACGTCCTTGGGACCCGGCTTGATGCCCGCTTTGATCGCCATATCTCCCCTGCGAAGCTCAGTAGCGCAATGCTACACGGTCCTGTCAGCGGCGATTGCGGCGCTTACGCCTCACGGCCGCACGCGGGGCTGGGTGCCGAAGCGCATCCTCAGCATCTGTCCGATGCGCTGGATCGCATGGCCCGCCGCGGCGATCGCCCCGCCCATCACCAGGAAACCGTGCACCTGGCCTTCGAAGCATTCCAGCGTCGCCGGGGTGCCGGCCTGCATCAGCCGCTCGGCGTACGCCCTGCCCTCGTCGCGCAGGGGATCGAACCCCGCGGTGATGACGTAGGCGGGGGGCAGTCCCGAGAAATCGCGCGACCTCAAGGGGGAGGCGCGCCAGTCCTGCGCGTCGCGGTCGTCGCGCAGGTAGGTGCGCTTGACCCAGCGCAGGCTCGCGCGCGTGAGCAGATAGCCTTCGCCGAAGCGCGCCACCGATTCGCTTTCCGCGGCGAAATCCGTGACCGGGTAGACGAGCACCTGCATGGCGATTTTCGGACCGCCTGCCTCGCGCGCGGCGAGCGCCACCACCGCGGCGAGATTCCCGCCGGCGCTGTCGCCGGCGACGACCAGACGCTCCGCATCCATCCCCAGCGCGGAGGCGTTCGCCGATATCCACCGTGTCGCGGCCACCGCGTCCTCGACCGCCGCGGGAAACCGGTGTTCGGGTGCCAGCCGGTAATCCACCGATACGACCGCGCAGGATGCGCTGTGCGCGATGCCGCGGCAGACGCCGTCGTGGGTGTCGAGGTCGCCGTAGACGAAGCCGCCGCCGTGGAAATACGCCATTCCCGGGAGCGGCGTCGCCGCGGCGTGCGGGCGGTACAGGCGTGCGCGCAGGGGCGCCGCAGGTCCGGGAATCGAGAGCTCGCGGATCTCCTCGAGGGGCAGGGGCGCGGCGGCGAGCGCCGCGCGCGATTCGCGGTACGCCCGCCGCGCTTCGGGCGCGCCGAGCTCATCGAGCGGCGGCGCGCCCGCGGCGGCCGCACGTTCGATGAGGGCGCGCGCCTGGGGATCGAGCTGCGCGCGGTCTTCGTCCACGGCCTAGGCAGGGACCGCGGCCCGGCGCCGCGAGAGCAGCCACAGCACGCCGCCGATCGCCGCCGTGATGAAAGGCAGCGCGAGGTAGTTGAGCGTCTGCCAGCCGCTTTTTTCCAGCAGCAGCCCCGAGCTGAACGAGGAGGTCGCCATCATGACGAAGATGAGCAGGTCGTTGGCGCCCTGGGTTTTCGCGCGCTCCGCGGGAGTGCACGCCTCGGCGATCAGGGTGGTGCCGCCGATGTACAGGAAATTCCAGCCGATGCCGAGCAGGACCAGCGCGAACCAGAAGTGCGGAACGCTGATGCCCGAGAGCGCGATCGCCACCACGCCATAGAGAAGCAGCCCTCCCGCGGCCATGACCTGCAGCACGCCGAAACGCCTGATCAGCGAGCCGGTGAAAAACGACGGCCCGAACATGCCGATGACGTGCCAGCTGATCACCGTCGCCGCCGCCGTATAGGGATGCCCGCACAGGCCCATCGCGAGCGGGGTCGCGGTCATCAGCAGGTTCATCACGCCGTAGCCCATCGCCGCGCCGAGCACCGCAACGATGAACACCGGCTGCGCCATGATGCGCGCGAGCGGGCGGCCCGGGTCCCTGTGTTCGGCCTCGGACGGAAGCGGGATGTCGAGCCGCTGGATGACCAGCATCACCAGCACGAGAAAGCCGATCAGGGACAGATAGGCGCCGAGGTAGGGGGTCGCGAACAAACCGACCGTGTGCTTGCTGACCTCGGGGCCGACGATGCCGCCCACCAGTCCTCCGGCGAGCACCAGCGAAATCGCTTTCGCCTTGAAATCGGCGCCGACGGCGTCGGCGGCGGCGAAGCGGTAGTACTGGGCGACGGCGTTGTAGACGCCGAACACCATGGTGCCGAGGCAGAAAAGCCAGAAATTCGCCAGGGCGAGGGCGAGGGAGCAGATCGCCGCGCCGACCATCCCCATCGCCGCTCCGACGGTAAAGCCGGCGCGCCGTCCGATGCGCTTCATGAGGAGCGACGCCGGAAGGGTGGAGAGCGCTCCGCCGAGCACCCAGGCGGTGACCGGAAGCGTCGCCAGGGCCTTGTTGGACGCCAGCGCGTATCCGGCCAGGCCGTTCAACGCGATCGCGGTGGCATTGTTGGTGAACAACAGCGCCTGGCAGGTGGCGAGGGCGGCTATGTTTTTCTTCGCGGTGTCCACGGCGGCTGGCCTGCCCTTCTGACGAGATCGTCAGCCGGAGAAGGTTCGCGGATTATAGCGGAGCGAGCCCCCGGCCGCCGCCGTTCCCCTCTGCGCAAGGCGGAAAATCCCATTGCAGGTGGTTGACTTTTCCCTCTGATTGACGCACTCTCGCGTTGCCCGTACCGTACGTGCGGCGACACTCAAACCACCAGCCCGTACCCGAACAGCAGAGAGGAGAAACACACGATGGCCAAGAAGAGAAAACCCAACGCGGCGTTCATGAAGCCCATGACCCCCAGCGCCGCGCTCGCGGAAGTGGTCGGCTCCAAGGCGATTCCGCGCACCGAAGTAACCAAGAAGCTCTGGAACTACATCAAGAAGAACAAGCTGCAGGACAGCAAGAACCGCCGCATGATCAACGCCGACGATGCGCTCAAGACTGTGTTCGGCGGCAAGAAGAGCGTCTCGATGTTCGAGATGACCAAGCTGGTCAGCAAGCACCTCAAGTAATCGCCGCGCTCCGGGAGATACCCCGGATCCCGTTCCAAGCGAAAACGCCCGGTTTCCCGGGCGTGTTTTTTT
>JBATEB010000372.1:0-17657 GCA_049663805.1 Burkholderiales bacterium | reverse complement strand
GTGGTGCTCAACGCGGCCGGCGAGAACAAGGTCAATGTGATCAAGGCCGTCCGCGAACTGACCGGGCTTGGCCTCAAGGAGGCGAAGGACCTGGTGGACGGCGCGCCCAAGCCCGTCAAGGAAGGCGTGTCGAAGGCGGATTCGGAGGCGATTCTGAAGAAACTGATCGACGCCGGAGCAAAGGCCGAGATCAAGTAGGCGTTGCGATCTTGGACCACGGGGCGCAGGGACGACGCGGGAAGGATTTTCCGCGTTTTCCCTGCGGTCCGCGGATCCCCTGTCATCTGTTTTCCGGCTTCACGGAGCACCCATGAGCACTGTAGCAACAGGCTATACATCGACCGAGAAGAAACGCATCCGCAAGAGCTTCGCCAAGCGCGCGAGCGTGCTGAACGTGCCGTTTCTGCTGGCGACCCAGCTCGAGTCCTATACCGCGTTCCTGCAGGCGGCGGTGGCGCCGGACCGGCGCAAAACCGAGGGGCTGCAGGCCGCCTTCTCGTCGATTTTCCCGATCTCCAGCCACTCCGGAAACGCGCGGCTCGAATTCGTCAGCTATTTGCTGGGCGAGCCTCCGTTCGACGTCAAGGAGTGCCAGCAGCGCGGGCTGACTTTTGCCAGTCCGTTGCGCGCCAGGGTGCGTCTCACCATCATGGACAAGGAGGCCTCCAAGCCGACCGTCAAGGAGGTCAAGGAGCAGGAAGTGTACATGGGCGAGATTCCGCTCATGACCACCACCGGCTCGTTCATCATCAACGGCACCGAGCGCGTCATCGTCAGCCAGCTCCACCGCTCCCCCGGGGTGTTCTTCGAGCACGATCGCGGCAAGACCCACTCCTCCGGAAAGCTGCTGTTTTCGGCGCGCATCATCCCCTACCGGGGTTCCTGGCTCGACTTCGAGTACGACCCCAAGGACTACCTCTATTTCCGCGTCGACCGCCGGCGCAAGATGCCCGTGACCATCCTGCTCAAGGCGATCGGCATGACGCCCGAGCAGATCCTGGAGGTGTTTTACGACTTCGACACCTTCCACCTCTCGAAAACCGGCATCCAGTTCGAGCTGGTACCCGAGCGCCTGAGGGGAGAAGTGGCGCGCTTCGATTTCATCGACAAATCGGGCAAGGTGATCGCGCAGAAGGACAAGCGCATCACGGTGAAGCAGATTCGGGACATGGAAGCCGCCGGTCTGAAGCGCATGGCCGTGCCCGACGAGTTCGTGATAGGGCGTGCGCTCTCGCACAACGTCATCAACAAGGAGACAGGCGAGATTCTCGCGAACGCGAACGAGGAAATCGTCGATGCCCTGCTCGCGAAGCTTCGCGAAGCCGGGGTCGAGACCATCAAGACCGTCTACACCAACGACCTCGACCAGGGCGGTTACATCTCGCAGACGCTGCGCACCGATGAGACCGCCGACCAGAGCGCGGCTCGGGTCGCCATCTACCGCATGATGCGCCCCGGCGAGCCTCCCACGGAGGACGCGGTCGAAACTCTGTTCAACGGCCTGTTCTATTCCGAGGACCGCTACGATCTGTCGGCTGTCGGTCGGATGAAGTTCAACCGCCGTGCCTATCCGGAGAAGGTTGAGGAGAAAGCACCGGGCTGGCTTCGCCGGTTCTACGCCCGTGTGGGCCCCCAGGGCGTCGAGGGCTCCTCGACGCTTTCCAACGACGATATTCTCGCGGTCGTGGGAATTCTGGTAGAGCTGCGCAACGGCCGTGGTGAGATCGACGATATCGACCATCTCGGCAACCGTCGCGTGCGCTCGGTGGGTGAGCTGGCGGAAAACCAGTTCCGCGCCGGCCTGGTTCGCGTCGAGCGCGCGGTCAAGGAACGCCTTTCCCAAGCGGAGTCCGAGAACTTGATGCCGCACGACCTGATCAACGCCAAGCCGATTTCGGCCGCGATCAAGGAGTTCTTCGGCTCGTCGCAGCTGTCGCAGTTCATGGATCAGACCAACCCCCTGTCGGAGATCACGCACAAGCGGCGCGTCTCGGCCCTCGGGCCGGGCGGACTGACGCGCGAGCGCGCCGGGTTCGAGGTGCGCGACGTGCATCCGACCCACTACGGCCGCGTTTGCCCGATCGAGACCCCGGAGGGCCCGAATATCGGGCTGATCAATTCGCTCGCGCTTTACGCGCGCACCAACGACTACGGCTTTCTCGAGACGCCGTACCGCAAGGTGGTGAACGGCAAGGTTACCAATGAAATCGATTTCCTTTCGGCGATCGAAGAAGGCAATTTCGTCGTCGCCCAGGCGAACGCGCAGATCGACAAGGGCGGAAAGCTGGTCGACGGCCTCGTTTCCTGCCGCTTCAAGAACGAGTTCATGCTGGCGACCGCCGATCGGGTCCAGTACATGGACGTCGCTCCGTCGCAGATCGTGTCGGTGGCGGCGTCGCTGATTCCCTTTCTCGAGCACGACGACGCGAACCGGGCGCTGATGGGATCGAACATGCAGCGCCAGGCGGTCCCCTGCCTTCGGCCGGAAAAGCCGCTGGTCGGCACCGGGATCGAGCGCACCGTGGCGGTCGACTCGGGCACCGCGGTACAGGCGCTGCGCGGCGGTGCCGTGGACTACGTCGATGCCAGTCGCATCGTCGTGCGAGTCAACGACGACGAGACCGTCCCCGGCGACGCCGGGGTGGACATCTACAATCTGGTGAAGTACACGCGTTCCAACCAGAACACCAACATCAACCAGACTCCCCTGGTGAAGCCCGGGGAGCGAATCGCCAAGGGCGACGTGGTCGCCGACGGCGCCTCGACCGACATGGGCGAGCTTGCGCTCGGCCAGAACATGCTGGTCGCGTTCATGCCCTGGAACGGCTTCAACTTCGAGGACTCGATCCTGATCTCGGAACGCGTGGTGTCGGACGACCGTTACACCTCGATCCACATCGAGGAACTCACGGTGGTGGCCCGCGACACCAAGCTCGGACCCGAGGAGATCACGCGGGACATCTCGAACCTGTCCGAAGCGCAGCTCTCCAGGCTTGACGAGTCGGGTATCGTATATATCGGCGCGGAAGTCGAAGCCGGAGACGTTCTCGTGGGCAAGGTGACGCCCAAGGGCGAGACCCAGCTTACGCCCGAAGAGAAGCTGCTTCGTGCGATCTTCGGGGAAAAGGCGTCCGACGTCAAAGACACCAGCCTGCGCGTGCCCTCGGGCATATCCGGGACGGTGATCGACGTGCAGGTCTTCACCCGGGAAGGCATCGAGCGCGACAAGCGCGCCCAGCAAATCATCGACGAGGAACTGAAGCGCTACAGGAAGGATCTTACCGACCAGATGCGCATCGTCGAGAGCGACGCTTTCGAGAGAATCGAACGCTCGCTGATCGGCAAGACCGCCAACAAGGGGCCCAAGAAACTCGCCCGCGGAACCAAGATCACGAAGGTCTATCTGGACACCGTCGAGCGCCACGACTGGTTCGAAATCAGCCTGGCGAGCGAGGACGCCGCGCAGCAGCTGGAAAACCTCAAGGACGGTCTCGCGCAGACCCGCGTCAGGTTCGACGCCGCGTTCGAGGCGAAGAAGAAGAAGCTCACCCAGGGCGACGAGCTGCCGCCGGGCGTGCAAAAGATGGTGAAGGTCTACGTCGCGGTGAAGCGGCGCCTCCAGCCGGGCGACAAGATGGCGGGCCGTCACGGCAACAAGGGTGTGATCTCCAAGATCGTGCCGGTGGAAGACATGCCGTACATGGAAGACGGGACTCCGGTGGACGTCGTACTCAATCCCCTGGGCGTGCCCTCGCGCATGAACGTCGGGCAGATACTGGAGACGCACCTGGGGTGGGCGGCGAAAGGGCTGGGGGTCAAGATCGGCGAGATGCTGAAGGCGAGCGCCAAGGGGCCGGAAGTCCGCAAGTTCCTGAACCGCATCTACAACCAGGGCGGCAAGCCTGAAGATCTCAGCGTGCTGTCCGACGACGAGGTGATGACGCTCGCGGCAAACCTCAGGGAAGGGGTGCCGTTCGCGACACCGGTCTTCGACGGCGCCTCGGAGGGCGAGATCAAGGAGATGCTCGACGCCGCCGGCTTGCCGCAAGGAGGTCAGGTCACCCTTCGTGACGGACGGACCGGGGATCCGTTCGATCGTCAGGTGACGGTCGGCTTCATGCATGTGCTCAAGCTGCATCACCTCGTCGACGACAAGATGCACGCGCGCTCCACCGGGCCGTACAGCCTGGTGACGCAGCAGCCGCTCGGCGGCAAGGCGCAGTTCGGCGGGCAGCGTTTCGGCGAGATGGAGGTGTGGGCGCTCGAAGCCTATGGCGCCGCGTATACGCTCCAGGAGATGCTCACGGTGAAGTCGGACGATATCAACGGCCGCACCAAGGTCTACGAGAACATCGTCAAGGGAGACCACAAGATCGACGCGGGTATGCCGGAGTCGTTCAACGTGCTGGTGAAGGAAATACGCTCGCTCGGCATCGATATCGACTTGGAAAGATTTTAGCCCGGGATACTGCCACCGCCCGAGGCCCGAGGTTCTTGAAGTGCACGCCACTTTGGAGTGACAGATGAAAGCACTGCTCGATTTGTTCAAGCAGGTAACGCAGGAAGAAGAGTTCGATGCGATCAAGATCGGGATCGCTTCGCCCGAAAAGATCCGCTCGTGGTCCTACGGCGAGGTCAAGAAGCCCGAGACGATCAACTATCGCACGTTCAAGCCGGAGCGGGACGGTCTGTTCTGTGCCAAGATCTTCGGGCCGATCAAGGATTACGAGTGCCTGTGCGGCAAGTACAAGCGCCTCAAGCACCGCGGGGTGATCTGCGAGAAGTGCGGGGTCGAAGTGACCCTCGCCAAGGTTCGGCGCGAGCGCATGGGCCATATCGAGCTTGCGAGCCCGGTAGCGCACATCTGGTTCCTGAAGAGCCTGCCCTCGCGCCTGGGTCTGGTTCTGGACATGACGCTGAGGGATATCGAGCGCGTGCTCTACTTCGAGGCCTACGTCGTCACCGAC
Organism: Burkholderiales bacterium; assembly: GCA_049663805.1. GTDB lineage: Bacteria > Pseudomonadota > Gammaproteobacteria > Burkholderiales > SG8-39 > VBDM01. The sequence continues at coordinate 12,690 of JBATEB010000372.1, read as the reverse complement.
GCCGGCATGGTCACCGACGACAAGATCAAGCGTGCGAAACTTCTCTCCGAGGAGGACTACCTCGCGAAGATCGAGGAACACGGCGACGACTTCCAGGCGGCGATGGGCGCGGAAGGAATCCGCGAGCTGCTGCGCGCCCTGGACCTGAACCGGGAAATTGAAACTCTGCGCAAGGATCTGGAAGAGACCGGTTCCGACACCAAGATCAAGAAGCTCGCCAAGCGGCTCAAGGTCCTGGAAGGATTTCAGAAGTCGGGCATCAAGCCCGACTGGATGGTCATGGAAGTCCTGCCGGTGCTGCCGCCCGAATTGAGACCGCTGGTACCGCTCGACGGCGGCCGTTTTGCGACCTCCGACCTCAACGACTTGTATCGCCGGGTGATCAACCGGAACAACCGTCTCAAGCGCCTGCTCGAGCTCAAGGCGCCCGAGATCATCGTCAGGAACGAAAAACGCATGCTGCAGGAGGCGGTGGATTCGCTGCTCGACAACGGCCGCCGCGGCAAGGCGATGACCGGCGCCAACAAACGCCCGCTCAAGTCGCTCGCGGACATGATCAAGGGAAAGGGCGGGCGCTTCCGGCAGAACCTGCTCGGCAAGCGCGTCGACTACTCGGGCCGCTCGGTGATCGTCGTGGGGCCGCAGCTCAAGCTCCACCAGTGCGGTTTGCCGAAGAAGATGGCGCTCGAGCTGTTCAAGCCGTTCATCTTCAACAAGCTGGAGATGCAGGGCATCGCCACGACCATCAAGGCCGCGAAACGCGAAGTCGAGGCGGAAACGCCGGTGGTGTGGGACATCCTGGAAGAGGTCATCCGCGAGCACCCGGTGATGCTCAACCGCGCGCCGACCCTGCACCGCCTCGGCATCCAGGCTTTCGAGCCCGTCCTGATCGAAGGCAAGGCGATCCAGCTGCACCCCCTCGTTTGCGCCGCATTCAACGCGGACTTCGACGGCGACCAGATGGCGGTGCACGTCCCGCTGTCGCTCGAAGCGCAGATGGAAGCGAGAACGCTGATGCTCGCCTCCAACAACATCCTTTCGCCCGCCAACGGCGACCCGATCATCGTGCCCTCCCAGGACATCGTCCTCGGCCTCTACTACGCCACGCGCGAGCGCATCAACGCCAAGGGCGAGGCCATGGTGTTCGCCGACGTCACCGAGGTCGCGCGCGGGTATGACTCGGGCCAGCTCGAGCTTCACGCCGGAGTCACCGTGCGCATCCGCGAGGCCGACTTCGGGCCCAACGGCGAGAAGGTCGAGAAGCTCTCCCGTCACCGTACGACCGTCGGCCGGGCGCTGCTTTCGGAAATCCTGCCCGTTGGGCTGCCTTTCGAGCTGATCAACAAGGCTCTGAAGAAGAAGGAGATCTCCAGGCTCATCAACGCGTCGTTCCGCCTTTGCGGGCTGCGCGAGACCGTGATCTTCGCCGACAAGCTGATGCAGGCGGGCTTCACGTTCGCCACCCGGGCCGGCATCTCGATCTGCGTCGATGACATGCTCGTGCCCGTGCAGAAGCGCGACCTCATCGCCGCGGCGGAGAGCGAAGTGAAGGAGATCGAGTCCCAATACACCTCGGGGCTGGTCACCGTGGGAGAGCGCTACAACAAGGTCGTCGACATCTGGGGCAGGGCCGGGGACCAGGTCGGCAAGGCGATGATGGACCAACTCTCGTCGGAGGAGGTCACCGACCGCAAGGGCGGCCGCGCCAAGCAGGAGTCGTTCAATTCCATCTACATGATGGCCGACTCCGGGGCGCGCGGTTCCGCCGCGCAAATCCGCCAGCTCGCGGGAATGCGCGGCCTGATGGCCAAACCCGACGGCTCGATCATCGAGACGCCGATCACGGCCAATTTCCGTGAAGGGCTGAACGTGCTGCAGTACTTCATCTCGACGCACGGCGCCCGTAAGGGCCTGGCCGACACGGCGCTCAAGACCGCCAACTCGGGTTATCTGACCCGGCGCCTGGTCGATGTGACCCAGGATCTGGTGGTGACCGAGGATGACTGCGGCACCGCCAACGGCGTCGCGATGAAGGCGCTGGTCGAGGGCGGAGAAGTCGTCGAGGCGTTGAGAGAGCGCATCCTGGGCCGCGTCACCGCGACGGATGCGCTTCATCCGGAAACGCAGGAGGTGCTCTTCAAAGCGAGCACGCTCCTGAACGAGGATGAGGTCGATGCGATCGAAGCGCTGGGGATCGACGAGGTCAAGGTGCGCACGCCGCTCACCTGCGAGACGCGTTTCGGCCTGTGCGCGAAATGTTACGGGCGCGACCTTGCGCGCGGGTCGCTGGTCAACGTCGGCGAGGCGATCGGCGTGATCGCCGCGCAGTCGATCGGCGAGCCCGGGACGCAGCTCACGATGCGTACCTTCCACATCGGCGGAGCGGCGTCGCGGGCCGCGGTGGCGAGCCAGGTCGAGGCGAAGTCGAACGGTACCGTGCGGTTCACCCCGCAGATTCGCTACGTGACCAATTCCAAGGGGGAGAAAGTCGTGATCTCCCGCACCGGCGAAGTGCTGGTCACCGACGACAACGGCCGCGAGCGCGAGCGTCACAAGATACCGTACGGCGCGACGCTGCTCGTAGCCGACGGCAAACCCGTCAAGGCGGGACAGATGCTCGCCTCCTGGGACCCGCATACCCGCCCCATCATTACCGAGTACGGCGGGATCGTGCGCTTCGAGCACGTGGAAGAGGGCGTCAGCGTCGCCAAGCAGATCGACGAAGTCACGGGTCTGTCGACGCTCGTCGTCATCGACCCGAAGCGCAGGTCCGCGGCGGGCAAGGGCCTGCGTCCGCAGGTGAAGCTGCTGAACGAGGCGGGCGAGGAGATCCGGATCGCCGGCACCGATCATCCCATCACCATCACGTTCCAGATCGGGTCCCTGATTACCGTGAAGGACGGCCAGCCGGCGCAGGTGGGCGAGGTGCTCGCCCGGGTGCCGCAGGAGACTTCCAAGACGCGCGATATCACCGGGGGGCTGCCACGCGTCGCCGAGCTGTTCGAAGCGCGCTCGCCCAAGGATGCGGGTTTGCTCGCCGAGATCACCGGAACGGTTTCCTTCGGCAAGGACACCAAGGGCAAGCAGCGCCTGGTGATCACCGACCCGGAGAACGTCTCGCACGAGTACCTCATCCCGAAGGACAAGCACGTCATGGCGCACGACGGGCAGGTGGTGAACAAGGGAGAGTTCATCGTCGACGGCCCGGCCGACCCGCACGACATCCTGCGCCTGCAGGGGGTCGAGGCCCTGGCGCGCTACATCACCGACGAAGTGCAGGACGTCTACCGTCTGCAGGGCGTGAGAATCAACGACAAGCACATCGAGGTGATCGTGCGGCAGATGCTGAGGCGCATCCAGATCGAGGACGCGGGCGACACGCGCTTCATCCCCGGCGAACAGGTGGAGCGCGCGGATCTGCTCGAGGAAAACGAGAAGGTCGAAGCCGAGGGCAGAAAGCCGGCGACCTACAGCTATATGCTGCTCGGCATCACCAAGGCATCGCTTTCTACCGACTCGTTCATCTCGGCCGCCTCGTTCCAGGAAACGACGCGCGTGCTCACCGAGGCTGCAATCATGGGCAAGAAGGACGATCTGCGCGGGCTGAAGGAAAATGTCATCGTCGGGCGGCTGATTCCGGCGGGGACCGGGATGGCGTATCACAACGCCCGCAAGGCCGTGCCGCCCGCACAGCTGTTCGAGGAGAGCGCGCCGGCCGCCGAACCGGAGGCGCCGGTCCACACCGAGAACGCCTGACCGCCGTCCCTCCCTCCAGAGGGCCGCGCCGGCGGTCCCCTGGAGGGCCATACGAGGCGTGGCGAATGAAAGTGGCCGCGGACGAGCGCGACGCGATCAGGTCGCTGATTGGCGCCGCCGCGCGGCGATACCGGCCGGCCGGCCTGTCCGCTTACTGTTTCGCGCTCGGAAAACTGAGTTTCGACCCGGTATTCGCGGCGCTGCTGCGTCAGGCTTGCATCCCGAACCGGGCGCGCGTGCTCGATCTCGGCTGCGGTCAGGGACTGTTGTTTGCCTGGCTGCTCGCGGCGGCCGAACAACATCTCGGCGGCGTCTGGCCGAGCGGCTGGCCGGCGCCGCCGCAACATCTGCAGCACCACGGCATCGAGCGGCAGCAAAGGGAATCGGCCTGGGGAACGTGCGCGCTCGGCGGACGCGCGCGGATCGAGACGGCGGATCTTCGGCGGGCGACATTCCCCCCCAGCGACGTGGTCGTGCTGCTCGATGTCCTGCATTACTTCGACGCCGCCGAGCAGCTCGACTTGCTGCAGCGGGCCGCGCGGACCCTGTCCGCGCAGGGCCGGATGCTGCTGCGGGTCACCGAGGTCGGTCCACGCTTGCCGCTCACGCTGGCGGCCGATCGCGCCGGCGCCTTGCTGCGCGGGCACGCCTGGCCCCGCTATCACACCCGGACCGTGGACGAATGGCGGCTGCTTCTCGATCGGCTGGGATTCGTTGCCCGCGCGAGTCCGATGAGCGCCGGCACGCCCTTTCGCAATGTTCTGCTGGTTGCGACTCGTGCGCGTTCCTGAACGGCGCCGAGCCGGGGACCCGGGGACTCAAGGCCGGCGGTCTTGCGCGTTCCAGTAACGCTCCAGGTTGGAGATCAGCGCGGGACTGAAGTGGCAGTACGCTTGCTCGCGCGCGTAGAGGGAAAAGTAGCGGCGGAAAGCGTCCAGAGGCTCCTGCGCAATGCGGAACGCTCGCCGGTTGCCGGCGGTGCTCACGACTCCTGAATTCGTCAGTCTGTCGACGACCGGGTCGATCGCCGAGTCCATTCCGCCGGGTTCGACGATCTCGTCGCAGATCAGGCGCCCTTCGGGGCTGGCGCACTCCAGGCGCTGCTCGTACTGGATTGCCTGCCTCGCGATGCGATCGCCGGTGAGGCGCGACAGCCGCAGGTTGGCCGCGCCCGGGATGATGCCTTCCTTGCGCGCCGGCAACGACATGAAGGCGTTGCGCTCGGCGAGCACGTAGTCGACCGCGAGCAGGAGCTGGCAATGCCCGCCGATGGCGAATTCCTCCACCGCCGCAATCCAGGGTTTCTCGAGCGTCCTTCCGCCGAATTCATCGGGCGGCATGTCGTCGGCGAAGGCGAGACCGCGATAGAGCTTGTTGACATAGCCGAGGTCGCGCCGGAGATACCACAGGAAGGGGATGCGTCCGTGATAGAGGTGGGTCAGATTGATGCCGGCTCCGAACACGCGTCGTCCGCGGTACTTCGGATGCTCGACGGCGCCGCCGCGCAGGACCCCGACCTCGACGACCGGGTCGAGCAGCGCAAGGTCCACGCAGATCTCGGTATCGTCGAGGGTCGTCTGATCCTCCGCGTTGAGAAAGCGGGGATTCAGGAACGTCACCACCGCGCTCTTGCCGCGCCTCTCTATCGAGCTTCCCGCAAGCTCGACCCTGCCGTCCGTTTCGAGTTGCGGCCGCAACGCTTCGGCCTCGCGCCGCGGCAGCAGCATGGCGTGACAGAGATGCCGTCCGGCGCGCTCGCTCGCAAGCACCGCGGACAGGAACAGGCCGTGGTCGATCTCGACGCCGCTCTTGTCCTTCTGAAGGCGGGCGTTTTCCGCCGCAATCTCCTCCGAGCCCGGGACGAGCCCCGGTACGGCCTGCGCCGCGGCCGTCACCAGCGCTTCGATCCGGACGAAGCGGGACCTCCCCTCCGTCAGCGCATCGTAGACCGTGTCACAGTGCTTTCGCAGGAAACGCACGCGCGCATCGCGCGCCGCTTCCTGGACGTTCTTCGCGGCGCCATGTTCCAGATCGTTGCGGCGCGCCGGCTCGGGCAATCGCCCGACGAGGCTCGTGGATCTCCGCCAGAAATCGCAAAACGACGCGCGGTCTCGTGCAAAGTCGTCCGTCTCGCGCGGTTCCGCCTGCAGCCATGCGTTCACCTCATCGGATGGCAGCCCCGCCGAGTTCAGTATTTTCGCTTTCTCGGGCAAGAGATATTCCCCCTCGCCAGTATACCGATGCCCGGCATGCCGGTTTGAAGGCGCCGGTGCCGACGGCGCCGGCGGCGAGGAATCAACAGTTTGACGACGCCATGCGCCGCCGCAGCAGTTCCGCGAACTGGTCCCCCGGAATGGGCCTGCTGAAGAAAAAACCCTGCATCTCGTCGCAGGCGTGGTCGTGAAGGAAGGTCTGCTGCTCCAGCGTTTCCACGCCTTCGGCGACCACGGTCAGGTTGAGGCTCTTGCCCATGGCAATGATCGCCTCGGTAATCGCCTTGTCTTCGAGGTTCTGCGGCAGGTCGCGAATCAACGAGCGGTCGACCTTGAGCGTATCGATAGGGAAGCGCTTGAGGTGGGTCAGCGACGAGTAGCCGACGCCGAAATCGTCGATGGCGAGCATCACGCCCATCTTCTTGATTGCGGCGAGCACTCTTCCGGCGCGCTCGGGTTTCTCGATCACCATGCCCTCGGTGAGCTCGAGTTCGAGCAGATCCCCTCGCAGTCCCGTGCTCTCCAGCGCGGCTGCAATGTCCGCCACCAGGTCTTCGTCGGCAAACTGGCGCGGGGAAAGGTTTACCGCCATGCGCAGATCCGGCAGGCCCTCCCGCTGCCAGGCGACATTCTGCTCGCACGCGGTCTGCAACACCCATCTTCCGATCGGCACGATGAGCCCGGTTTCCTCGGCGAGCGGGATGAACTGGGCGGGCGGCACCAAGCCCAGGTCGGGGTGCTGCCAGCGCACCAGCGCTTCCATGCCCGTAATCCGGTCCGTATTGAGATCGAGCTTCGCCTGGTAATGCAGCAGGAACTCGTTCCGCTCGAGTCCTCTGCGCAGGGCCGTCTCGAGCGACAGCCGCTCGAAGGAGTGGACGTTCATCTCCGCGGAATAGAACTTGTAGTTGTTCTTGCCGTCTTCCTTCGCGCGGTACATGGCGATGTCGGCGTTCTTCATCAGCGACTGCTCGTCCTGCGCCTCGGCCGGACACATGCAGATGCCGATGCTTGCCGTGACGTGGCATTCCTGACCACGCATGATCACCGGCCTGACCAGAGCGGAAAGGATCTTGCGCGCGACCGCCTCGACCTGCCTCGCCTCGCCCACCTCCTGCACCAGCACGACGAACTCGTCTCCGCCCAGGCGCGCGACGACGTCGCTCGAGCGCACCGTCTGGGTGAGGCGCATTCCCATTTCCTGGAGCATCTGGTCCCCCGCCTCGTGGCCGAGCGTGTCGTTGATGTTCTTGAAGCGGTCGAGATCGATGAACAGCAACGCGAAGGCGCGGTTGTAACGCAGCGCGTTCTGGATCGCGAGGTTCAGCAGCTCGCCGAACATGGCCCGGTTCGGCAGCGAGGTCAGCGCGTCGTGGTTGGCGAGGAACTGGATATGCTCCTCGTCCTTCTTGCGCTCGGAGATTTCCTTGCCGACGCCGCGATAACCCTTGAAGGCACCGGAAGCATCAAATACCGGCTCGCCGCTGATGTTGAGCCACACCTTCTTGCCCGATTGGTCCAGCCGGCACAACTCCAGGTCGTGAAACGGCAGGCGCGCCTCTAGCGTCGCGATATGCGCGGACCAGTCGTTGGCAGACATATTGAGGAAGTCCTGTTCCCAGCGCTTCTTGCCGATAAAGGGGATGCCTCCTGCGCCGTCCCGCTCCGAGCCGATTCCCGAAAACGAGGTGAAGCGGTACTGCTCGTCCTGTTCCCAGAACAGGTCCGAAGAGAGGGCGGTGAGGCTGCGAAATCGCGCCTCGTTCTCGCGCAATGCCGCCTCGGCCTGGCGCTGGACGGTGATGTCGCCGAGGGTCGAAACCACGCCATAGTAGTCGGACTCGCCAGGTCGGCGCAGAATCCCGGTGTTCACCGAGAGCCATGTCATGGAGCCATTCGATCGTCTTATGCCTATGATCCTGGCGGCGAGCGGGCTGCCAGTCAGAACGGTGTTGCGCGTCGGACGGTCCTCGGGCAGGAGCGGCGAGCCGTCCTCGCGCACGCAAGGCAGGAGCGACGTAAAGCCCGCGGCGCCGATGATGTCGGCCAGCGGCAGTCCGATGATGCGCTCGGCAGCCGCGTTGCCGCCGATGACGCGAAGCGAGCGGTCGTAGATGAGGATGCCTTCGTTCGCCGAGTCGAACACGGCGCGGAAGCGTTCCTCGCTCTCGCGCAGAACCTCTTCCGCCTGCTTGCGCTGCAGGAACTGGCCGATCTGGCTGCCGATCACGTACATCGCCTTCAGCAGCCGCTCCTCGGGCTCACGGATCTCACGGCTCTGGAAAATCAGCACGCCGATCGTCTTTCCTTCTGCCGTGACCGGAACAACGAATGCTCCGCGCATGCCGGCCTCGCGCGCAAGCGCTTTGCGTGCGATGCGCGCATCCTGGGTGATATCGGCGACCCACAGGGGCGTACCCGACTGCCAAACCTGACCTACGAGCCCGACGCCCCGGCCGTAGACCATTTGGCGCGAGTCGTCGATATAACGCTCGACCTCCGGCACGGAGACGTTCCAGAACTCGTAAAAGCGCAGCAGAGCGGCCCGCTCGTCCACGCGCAGGTATCGGCCGCACCCCCAGCCCTCTGTCTCGCAGACTGCGCGTATTGCGCTTTTCAGCGTCGCGCTCACGCTGTCTGCTTCGGCGATGCAGCGGGTCACCGTATGCTCGAGCTTCAGCAACTCCTCGGCGCGCTTGCGCTCGCGGACGTCGCGCGCGATCGAGACGATAACGTCCCCGGCGGCGGAGCGCACCGCGCGGGGATAGGCCTCGATGGGCAGCTGGGATCCGTTCTTGCAACGGTAAATACCTTCTACCGTAGGCGCATCCAGTTCACCGGCAAACATCCGGTCGTAAAGGTGAGCGAGTTCCTCTCGAGACTTGGAGAAGATATCCTGCGGCCCCAGCGCCAGCAGTTCTTCCCGGCTGTAACCCAAGGTCCGGCAGGCAGCGTCGTTTACATCGATGTAGCGCATGCTGACGCGGTCGATGAGGAGCATGAGATCCGCAGACGCGTCGATCGCGACTCGGAACCGGCGCTCCTCCTCTTCCGCGCGCTTGCGCTCCAGAAACTGGCCGATCTGGGCGCCGATGGCGAGTATCGCCTTCAGCAATCGCTCGTCCCGTTCGCGGACTTGGCGGCTGTTGAAGGCGAGCACGCCGATCGTTCTTCCTTCCGAGATGACCGGGAAATAAATGGCCCCATGCAGGCCAAGTTCGCGAATAAGCGATATTTGCGCTGCGCGCGTGTCTTTTCCAATATCGGCCAGCCACAGTGGCTGGCCCGACTGCCAAACTCGGCCCGCCAGGCCGGCGCCCCGAGCGTAGGTCACAGTGCGTGACGACGCGAGAAAGCGATCGATGGCCTCGGTTTGGATTCCCCAGGCCTCGGTGAGGCGCAGCACTCCGGCGCGCTCGTCCACGCGAAGGTAACGGCCGCATTCCCAGCCTTCGGTTTCGCAGATGGCACGGATCACTGCCGTCATCGCCGCCGTGACGTTCTCGGCCGTGGCGATCCGGTGCGCCACCGAGTGCTCCAGGTTCTGCAGCTCTTCCGCGCGCTTGCGCTCGGTGATGTCCTTGGCGATACCACGGTAACCGGCGAAGCGGCCCGAGGCATCCAGTACCGGCGCGCCGCTCGCGCTGATGGTGCGCGCGAGGCCATCCGGTCCCACGCGCTCGTATTCGTGGTCGATGAAGGGCTGGCGCGCGTCGAGCTTCGCCTGCACGACGGCCCGCTCTCCGGGTTCGAAGCGGGCACCGGGGATCTCCCAGCGCGTCTTGCCGATCAGGTCGGCGGATTCGAATCCGGCCTCGCCGAAGGTCTTTCCCGAGAACAGCGTGAAGCGCAGGTTCTTGTCCTGTTCCCAGTACCAGTCGGAGGAGAGTTGGAGAACGCTCTTCAGGCGTTCCTCGGCCAGGTTCTTCGGCTGCCCCGGCTTCTTCCTGGCTGCCATCACGTACCTTTCAGCGCCCTCGGACAAAAGCTCCGGCGCGACAACATTGCGAGCCTGCGATGACTCGCGGTCCGGGCCTCTCCGGAAAGCAACGGAAAGCCGGGGTCGCGATGTCGCCGCAGACCGCCGCTACCAAACGATCCAGCATGTGCGAGATCGGACGATCTGTATGTGCGCTGACGAGCATAAGGCGCTGTGGGGGCCCGTCTCCGGCGCCTGCCGCTCCAGCGAGTTCACTTGCTGTCCTGGGAGTAGAACCTGTAGGTGTTCTTGCCTTCCTCCTTGGCATGGTACATGGCGATGTCGGCGTTCTTCATCAGCGACGGCTCGGTTTGCGCGTCCGCCGGGTACATGCAGATGCCGACGCTTGCGCTGACCCGGCATTCCTGCTCGCTGATGACCATCGGCTCGATGAGGGCGGCGAGGATCTTGCGCGCCACCGTCTCGACCTGTTCGGGCTCCCCCACCTCCTGTACCAGCACCACGAACTCGTCTCCCCCCAGGCGCGCGACGACGTCGCTTGCGCGCACGGTGTCCCTGATGCGGGTGCCCATTTCCTGGAGCATCCTGTCGCCGGCCTCGTGGCCGAGCGTGTCGTTGATCACCTTGAAGCGGTCCAGGTCGATGAACAGCACGGCGAACTTGCGGTCGTTGCGCCGTGCGCTCTGGATCGCCATGTTCAGCACCTCGCTGAACATGATTCGGTTCGGAAGCGAGGTCAGCGCGTCGTGGCTGGCCAGGTGCTGGATGTGCTTCTCGACCCGTTTGCGCTCGGCCTCGCGTTCGAAGTTGTCGAGCCCGAACGAAACGTTGTCGGCCATGCGTTCGAGCAGGCTGACGATCTCGTCGTCGAAGGCGTTCAGCTCCTCGTAGTGGATGAGAATCGCGCCGATGCTGCGGCCGCCCTGGACGAGCGGGAACGCGGCCGCGGCCAGGCAGCCTGCCTTGCGTCCTATTTCGTGCCAAGGCCGCGTGCGCTCGTCGTGCAGAAAGTCGTTGCTGACGCACGGCCGCTGCGTGCGAAACGCGATTCCGACCAGGCCCCGCCCTTCCGGGATCGTCTCGTCGACGGAAATATGCGATGCCTGCAGCTGCTGCGGAACCCGGCCGGCGCTGGCCACCGCTTTCGTCCGGGCGGTGCCTTCCTCCGCGAGGAGGACCGTCGTATTGGAAAAATTGCCGCCGCGCACGGCCGCGTCGCACACTCGCTCGTAGAGCTCGTCAGGCGACTTGGCGTGGAGGACCGCGTCGTTCGTCGCGCCGAGCGCCGCGAACATCCTTCCTAGCCGAACGGTAGCCTTCTCGGCACGCTTGTGCTCGCTGATGTCACGGATGATGCCGGTCACGAAGGTTCCGGCCTCGGTCTCGAACGGGCTCAGGCTGATCTCCACGGGAAATTTGGACCCGTCCTTGCGCTGGCCGTAAAGCTCAAGGCCCATCCCCATGGGCCGCACGCGCGGGGCGGCGAGATAGCCGGCGCGATGGCCGGCATGCCGATGACGCGCTGCCTCCGGCACCAGGACGTCGATGCTCTGCCCGAGAAGCTCGTCGCGTTCGTACCCGAAATATCGCTTCGCCTGGGAATTGACCAGCACGATCCGGCCCTCGCGGTCGACGGTAACGACAACGTCCGGCGCCGAGTCGAGCAACCCGCGAAAGCGCGCCTCGCTCTCGCGCAGCACTTCTTCGGCCTGTTTGCGCTGCACGAACTGGCCGATCTGACCGCCGATCACACTGATCGCCTGCAACAGCCTTGCGTCGGGGGCGCGCAGCTTGCGGCTGATGAAAGTGCATACGCCGACCGTCTTCCGGTCGGAGATCAGCGGAAAGATGAACACGTCGCGGGCCTTGCCGAAGGTCGCCTGGGCCACGCCGGCGTGCTGACCCCGATCGGACACCCACAGCGGCTCGCCTGATTGCCACACCTTGCCGGTCATGCCGGCGCCCATGGTGTAGGTGACGTCGCGCGAGGCGGCGATGTAGCGCTCGATCATGGGATCGGGAATGCCCCAAGCGTCCGCGAAGCGCAGCAAGCCGGCCTTTTCGTCCACGCGGAAATACCGGCCGCACTCCCAGCCTTCGGTCTCGCATACCACGCGTATTGCCGTCCTGATCGCATCCGACGCGCTCTCGGCGTAAGCAAGGCAGCGGTTCACCGCGTGCTCCAGGCCGATCAATTTTTCGCCGTGCCTGCGCTCGGTGATGTCCTTGGCGATGCCGCGGTAGCCGGCGAAGCGGCCGGAGGCATCGAAAGCCGGCGTTCCGCTGGCGCTGATGCAGCGCAGCGTGCCGTCGGGACCCACGCGCTCGTATTCGAAGTCGCGGAACGGCCGGCGCGCGTCCATCGCGGCTTGCAGTTCGGCCCGCTTTGCGGGATCGACCCGGGTGCCCGGAATTTCCCAGCGGGTCTTGCCGATCATGCTGCCCGGCTTGAATCCCGTTTCGGTGAAAGTGGTGCCCGAGAACACGGTATAGCGCAGGTTCTCGTCCTGCTCCCAGTACCAGTCGGAGGACAGCTCGAGAACGCTTCTGAGGCGTTGCTCGCTCGATTGCAGCGCCTCCCTCGCGTCCTGCGGCTTCGTCGGGTCTCGCTGGGTTTTCATGGGGTCATTCTCAATCCTTTGCCGCAGCGGCAGGAAATCCGCCGGCCTGCGTTCGCCTCTCCCCCGAGTCATCCAGCCTGCAGCGCGAAAATTCTAGCGCGGCCTGCTGCGCGTTTCGCCGAATATCGCTCCCGCGCCGAGCGGCCGGCCGCGCCAATAC
>JBATEB010000371.1:0-11163 GCA_049663805.1 Burkholderiales bacterium | reverse complement strand
CCTCAGCGCACCGCCTATCGCAAGGCGCGCGAGTGGATGGACCGGGCGATCGAGCTGCTGAAACCCGGGATGTCGAGCGACAAGATCGCGCATGCGCTGCCCGAGGCGAAGGAGATCGGGTTCTCGAGCGAAATCGAGGCGTTCGGCCTGAATTTCTGCCATGGCCTGGGCCTCGGGCTGCACGAGCGGCCGCTGATCTCGCGGGTCAATTCCCTCAAGGAGCCGATCGAGCTGAAGGCGGGCATGGTGTTCGCGGTGGAAACCTATTGCCCCGCGACCGACGGGATCTCGGCGGCGCGCATCGAGGAGGAAGTGATCCTCACGCCCGAGGGCGCCAAGATCATTTCACTGTACCCGGCCGAAGAGCTGCCGATCGCGAACCCCTATTAGCCGTCAAAAGCTGTTAAAGGCGGACGGCTGACGCCGCCGCTTTAACTCCGCCGGTTGGAACTGGCGCAAGCGCCGTTCAACCGGCGGTGGAGTCAAGGAGAATATTCGACAATGAGCGCCAACCCACAACAAGCGCGATCGGCGCAGCGGAACGCGGATATATCCGAGGCGACCCGGCTGCGACTGTTCCAGCTGCAGGTCGAGATCCGATACGCCGAGAAGCGCGCCTACGACCTGTTTCTGCAGAACCTGGTCAAGGGAACGAGCCACCTCGCGCTCGGCCAGGAGGCGGTCGCCGCGGGTTTCGCCGCCGCGATGAAACCGGACGACTACACCTTCTGCACCTACCGCGGTCATCACCACACGCTCGCGCGCGGGGCCTCCATGCTCTCGGTGCTGGGCGAGCTGATGGGCCGCCAGTGCGGCCTGATGAAGGGCAAGGGGGGCTCGATGCACCTGACGAGCGTCGAGCACGGCGTGATGGGCTCCTACGCCATCGTCGGCGCGCATCTGCCGATCGCCGCGGGCGCGGCGTGGTCCGCGCAGTACCGGGGAACGAAGCAGGTCGCGGTGGCGTTTTTCGGCGACGGCGCCACCAACATCGGGGCGTTCCACGAGGCGCTCAATCTCGCGGCGGTGTGGAAACTGCCGGTGATTTTCTGTTGCGAGAACAACATGTACATGGAGTACACGCCGATCTCGAGCGTCACCGCGGTGAAGCACCCCGCCGCCGACCGCGCCGCGAGCTACGGTCTCGAGCGCGAGGTGATCGACGGCAACGACGCCGACATCGTGTACCAGGCGGCGAACGCGGCGATCGCCAAGGCGCGCTCCGGAGGGGGGCCGTCCCTTGTCGAATGTCTCACTTATCGTCACAGCGGCCACTCGCGCGCCGACCCGGCGAAATACCGGCCGAAGGAAGAGGTCGAGGAGTGGATGAAGCGCGATCCGGTCGCGCTCTACCGCAGCCGGCTGCTCGGCATGGGCGTCGCTGAAGGTGCTCTCGCGAAAATCGAGGCGGACGCGATGGCGAAGCTCGATCAGGCGACCGAAGCCGCCAAGGCCTCGCCCACGCCGGCACTCGAGACGGCGCTGACCGATGTCTGGGCGGACGGAGGCAATGCATGGCGCAACTGAGCTATCGGGAAGCGGTTGCCGCCGGCATCGCGCAGGAGATGAGGCGCGACGAGCGCGTGGTGCTGTTCGGGGAGGACACCGCGGCCGCCGGCGGCGTGTTCAAGACGACGGTGGGCCTGTTCGAGGAGTTCGGACCGAAGCGCGTGAAGGACACGCCGATCTCGGAACTCGCGATCCTCGGCGCGGCGATGGGAGCGGCGATGACCGGGTTGAGGCCGATCGCCGAGATCATGTTCTCGGATTTTCTCGCCTGCTGCTGGGACTACGTCGCCAACGAGATCGCGAAGACGCGCTACATGAGCAACGGGCAGATCACGCTGCCTCTGGTCATTCGCACGGGGAACGGGGCGGGCGCCCGCTTCGGCGCGCAGCACTCGCAGAGCGTGGAGAACTGGGTGATGGCGATACCGGGGATCAAGGTGGTCGCGCCTTCGACCGCAGCCGACGCGAAGGGACTGCTCGCCGCGGCGATCCGCGACCCGGACCCGGTGGTGTTCTTCGAGCACAAGAGCCTGCTCGGCAACAAGGGCGAGGTGCCCGACGGCGAGCACGTCGAGCCTCTCGGGGAGGCCCGCGTGCTGCGCGAGGGTGGGGATGCGACCATCATCGCGCTCGCCGCGATGGTCCCGCGGGCGCTCAAGGCGGCGGAAACGCTCGCGGCGGAGCAGGGAATCCAGGCGACCGTCGTCGACCTGCGCTCGCTGGTGCCGCTCGACGCGCGGACGATCCTCGCGCATTCGGCCCGGACCGGACGCGTATTCACCGTCGAGGAGAATCCGCGCCTGTGCGGATGGGGCGCGGAGATCGCGTCGCTCGTCCAGGAAGAGGTCTTCGGCTCGCTCAAGGGGCCGGTGATCCGGATCACGACGCCGCACGTGCCGCTGCCCGCGGCCGACCAGCTCGAGGACGCCGTGTTGCCCAGCGTTGCGCGCATCGCGGCCGAGGTCAGACGCGCACTCGATTCGCGTCGCGCCGCTTAGGGGACAGACCACGTTTTTCCCGGCCAGGCAAACAGGCGAGCGGGAACTTCGGAAAAACGTGGTCTGTCCCCGGTTTTGAGGAGAGCAGGAAGATGGACGTGATCATGCCGCAACTCGGCGAAACGGTGACCGAGGGCACCGTCGCCAACTGGTACAAGAAGGTCGGCGACGCGGTCAAGGCCGACGAACCCCTGTTCGACGTCGAAACCGACAAGGTGACGACCGAAATCCCGTCGATCTCGAGCGGGGTGCTCAAGGCGATCCTGGTCGAGCCCGGCACCACGGTGCCGGTGGGAACCGTCCTTGCCGTGATCGAGCCCGCCTAGTTCGAGGAGATGATCAATTGACCGCCGTAAGGGCAAAGCTCGGCTGGATCGGCACCGGCCGCATGGGGTTCGAGATGGCGAGACGACTCGCCAAGGGCGGCTGCGACCTGACCGTATGGAACCGGACGCGCGCCAAGGCCGAGCCGCTCGCGAAGGACGGCGCGAAGATCGCGAGCGGCCTGCCTGAGCTCGCCGGCTGCGAGATCGTGTTCTGCATGGTGTCGACCTGGGGCGACGTCAAGGAAGTGATCTCGGGCGCCAGGGGGCTTCTGTCCGGTTCGAAGGGCGGCGCGCCGCGGATGGTGGTGGAGTGCTCGTCGATCTCGCTCGAGGGCTCGGCCGAGCTGCGCAAGATCCTTTCCGCCCGGGGCGTCGAGCTGCTGTCCGCCCCGGTTTCCGGAAACGCCAAAGTCATCAAGGCGGGCAAGCTCACCTTCGTCGTCTCGGGCCCCAGGGCAGCCTACGACGCGGCCGCGCCCTATCTCGCCATGATGGGGCAGGGATCGTCTTACGTCGGCGAGGGCGAGCTCTCGCGCATCGTCAAGATCTGCCACAACGTGATGCTGGGCGTGGTGACGCAATGCATGGCGGAGATCACGGTCCTCGCGCAAAAGGCCGGAGTGCCGCGGCACGCATTCCTCGATTTCCTGAACAAGAGCGTGATGGGATCGACTTTCACCCGGTACAAAGCGCCGACCTTCGTGAATCTGGATTTTCACGTGACCTTTACGCCTTATCTCCTGCGCAAGGACCTCGATCTGGGGCTGGAAGCCGGACGCAGGTTCGAGGTGCCGATGCCGCTGGCGTCGCTCACGCGCGATCTGATACAGTCGATGATGGGCAGGGGCATGACGGAGGAGGATTTCTCCAAGCTCCTGGTACAGCAGGCCCAGGCATCGGGCGTGGAGCTCAGCCCCGAAAACGTCGCGGTGGGCGACGGACTCACATAAAGACCTCAAGGAGGAATAGATGAAGCGAGTCATCATGGTTGTCGCGGCCGCTCTCGCGGCGAGCGCGCTCCAGGCCTTTGCGCAGGGCTATCCCACCAAGCCGGTGCGCGTCATCATCACGTTCCCTCCGGGGAGCGCCACCGACATTGTCGGTCGCGTGGTCACGCAGAAGCTCTCCGAGATCTGGGGGCAGCCGGTACTCGCCGAGAACCGCGGCGGCGCCGGCGGTTCGATCGGATCGGCCGTCGTGGCGAAGGCGGCCCCGGACGGGTACACGCTGCTCGTCAACTCCAACGCGCACGCGGTGAACCCGTCGATTTACGCGAAACTCCCCTACGATACGCAGAAGGATTTCACCGACCTGGCGCCGCTATCGGGCCAGCCCAACGTGCTGGTGGTGACTCCCGGCTCGAGCATCAAATCGGTGCGCGAATTCATCGCCGAGGCGAAAGCAAAACCGGGGCAGATCAATTTCGCGCACGCCGGGGTCGGCAGCGGAACCCATCTGAACACGGAGAAGTTCAAGCTCGCGACCGGGATCGAATTCCTGCAGGTCCCCTACAAGGGCACCCCGGACATCCTGAGCGACCTCTTCTCGGGCCGTGTGACCTGCTATTTCGCTCCGATTTCTCCGGTGATCCCCCTGGTTCGCCAGGGCAAGCTGCGCGCGCTCGCGGTCAGCAGCGCCAAGCGCTCGGCGTCGCTGCCCGACGTTCCCACGGTCGCCGAGGCCGGGGTGCCGGGATTCGAGTTCACGCTCTGGTTCGGATTGTGGGGGCCGGCAGGCATACCCGCCGGCGTCGTCAGCCGGATCAACGGCGACGTCAACCGCGCTCTCACGTCCCCCGAGGTGCGCGAGCGCCTGAGCAAGCTCGGCAACGACACGATGAGCATGACGCCACAGGAGTTCTCCGGCTTCGTGCGCAAGGAAATCGCCGACTATGCGCGCATTGTCAAGGCGGCTGGAATCAAACCGCAGTAGGACACCGTGGTGAGCCGTATGAAGGCGGGCCCGTTTGCCGGATAACCGAGGAATTCGCCATGGCAAAGCAACGCATCAGCTACGTTCCGCCGGAGAAGATGGACGCGGACATGCGCAAGGAAATGGAGCGCTGTCAGCGGGAGGGCACGCCGCGGCCGGAAAGCACCGCGATTCGCGCCCACGTTCCGGCGTGTTTCTGGTTCTTCGCCAATTCCTGGCGCGATATCTTCAGGAACGGGGTGTGCGATCACGCCATCAAGGAGCTGTGCCGCCTCTACGTATCGCGCTCGGTCGAGTGCGAGTACTGCGGTAACCAGCGCTCGGTGAAGGCGTCGACGAGCGGCGCGGTGATCGAGGATCACGTCAAGGACCTGCTCGATTTCGAGAAGTCGGCGCGCTTCGACGAGCGCCAGAAAGCGGCGCTCGCCTACGCCGAGGCGATCACCTGGCGCACGACCACCGACGACGCGTTCTGGGCGCGCCTGAGGAAGCACTTCAGCGAGCCGGAGCTCGTCGAGATCGGCTGCATGGTCGGTCTGACGCTCGGGCAGCAGAGCTGGCTGCGCCTGCTCGACATCGACCATCACCAGGTGCTCGCCGGCACGTCCGCGTCGATGGCGCCGGGATTCGAGGATGCGCGCTCGCTCGAGGCATCGAAGGCTTCGCCCGGCTACTGGGCGAAGTCCTCGCGGAGCCGCACCGGCAAAGCAGCCTAGGTCGCGACGCTCGCGGCGCCGCTTGGGGGCGCAACGTGGTCGATTCCATGAGATTCGAGGGAAGGACCTGCGTCGTGACCGGCGCGGCGGGCAATCTCGGCCGCGCCGTCGCGACAGCGTTTGCGGCTCACGGGGCCGCGCTGATCCTCGTGGATCACAACGACACCCTGCGCTCGGCCTACGGCGAGGCGAACGGGCGCCGCTCCCTGGTGCGCGCCGATCTGCTCGATGACTCGTCGGTCGTCCAGGCGCTCGGAGACGGACGGTTCGGCCGGATCGACATCCTGTGCAATATCGCCGGCGGGTTCAGCATGGGCCAGCCGGTGCACCAGACCTCCGAGGACACCTGGGACCTCATGCTCGGCCTCAACGCAAGATCGGTGATCAACACCGCACGCGCGGTCGTGCCCGGGATGATTGCCGCGGGCTACGGGAAGATCGTCAATATCGCCGCCCTCGCGGGTCTGGTCGGCAAGGCGAACATGGGTGCCTACAGCGCCTCGAAGAGCGCGCTCATGCGGCTGACCGAGAGCATGTCGGCCGAATTGCGCGACAAGGGAATCAACGTCAACTGCATCCTGCCGAGCATCATCGACACGCCGCAGAATCGCGCCGCCATGCCGGAGGCCGACCCTGCCCGCTGGGTGTCACCGGAAGCGCTGGCCGAGGTCGTGATGTTCCTCGCGTCCGAGCGCGCGAGGGCGATTCACGGTGCCGCCATTCCCGTTAACGGGCTCGCGTAGGGCGGCCGCGCGGAGGCTTCCTCGGCTGGTTTACAATGGCGCGTTCCATACGCTCGGTGCGATCATGACGGAAGTCTTCATCTGCGACGCCGTACGCACACCCTTCGGCCGCTACGGCGGCGCGCTCTCCTCGATCCGCACCGACGATCTCGCCACGCTCCCGCTCAAGGCGCTGATGGAGCGCAACGGCTCCGTCGATTGGGGCGCGCTCGACGACGTGATCTACGGCTGCGTCAACCAGGCGGGCGAGGACAACCGCAACGTCGCGCGCATGGCGCTGTTGCTCGCGGGATTGCCGCAGACCGTGCCCGGGGCAACCGTGAACCGCTTGTGCGGCTCGAGCCTCGATGCGGTGGGCACCGCGGCGCGCGCGATCCGCGCGGGCGAGACCGAGTTCATGATTGCCGGGGGCGTGGAGAGCATGTCGCGCGCGCCCTTCGTGATTCCGAAGGCGGACAACGCGTTCTCGCGGGCGGCCAGGATCGAGGACACGACCATCGGCTGGCGCTTCGTCAATCCGATCATGAAATCGAAGTACGGCATCGACTCGATGCCGGAGACCGCGGAAAACGTCGCCGCGGAATTCAAGGTGGCTCGCGTCGACCAGGACGCGTTCGCGCTGAGGAGCCAACAGCGCTGGGCGTCGGCGCAGGCGAAGGGTTTCTACAAGGGCGAGATCGTTCCGGTGTCAGTCTCGGGGAAAAAGGGCGCGGCAACGGTCGTCGATCGCGACGAGCACCCGCGTCCGGATGCGACGCTCGAGGCGCTCGCGAAGCTCAAGGGCGTCGTCAAGCCCGAGGGCACGGTGACCGCCGGCAACGCCTCAGGCGTCAACGACGGCGCCTGCGCGATGATCCTCGCCTCGGAAGCTGCGGCGAAAAAGCACCAGCTCGCGCCCAAGGCGCGCGTTCTCGCGATGGCGACGGCGGGCGTCGCCCCGCGCATCATGGGGATGGGCCCCGCGCCCGCGACGCGCAAGGTGCTGGCGAAGACCGGCCTCAAACTCTCGCAGATGGACGTGATCGAGCTGAACGAGGCGTTTGCCGCCCAGGCGCTCGCGGTGACCCGCGATCTCGGGCTGCCCGACGACGCCGGGCACGTCAATCCGAACGGCGGCGCGATCGCGATCGGCCATCCGCTCGGCGCCTCGGGAGCGCGCCTTGTCACCACCGCGCTGTACCAATTGCAGGCGATCGAGGGCCGCTACGCGCTGTGCACCATGTGCATCGGCGTAGGGCAGGGGATCGCGTTGGTGATCGAGCGGATCTGAGCCTGTCAGTGCCCTACGCTCCGGATGATGTACCCGCCGGATTTCTCGTCGTGCTCGAGCTGCAGCATCTTGCGCGACTCGGCCTCGTCGAGGAGCTTGGAGAATGAAGAAAATCCGTAGTAAGACTCGTTGAAGCCGGGATTGCGGCGCTTCAAGGCCTGCTTGACCATCGAGCCCCAGATTTTCTCCTCGGCGCCGCGCTCGGCGATCAGCGCCTCGACCGTTCGCATCACCAAGTCGAGTGCTTCCTCGGTCTTCTCGTCGTTGTCTTTCGGCGTGCTCTCGCCGGCCGCGGCGGGCTTCGCCTGCGGTTTCTTCCGCTGCGGGCGGTGGCTGGCTTTCTCGCGCACCAGATCGTCGTAGAAGATGAACTCGTCGCAGTTCGCCACCAGCAAGTCGGAACTGGAGTTCTTCACGCCCACGCCGATCACGGTCTTGTCGTTCTCGCGCAGCTTCGATACGAGCGGCGAGAAATCCGAATCGCCGCTGATGATGACGAAAGTGTCGACGTGGGATTTCGTGTAGCACAGGTCCAACGCGTCCACCACCATGCGGATGTCGGCGGAGTTCTTGCCCGACATGCGCACGTGCGGGATCTCGATCAGCTCGAACGAGGCCTCGTGCATGTCGGCCTTGAACTCCTTGTAGCGCTCCCAGTCGCAATAGGCCTTCTTCACCACGATGCTGCCCTTCAGGAGCAGGCGCTCGAGTACCTTGCTGATGTCGAACTTGGCGTACTTCGCGTCGCGCACGCCGAGCGCCACGTTCTCGAAGTCGCAGAAAAGCGCCATGTTGATGGTGTCGCTGGGTGCGGGCATTCAGGCTCCTTGATATCCCTCGGTTTTCCGCATTATCCCATTGGCGGCGCGGGATATCACTGCCCGAATGCGGAGCCGGTTGAAGTCCGGGCCTACTCGGAATAGCATCCTTGTTTCCCGGAGCGAATCCATGCACACCGAAGTTCACGTCCACGGCACCGTGCTTCTGAAAAGCGGCGTCAGCCAGACCGAGATCGAGCTGGCGTTGAGGTCCTGGTTCGACTACGTCGATGTCGACGGCCTGGCCGACGCGCGCAGCGCCCACCAGGACGAGCCCGGCATCGTGTTCGACCGGCGCCGGCGCGCGCTCGACATCTGCTGGACCGGCTACGTCGGGCGCAACTTCCAGCAGGCGCTCGAGGGCGCGTTCGACTCGCTGTCGCCCTACTCCGAGGAGGCGGCTGCGGTCGAAGTCAGCCACTACCAGGAGGACGGCCAGGACGAGCACGGCTGGGTGTTCGTCGGTCCCACGCCGGAGGCGATCCGCGACATGCAGCGCCGGCGCCTGATGGACGACCTCTCGGCGCTGCTCGGCCGGCACTTCGGGGAAGCCGAAATCGGCGAAGTCACCGCCCTGGTCAACCAGCTGTTCGTTCGGCGCGCCGCGGAGGGACCGCAGGAGCGCGCCGCCTTGCGGCCGAGCGGCGCCAGCGGAAAGAAACATCTCCATTAGCACCGGGCGCCGGAGTTGGCGCCCGCTCTCTCCGGGCCGGTGGGGGTGGTAGGGCTCGATCCCGGAACTCGTTGATTTCCTAATGTATTACATTCAGTGTAGATCGTAACACTTTAATTTATTTACTCTTATTTTATATCAAGCTGATTCTCGGAAAGCGTCATTAAGTCCCTGTTGTAGTTAAAAATTTCTCAATTCACAGCTTGACCTGCCCCCTTGTTTCCACTAGAGTGGTGAGAAGTAGATTTTAGTGGGGAATCGTGGCGTTTCTCGCCACTCGAAAGGGGTCCTTTGTTTCAGGGGGCGACAGAGCTGAGTCTCGACGCCAAGGGAAGGCTCACGGTGCCGACCCGGTTCCGGGACGCCTTGCTTTCCGGCGGCCGCGCCGTGGTCCTGACCGCCCACCCGGACAATTGCCTGCTTCTTTACCCGCGGGTGGCCTGGGAGCCCATCGGAGCCAAGATCCAGGCGCTCTCCAGTTTCAACGAGCAAACGCGCTGGTGGCAGCGGTTGCTGGTCGGATTCGCCGAAGAACTGGAACTCGACGCCCAGGGGCGCATCCTGCTGTCGCCGGCGCTGCGCAAGTTCGCCGACCTGAAGAAAGACGCCATGCTGGTCGGGCAAGGCAGCCACTTCGAAATCTGGGACGTCGCGGCGTGGGACGAACGGCTCGCGCGGGCCCTTGCGCAGGCCGGGGCTCACCCGCCGCCCGGGACCGAAAACTTCTCCTTGTGAGCGCCGATGTACACCTCCCCGTCCTCCTCCACGCCGCAGTCGATGCGCTCGCGATCGAGCGGTGCGCGGAGGGCACCTTCGTGGATGCAACGTTCGGCAGGGGCGGGCACAGCCGGCTCATTCTGGAGCGGCTGGGCCCACGCGGCCGGGTGATCGCGATCGACCGGGACCCGGAGGCGATCGCGGCGGCGCGCGAGATACGCGACCCGCGCTTTACAGCGGTCGGCGCGCGTTTCAGCGAGTTGCAGGCAACGCTGGCCGCGGCGCGCGCGAGTACGGTCGACGGCGTGTTGTTCGATCTCGGCGTTTCCTCGCCGCAGCTCGACGATCCGCAGCGCGGATTCAGCTTTCGCGTCGATGCGCCTCTGGACATGCGCATGGATCCGACGCGGGGCCTCAGCGCAAGCGAGTGGCTAGGCCGGGCGGACGAGGCCGAGATCAGGGAGGCGATCAGCAGCTATGGCGAAGAACGGTTTGCTAAACAGATTGCAAAGGCGATTGCTGCTGCTCGGCGAAGAGGGCCTATCCGGAGGACCGGGGAACTTGCCGCTCTCGTGGCTGCGGCCGTCCGGACGCGTGAACCGGGGCAAGACCCGGCGACGCGGACGTTTCAGGCTTTACGGATTCACGTCAATCAGGAGCTTGAGGAGCTGTCGCTAGCGCTGCCACAGGCGCTCGCCTCGCTCAGGCCCCCGGGACGGCTCGTCGCGATCAGCTTTCACTCGCTCGAGGACCGGATCGTGAAGCGCTTCATGCGCGCCGCCGCGCGGCCGACACTGCCCGAGCGGCTGCCGCTGCGGGCCCGGGAGCTGCCCGCACCGGCGCTGTGCGTGATCGGCAAGCCGATAAGACCGGGGTACGAAGAGCTCAGGGCCAACCCGCGCGCCAGAAGCGCGGTGCTGCGCGTCGCCGAGAAGCTCGCCTGAGATCTCATGGCGCGTCTCAGCCTGCTCCTTCTCATCGTCCTGGTTGCGTGCTCGCTCGGCCTGGTGACCTCGCAGCACCGGGGACGCAAGCTCTTCGGCGAACTCGAGCAGGAACAGGAACGTTCGCGGCAGCTCGGGGTCGAATACGGTCAGCTGCAGCTCGAAGCAAGCACGTGGGCGGTGCACGCACGCGTCGAACGCATCGCAGGCCGTCAGCTGCACATGCGCGTCCCGGACGCAAAACGCCTTCACATCATCAGTCCGGCGGGAGCGGAATGAAATTCGCCTCCAGCCCGGTGCTGGCCCTGACGCTCCCCGTGTGGAGATCGCGGTTTCTCCTCGTCGCGCTCGCGGCGGGCTTCGTCGTGCTGCTCGGCCGTGCCGCCTACCTGCAGGGGATGAACAACGAGTTTCTGCGGGCCAAGGGGGAATCGCGCTTCAGCCGGGTCATCGAGATTCCGGCCAGCCGCGGCCGCATTCTCGATCGCAACGGGGAAGCGCTGGCGATCAGCACCCC